>DATHNB010000132.1:0-3027 GCA_035486495.1 Ferruginibacter sp. | reverse complement strand
TGTTTTCAAATTCCCTGTTACGGTTTTCGGAGGTTATCGAAAGTACCCTATAGTTGGTTTCACTTTTAATTCTTCCGCTCAAATAAGTAAGGGTGTCGGCCGACTCCGTGAAGATTACTAACTTGCCTAATTCGTTTTTCGTTTTATTAAAATATTCGGTTTCTAATAATTCAATAAACACGTTCCATTTGGGGTCGTTATTTTCATCAACTAATTGCCATTTTGAGTTTAACTTGTCTAAGTTTTCACAGTCAGTTTTTAAACCATCAATAAAACCTTCTTTGAAATCTGTTTTTTTAAAAACCCTGTTTTTAGGTTTTTCATCATCTATTTTTAGTATCTCAATTTCAATTTCTTCATCCGTTTTTCCCTGGTTTAATAAATCCGAAATGTCTAAGTCGGGAGCAATAAATACGCTGTCCCGCTCATACATGTCAATCATTTGTTTAGTAGAGTGGGTAATTTTATTTAATGATTTTTTAAAAGCATAAAAACTACTTTCCAGCCTTTTAATCAGCTGGGTTTGCATTATAAATGCCAACGATCGAGAGATAGTTTGTGCATTTTGATAAGTTCCGTTATTTGCGGCATCAGTTAAAAATGCGATTGCTTGATAACGAAAGAAGTCAATTCTGCTGGGGTCAATAATACTGTTTGCAGTTTCTAAAAATAACTCGGCCAAGGCTGAACTTAATAGATATTCATTTTTAAAGGGATCGGCAACTTTTGGAAAAACCACCTCCTGTTTTATCAGGTCATTTTTGTACCGCTCATTTTTTAATAAATCCGTCCTTGTTCTTCTGATAGTAATGTCTTTGATTACGTTGGCTCTTATGCTTTCAAAAATCTCGTGAATAGCTTGTAAATTTAAAGGTCTTTGATTTATCAGGGCTTTATATCTTACGGAACAATTATAAAAGAATTTTTGAAGATTAGTTTCGCTTAAGTTACTATTTCTAACATCCTGAAATAAAGAAATAAGATAGTAGATATCCTCCGGCTTATTGTTTAATGGCGTTGCAGAAATCAGTACCACCTTTTTTTCAAACCCCTCAACCCCGCCAATATTTTCTCTCCCAGCTTTGCATATAATTTGTAAGTTTTGAAATTGAAGACTTGTATGATTTCTGAATTTATGAGCTTCATCAACTAAGATTAAATCATACCTTTCTTTATCATCATAATTATGGTTCCCGTCAACAATTTTATTTAAACTTCCGTTAGCAATAAAATGACATTTTTCGTCTATTCTAAATTCCTTAAAGGTGCTCTTCCAGTTTTTTTCTAAAGTGGGCGGATAAACAATTAGCACTTTAGTTTTAGGGCCGTTATTGATAATAAATTTTTTTGCGAGTAACGCCGCCATTACTGTTTTACCAGTTCCCACAACGTCAGCCAAAAAGAACCCGTTATACTTTAATAATAATTCATATCCCTGGTTTACTGCGTCAACTTGGTAACTTAATTTCTTAAACTTTTTAAGTGGAATATCGCCAATACTATCCGGGTCATATTCAATATTCTTTCCGAAAAATTCTATCAAAAATTTAACATAAATTTCAAATGGCGTAGGTGTAACATCTAAGTAAGTTTTCTTAATTAATGAAGGTGCATCAACCGGTAAAATTTGAGTGCTTTGCCCCCATAATTTCTCGAATTCATTATCCGCATATTTTACATTTGGATAATCTCTTAATTCAATGTTCATCTCATAATTATACTCAACATCCTCCAGTCCTAAACCCTGTGCAGATAAATTAGATGATCCCATAATAACCATAATATTCGGGTTATGCTCGTTGAAATTTGGGGATAAAAAAATATAGAATTTGGAATGTAATTTTTTAGAGTTGTGCGCTCTGATTTCTATTTTATTAGTGGCGATATCATCGATCAATAATAAAATTCCATCCTCGGTTTCCTTTGAATATTTTGCTTTAAAAATGTCATCCTGAATTGATGTAATAAATTCTTCTTTTGTGCTTTTTGAATTAGAGTTAAATAGCAGTCCCTGTTTTTGTGCAAAAGCAATTAATGGGTCAACGTTTATCCCTGCAATAATTTTAACCGTTAAATCAGAATGAAAATGTTTACGAATTGCAAAGTATCCTGAAGCTCTAAAATAACCAATGACTGCTTTAAACATTTCAATATTTTGCATATGTTCAAACACACCAACAAACTTATTATAAAGCGTATTATCTTCTTGGTTTGTGAAAAAATTGGACATTATTATTTAGGTTCTCTTGCCGAATTTAATTAATTAATCAAATAAAGGTAAAAGTAATTTAAGATGAGAATTAAGACTGATAAATAACCACATCTAACCCCTCAAATAAGATCAATCGAACATTAACTTAAAACACAATCTTGCGTCATTTTGAAGTTTTTTTTGACAGAAGTCCGCGTTAGCGATTGCAACGGATAACGGCCTCGCGCCTAATGCCGTTGCCGTATGATCCCGATATTCATCGGGACAGGTTTCCAAGCGCGGGCTCCGTTTCTATCAACGGGGCAACGCCCTTTTTATTCAGTTAGCAGTTAGGAGTTTGCAGTTTGCAGTTTGCAGTTAGGAGTATGCAGGCGAAAAAGGTAAAAAAACAATATTGCATAATGAATCAATGTAGTTTACTCAAAGTTCGCCGGCATGGCGGGATTGGCCAAACGGGGTAATACCTGTAAAAAATGGTGACACGTTTTTGTCACTGACAAAATCTTGACAGTGGTTAAACCATTGATATTCAGTTTTGTAGCGTGTTGTAGCAGGGTGTTGCACATGTTGCGCAACAATACAAGTTTTCCGTTTTCGCAAGGCAGAGGACCCTGCTCATCAGAGAGGTGTTTTATCGAATCGACCTTCTTGGTATGTTTATTTAAGGTTTTTGATTTGCCTATTGTTTAGTAACGACTTCATTTGTGTAATAGCAATGGTGTTTAACTGCAGCAATCTTTCGGACTGTGGTTTGCCCTGGTGAATTAATACCGCGTTAATACTTTCTAAATTTGATAGTACCACCAATTGCTCAA
>DATHNB010000131.1:0-2164 GCA_035486495.1 Ferruginibacter sp. | reverse complement strand
ATTAAAAATTTGTTTGTTGCAATTCTTTCTTATGATGGTAATGGGTAGAAAACAATATATTTATTTCGAACCAGTACTACATTAACAGAACCTGTTATAACAGCCGGTTTAGTACTATTGTTATACTTAGGTGAAGTAATTGCTCCAGAACCCAACGTCAGAACATAATTAAACTTTAACTGACCGCTTAAAGTATCCAAGCTGAAATTAGTGACAGCAATATTCGAATTATAATTCGAATCAAAAACATCCGAATCACTCGCCTGAAAACTAAATAAACTGTTATTCAGATCTTCCATTAATGAGAACGATATTGAAGCGCTGTTTGGTGATACTGGATTCCCCGAATTATCTAAAGAGCCGTATAGTTGAAATGAGGTGGAATCATCTCCATCTGTTATACCTCTTCTGGAAAGATCAATTTGATAACCCGGAGCATTATTGACACTATTTGGACCATAATACCAGAACTGATTCGTCTGAAGCGTCGCATAATATGGATAATTAAAAGGAATTCCGACGGAATCACCTTGGTAATCCAGGTAAGATAATGTACCAGAAACAGATCCCTGATTTACTAAACCATTTGTACCATTCGTTCCGTTTGTTCCACTTGTTCCGGCAGGACCTGGAGCTCCGTCTTTGGTTCGACAGCTGTTAAAAGAAATTAATGTAGCCAGCAGGAAAAACGCTGTAAGAACTTTTTTCATATGTTTGGTTTGTATTGGTTAATTCATCCAAAATAAAAGACTAGGAATTCAAAGGTAAAATATTGGATTCAATTATGAAATAAACAAAGCATGTGATTTGTATTTATTTGATTTAAATAGTATTAAACTATTTTAAAATAATATTTAACTGTATTTTTTCAACATAAAACCTATAATGCTATTCTCATTTGAATACAAATTGTCTGAGTAAAGATTTAACCGAGCCGTCGGACCGCTGGAAAAAGCGGTCCGACGGCAGTGCCCTGATTGAGCTTCGCCTATTTTCCGCATGTTGAAGTTATTAATTTCCAGCTGCTAGAAAGTTATATATAGAACCTAGTAACTAAATCTAAATAGAAAGTGTATCTCAATCTATACCTACTATTCTCATTGCCTTTCCGGACTCAAGCAGGTACATGTGAAATCCAACCTGCTGATAAAATTGAACACCAAGGACCGAAATCAGAAGACTCTCTTCCTGTATGAAGTCGTTCTGCTGAAAATCAATTGGTAATGTAAGGTGAATATCCTGATCATAATCCAATTGCATGCGTTCAGATAATATACTTTTCTGAAAAATCCGGTTTGGATCATTGCTATATTCATACGCATTCATTTCCGGTTTAAATACTAAGGCTGGCTGTATACACGCCGCATGTATAAACTCTATATGTGTAGCACCGGCAGGAGCAAAAATATCCGTTTTCAGATTTAAAGAATCAAGCTCCAGATTTACTCTGGTTCGGTTTTCGGTAAAATGCACCTCCGGTTTTAACCGGAGCACACTCTGAAGAAATAGATTCGCATTAAAATCAAATCCCAGCAGAAGTTCTTTATGTTCTCTTGGCTTTAAAGATCTTTTGCCCCGAATACCGTCTCCTTTTATTACCATCCGTTGAAATATCTTTGTAAGCTCTCCAGAAACATAACTGCTTGCTATACTTCGGGTAAATGGTTGCAAAGATCTCCTCAAGATTTTACTTGCCGTTGAAGCAGTACCAAATTCTTTCGCATTTTCTCTTGTCCGTGCATAGGCAGGGTCTGTTTTAACCTGCTCACTTGTTGGCCCGGCTTTCCGACGTGTAATCGTTCCTTCAATCCCTTTAATTTTATAAAATGTAAAACCATCGATGGTTCCCCTCAAATGAACAATTCCTTTTAAACGTGCCATATCATAATTTTTTTTGTAAAAATAGAGTCTAACAATAATATATTAACTCACGAAAAATACGTATCCTTCCATAAGGGAATACCCGTATTTATAGAAGGAATAATTAGGGGATATTACGGGTATGTTGCGGGTATATAGCAGGTATATAGCATATATATTACGGGTTTGTTACATACTTTCTTTACACAAAACACATTAAATCAGGCAAGAAAACGTTTAACCCAGGGCAGGAGGATCTAACAAAAAAGAGTAAGATCCGTCAATGAGGGTGTTCGTTAAAACA
>DATHNB010000130.1:0-5383 GCA_035486495.1 Ferruginibacter sp. | reverse complement strand
GATAAATATTACCTCCTCCAATCACTATTGCCACCTGTACACCTAATTGAACTATCTGTTTTATGTCTTGTGCATATTTAGCAATCACCTCAGAATCTAATCCAAAATTTTTATCTCCCATTAAAGATTCACCTGACAATTTTAGTAAAATCCGCTTGTATTTTGGTGTCATAGATAGATTATGATTTGGCGTGAAATATTAATTCCGTTTGCGAAGATATATTTTTATAGTTGTAAAAATTATTTAAGACTACAGTAGTTTTTGAAACCGGTATAGTCTATACGTAAATAAGCAGGCACAAAAAAGGCTGTCCTTTTGAGACAGCCTTTTATATAATTGGAATATGGTTTTAGCCTAATGCTACTCTTTTGAATTCAGTAACTTTTAGGTCAGCATCAACACTTTTCAAGAAGTCGCTTACTGATTTAGTTGCGTCTTTTACAAATGGTTGAGCTAATAAGGTATTGTCTTTAAAGAATTTATTGATCTTACCTACAGCGATTTTTTCAGCCATTTCAGCCGGTTTCCCTTCAGCTTTAATTTGTTCGATAGCGATGTCTTTTTCTCTTGCGATCATTTCCGGAGAGATAGAAGTTTCATCAACTGCTAAAGGATTCATTGCAGCTATTTGCATAGCAACATCTTTACCTGCGTCACTAGCAGCTTTAGTGAAGCCAACTAAAACACCCATACGGTTTTGACCGTGGATATAAGAAGCAACATAAGGAGCTTCAACTCTTTCAAATTTAGATATCTCGATCTTTTCGCCAATAGCAGCTAATTTATCATTAATAAGATCAGCTACTTTTTTACCATTGATAGATACGGCGTTTAATTCTTCAGCGCTTTTTACGTTATTAGAAATAGCTGCATCAGCGATTGATTGCGCAAAAGCCACGAACTCTGCATTTTTACTAACGAAATCGGTTTCGCAGCTAATGCAAACAATCATACCAGTTTTGTTATCTGGAGTTGTTTTAGCAAGGATAACACCTTCTTTGGCTTCTCTGTCGCTACGTTTAGCAGCTACTTTTTGGCCATGTTTACGTAACCAGTCAATTGCCGCTTCAAAATCACCATTGCTTTCTGTTAATGCTTTACGACAGTCTAACATACCTGCACCTGTTGCCTGGCGTAATTTGTTGATGTCTGCTGCTGTTATTGTTGCACTCATTGTATAAAATATTAAGATTTTAAAATTGAAATTTTTTTAGTCAGAACTTAATGAAAAGGAAAATGCAAAGTTATTATTGCTTTGCATTTTCTTATAGGATGATTTGAAAAATTCGAAAATTATCTAGGACCTGCGCCAGGGCCACCTGGTCTTCTAGCACCACCTGCACCAGGACCAGCTACACGACGTTTAGTTGGAGCGGCACCTTTTGTTCTTTTGCCTCTGTCATCACCTTCACCAACTTTTTGTTCGAAGCGGGCAGCTTTTGCTTCCGGACTTTCTTCAACATCGCTAGCACTATCATCTTCATCTTTTTCAGCCTGACGTTCAGCCAAACCTTCAGCGATTGCTGCAGTGATATAATTTACGATAATAGCGATTGATTTAGTTGCATCATCATTTGCAGGAATTGCAAATTCAACTTTGTTAGGATCACAGTTAGTATCAACCATACCAAATGTTGTAATACCTAAACGTTTAGCTTCTGCTAAAGCGATATGTTCGTGGCCGATATCAACTAAGAATAATGCAGCAGGTACACGGCTAATTTGCGCGATACCACCTAACACTTTTTCCATTTTATCTTTATCACGAGTCAATGTTAATCTTTCTTTTTTAGTAAGATTATCAATGCTACCGTCGTTCAACATCTTTTCGATGCTCTGCATTTTCTTAACACTTTTACGAACAGTGTTGAAGTTAGTTAACATACCACCTAACCAACGTTCTGTAACGAATGGCATGTTAATTTTTTGAGCACAATCAGCAACGATTTCTTTTGCTTGTTTTTTTGTAGCTACAAACATGATCTTTTTACCACTTTTAGCGATTGATTTCAAAGCAGCAGCGGTTTCTTGCAAACCTTCTACAGTTTTGTTTAGATCGATAATGTGAATACCTTTTTTCTCAGCAAAAATGTAAGGTAACATTTTTGGGTTCCATTTTTTTCTAAGATGTCCAAAATGTACGCCTGCTTCAAGAAGTTGCTGTTGTAAGGAAGTATTATTTTCCATTTTATTTTTTTAAAAAGTGTTTTAAATTAATTGTATCAAGTATCAAGAGGTAAGTATTAAGAAATAAATTCTTGATACTTGCTACCAGGCACTTACTACCTTTTACTGAACTGGAAGCTTTTTCTTGCTTTCTTAAGACCTGGTTTTTTACGCTCAACAGAACGTGGATCTCTTTTAAGTAAGCCTGCAGCTTTTAATGCCGGACGATATTCTGGATTTACTTCCAAAAGAACACGTGCAATACCTAATTTAATGGCTTCTGCCTGTCCTTTAATACCTCCACCTTTTGCATTTACTACGATGTCAAATTTATCACCCACTTCAACAGTTTTGAAAGGAGCTTCTACTTGATTTTGTAAGTAAATCAACGAAAAGTAGTCTTTGTAGTCTTTACCGTTAATGGTGATCTTACCGTCTCCCTTGCTTAAGAAAACACGGGTTACAGCTTCTTTACGACGACCAACGGCATTTTTTTGTTTTTCCATTATTTGTATAATTAGAAAGTGAATGTTTGAGGTTTTTGTGCTGCATGAGGATGATTTGCTCCTGCGTACACGAATAATTTTTTATACATCTTACGGCCAAGACGATTTTTAGGCAACATACCTTTAACGGCTCTTTCAACAAGAACTTCCGGTCTGCGCTTTTGTAGATCTTTAGCAACTTCTTCTTTACGTCCACCGGGGTGACCAGTGTAGGTATCGTAGATTTTGTCATCCATCTTAGTACCTGTTAATTTCATTTTTTCGCAATTAATTACGACAACGAAATCTCCGCAATCAACGTGTGGAGTGTAATAAGCTTTGTTCTTACCGCGAAGAACAGCTGCAATTTTAGAACAGATGCGTCCAACGGTTTGATTAGTACCATCAACAACATACCAGTTGTGAGTAACGGTAGCCTCGTTCGCATGTTTAGTGGTGAAATGTAGTTTACTCATTGTATTTATTATTTTAAATGATTACACCGCTATCCCGGTGTTTTTTAAATGGACGGCGAAGGTAGCATGATCTTAATCTCTTTTCCAAGAAAAAGAGTAACTATTTTTAATCATACCTTTATAATATGTTGATAATCAATAAAAAATTTGATATAAAATATTTACTTACAGCTGGAATGCAGCAAAATCAACAAAAAAGCAGCCAATTGAGGCTGCTTTTCAAATATAATCAGGTGAAATCTAGTAGTCGCCCAGTGTTTCAGGTAATTGATCTAAAGCTGTTTTTAATTGTGCATCGCTTGGTGCTGTTCCGTGCCATTCGTGATGACCTTCCATAAAGTCAACCCCTTGCCCCATCACCGTTTTCATTAAGATAACAATTGGTTTCCCCTTACCCACAAAGGTCTTTGCTTGCGCCAGTGTAGATATAATAGTATCGATATCATTTCCTTTTTCGAGAATAATAACCTCCCAGCCAAAAGCCAAAAATTTAGAAGGAAGATCGTGCAAACTCATTACGTCATCTGTAGTTCCATCAATTTGCTGCCCGTTCCAGTCTATTGTAGAAATAAGATTATCTACCTTATGATGCGCAGCAAACATAATGCCTTCCCAGTTTTGGCCTTCATCCAACTCGCCATCACCATGTAGTGAATAAACGATGTTTGTATCCTTATTTAGCTTTTTAGCCATCGCAGCACCAATTGCAGCACTAAAACCTTGTCCTAATGAACCGCTAGCTATACGTACACCCGGTAAATGCTCGTGTGTAGTAGGATGACCTTGTAAACGACTGTTTAATTTTCTAAAAGTTGCAAGTTCTTTTACCGGAAAATAGCCTGTACGTGCTAAGATGCTATAAAAAACCGGAGAAATGTGTCCATTACTTAAAAAGAATATATCTTCGCCTTTCCCATCCATATCAAAGCCTGGCTTACGATTCATTACTTTAAAATAGAGCGCCACAAAAAAATCTGTACAACCTAATGAACCTCCCGGATGTCCGCTTTGTACTGCGTGAACCATTCTTAATATATCTCTGCGTACTTGAGTTGCCGTGTCTTTTAAATTAACCATGTTTTTATTTTTCTAAGTTGCAAACCTACTTCAAATCAAAACAAATACAATACAGAAGCCAATAAAAATTAAAATTTACCGTTAGTGTTTTTGGCATAGACATTGTTAGTCTAAGTGAATATTTGCTTATCTTGTGTTACGTAATTTTACGTACATAATTACCTATTTTGTTTTAATAGAGAATTCAAGGCAACATATTTATCAGAATAGCTGTCTTGTAGAGGTAGGTTAGAAGGAAGATTGCCTGCATATGTTTAAACATAAGTGAGATAACTATTAAACGAATTTTGGAATGGAGAATATTTTATTAAGTGCGGCATTGGCTTTTATTATTACGTTTTTTGCAATTCCTATTATCATAGAGGTAGCGAGGAAAAAGAAACTGTTTGATGAGCCTGATGAACGTAAGGTTCACAAAGTTGTTATACCTACTTTAGGAGGGTTAGGAATATTTGCGGGATTTATTCTAGCTATACTATTATGTGTTCCCAAAACAGCCATAAATACTGAATTGCAATATTTTGCAGCAGCAGCGACTGTAATATTTTTTCTAGGAATTAAGGATGACATTCTTATTCTATCTGCTTCCAAAAAATTCGTAGGCCAACTAATTGCAGCATGTATAATTATTAAATTAGGTGGACTACACATTACTAACATGCATGGCTTTTTTGGTATTCATTCCATCCCTCGTTTTGCCAGTGGAATACTTACATTGTTTACTGTTTTAGTTGTTATTAATTCTTTCAATCTGATTGACGGTATTGATGGTCTTGCCGGAAGTTTAGGTTTATTGGCTACACTGGTTTTCGGCACTTACTTTTTTTTAGCTGGCAGTATTATGTATGCAATAATAGCCTTCTCAATGGCAGGAAGTCTTGTTGGCTTTTTGGCATATAATTTTTCACCTGCAAAAATATTTATGGGAGATACGGGATCCTTATTAATAGGATTAGTAAATGCCATATTAGTAATAAAATTTATTAACATAGCAGGCAGCCCTTCCAGCGCAATTTTTTTACCATCTGCTCCTGCTATTGGATTTGCCATATTGATCGTTCCGCTTTTTGATACTTTAAGAGTTTTTAGTTTACGTCTTTTGGATAAACGTTCACCATTTAGTCCGGATACGATTCATATACATCATTTTTTACTTGATCTTGGTTTAAACCATCGTG
>DATHNB010000129.1:0-5927 GCA_035486495.1 Ferruginibacter sp. | reverse complement strand
GCATACATATACCGCAGGAAATATAAAAACAACGAACATATTGAACCCGATCCTAAATTAGACTGGGCGGCAAACCTGGCTCACATGTTAGGATATGATTTATTTGACGTACAACGGTTGATGCGTTTGTACATGACCATTCATGCTGATCATGAAGGTGGTAACGTATCTGCACATACAACACATTTAGTAGGCTCTGCATTAAGCGATCCTTATTTATCTTTTGCTGCAGGCATGAATGGATTAGCAGGACCACTACACGGATTGGCTAACCAGGAAGTAATCAAATGGATATTTGAAATGAGAGAACAGTTGGGCGTAGAAACACCAACCGGCGCTCAGATAGAAGAATATGTAAAGAAAACTTTAAGCGAAGGTAAAGTTGTACCGGGTTACGGCCATGCTGTGTTACGAAAAACAGATCCACGTTTTACCGCACAAATGGAATTTGGTAAAAAACATTTACCAAACGATCCATTAGTAAATACTGTTTGGAATATTTACGAAACAGTCCCTCCGATCTTACAATCATTAGGAAAAATAAAAAATCCATGGCCAAATGTTGATGCACACAGTGGTGCATTATTGGTTCATTACGGCATGGTAGAATATGAATTTTATACTGTGCTGTTTGGTGTATCAAGAGCATTAGGCGTATTAGCAAGCCTTTGCTGGGACAGAGCTCTAGGGCTTCCGTTGGAAAGACCAAAATCAATCACAACAGATCTGGTAAAATTATGGTTAGAAGGAAAAGGTGAAGTTTGGGAAGGATAATTACAAACGAACAATTACTTTATATAGCCCCGAATTTATTTCGGGGTTTTTAATTAAATCATTTCAAGCCACATATATTTGCATTCCACAAGGGGAATTAGCTCAGTTGGCTAGAGTGCTTGCATGGCATGCAAGAAGTCACCGGTTCGAATCCGGTATTCTCCACAAAAGATCCCATCGTTTGATGGGATCTTTTATTTAGTCAAACATTTTATTACTATTAAGCTTCATTGGCATCGCACGTTTCATCTTTTTGTTTTCTATTTAGCTTTTATCGAAGCGTATGTTTGAACCATGAAAGTACGGAGTTCAATTTTTAATTTTCCACCATTACTCTATAATGAATACCATCAGGACTCTTATCTTTTATTTTAGTCAAAAGATTTTGCGTAAGGTAATTCCATTGCGATGCATCATGATCAGTATAACGGTGAGGTTGTAACTTTATGTCTAACGTGCGGATGTATCCTTCCTTTGGATGATCAGATAAAGACAGTCCTTTTTCAAATTTCACCTCCTTTAATTTCCCCTGTAATTCATATTTACAAAAGTTGCGAATGTCTTCATTTGTAATTAATCGCTCGTGGCTACTCATTGCATAACGATAAGCATTCAATCTTTCCCCAGCTTGCAATTTTTCTCTGCCTCCTGTTGTATCTGTAAGCAATACAATAGTGTTTGAAACTATTTCTGTACTATTCTTAATTGAAAGTGTAGTGCCAGTTCTTAGCCCATTCCCTAAGTCTCCTTGCGTAACCCAATAATCTACCTGCAAAGTTTCTTTCTCTTCATAAGACTCTGCAATCAGATAAGTAGGAACCTGTCTGATGTCTACATCAACATTTTCTGTTCTTGTATGAATGAGTTTTAATTGTCGCGATAGATCTTCTAATAAAGTAAACATAAAATCTTGTTGCATAGAAGCAAAAGCTGCCACTTCATCTTTCGTTAACTCCAACAAATAATTGACTATATCTTGTGCGGATCGTTGATCAAAACGTTCAGCCCCACCATAACGAATAGAATAATAACCTTGCGATATTTTATCAGACTGATTAACAGGAATTTCTCTAAAGACCCTATCGTGTCCATCTGATACTCTTTGTACCGTCATAAATTTTTCATGACTTTCCACGTGTAACGGTAGGATGTTATTTAGCGTTGAATAATTATAAGTATGATTTATTAAGCGTCTATTTATTACAGGAAATGCATTAATAGTAACATATAAATTTTCCAATACTTCATAAGTATAATTAGAAGGAAATTCGATTTTGAGCCATACAACTTTATTTGACGCTTTTGCTTTCAATGTAACCGCATCAAAACTGTCTAAAAGAATTTGTGGAAATTCAATTTCGTCAGTCTGCTTTCTATCAATTATATCACAGTCGTCCAATGTTAAAAACTTTTGCTGATAAAGAATTTTTACATCATTCATTAATTGATACATCAGATCGTAGCTCTTAAATAAATCTTCATCCAATGCCTGTTCCGTATATGTTTCATTATTTTTACGTCCCGACTCAATTTTTATTTCTTTATCGTTATAAGACACGTTGCAAAGTGGTAATAATTGATATACCCAAGGCTTATCTTCAAAAAAAGGAAAATTAAAATAGAGCGATACATCCTCCAAATTATTTACAGCATCATCTACCTCAATACCAATAATACAGGTAGACCACGGTAATGGTGATGTGGTGCGAAGCATTGGTAATTTATTTCCGGTATCATCATAATTAAATAACTGATATCCCGCTGCCATGTAGCACAATTTACCTTTGATAAGATGCGCATGATCTATTGGTGTAAAATTCACATCCACGTTCAAATCAAGCATTCCTCCTGTACGTGATGAATAACGCTTCTTTGCCTGAAAAGATGTTTGCGGATGCAACACGTGAATTGATTCTGCTGGAGTAGCTTGCAGAATAGCATGTGCGGCATGTGGCATCGTAAGCAAATTAGGTGTCAGCATCCCCGCTATTTTATCTAAGATGCGGCCTTCAATATTTTGCGTTTCATTTGCAGCCCGATATATTTCAAGACTAAATGCTTCCATCAACATACGAACAAATGGATCTAAAGAAGATGGATTTTTTACTCCCCAAAGGTTAGCTGCATTCTGCATCAACCTATTCATAATAGCTTCTTTAGTAAACTGTGTGGATACGTGATTACTCATATAATTTGTAAATATTGTTATTTATAACTTGGATCAAGCAGACAGAAAATTTAATCTACCGACATAGGACTTAAAAAAAGCTCTGTTTTAAATGTATATTTTTCACCTGTGCTATTAATAATAGCGCTTACAAAAACAACTACTTTCTTTTTTACTTCAACATAATTACGCATGGGCCAGGTTCTTTCGATCATACTCGAATGAATTTTAACGTCGACATTCGTTAACCTTTTTTCATAACTATTAATTCCATTGGTTACAGCTTGTATAAACCACTCTTCCCACTGCGCATTACTTATGCCATTTTCAAATTCCAGATCCCATATAGAATTACCATAAGCATTGTCGAACCTGTTTTCTCCGGATCTTGTTGTAATAAGTACATATAAATGTTGCGCAATACTTTCATGCATATTGCACGCAGGTGCGTCGCCACCTTCCAGTACATTGCTAAGATTAAAAGGAATTTTATAATACATAGATCAGTTTGTTTTAGATAGTTTTCATTGCTTTATTGTTACTACTATGGCAATTCCTTTTCTGTTAGCCAATAATATACCTGCCCATTATTAGAAAACCGAATAGCATTATTATTTATGTTTTCATTTAACCACACATATTTCTCTTTGCACTTATTGAGAAACAATAAAATATCTTCTTTCTTCATTTTATGCGAATGTTTTATCATCCACAATTCTTTTTGGTTCCATAAAGCGTCGGCAGACTTATAGCCAGTTAGCCATTCTAATGTTTCTGCGAAGCTTAAATTATTAACTCTTTCATCAACAACAATTTGCTTTGCCGATAAATAACGATCCAGCACATCTCTTATATGTCTATAAATAACACGGCGATCTTTATTGTTGTAATTCTCACTGCCGCCGGCAAGATCAGAAAGCGCTTGTATTAATTGTTCATACTCTTCAGTAGAAAGTAATACACCAAAATGTATAGCATTATTACTATCAATAATATTTCTTTGATACTGCACCCATCCAGGTAAATAAAATGGCTGACCGGAAAATGAAAAAGATTTTAAAAAACTAAGGGGTAAATATTTATCGCCATACTTGGGATAATACGATTGATACGCCGGTAGAATTCTTGTATTTCGAATACCTATAGTATTAAAGTAACGTGAAAGCGACTGTTCAATATGATTATTATCAGCATATATTTTTTGCATTAACACACCTAATCCATTTTCTAAAAAAGAAGGCTGCATTACTTCTCCTTTTTGAGGGAAAAATACATAGCCTTGTGTCATAGCCTTAGTTGGAAAATCTAAATAATACACACCGGAATCGCCACCGGCAAGCGAAAAAGATGGCGTATTAAGCACATCGTTTAGGTCAACTAGTTTCGCTTTTTTAGATTCTGATATATTAGCTGCTGATTTAAGTACAAGATTTTCACCTTGTATCACAAAATCATTATAGGATGGATTCGCAGCACTATGCGTTTGAAATACTAATAGCTTCGCATGTACATTACTCAAACTACTGACAACTTCATTATAACTGCTTGCTTTATTACCCGCCGCACCAATAACTACTATTATATTTGTTTCATCTTTAGCATCTTCCAATAATTTAGTTGCTTGTTTTATTGCCGGAAATACAGCTTGTGTTATTAAGCCATCATTACACTTATTTATATTCTCCTGGCACTTATAAAAAAACTGAATGAATTGTTGGTAATCGGAGGTTAGCGACAATGGAGCTGTTTTGCAATCACCACCCATATTATCTTTATACACAACTGCACCGTATTTAAAATCCTTAAATATATACGATGAATCAAAAAATAATTCCAGGTTTTGTAACGTACTGAGCACATTGTACATGTATTTGCCATTTTCATTTCCGCCATCTACAACGAATACAATATTTATTTTCTTTTGACTGTTAACGATATGCTGATAATCTTTGTAGTGCAATTTATTTCCTAACACACTCAATACTTCGTCTTTACTTTTATCCAATACATCTACAAGTGCGCCGGTTTTCAAAATTAATGTACTATCTGATTGATCAAAATCTTGCTGTATAGGATAAATATTCTCAAAAAATACGCTCGATGTATCATGAATGTTGCTTACATAAAAGGGAGATTTTTCATCCATATTTAAAGATGAAGAATCTGAATAAAAAGAGATGCTATCCCCAACTGTCTTAGTATTCAAAGTAAAAAAAGAACGGGTACCCCAAACCTTTATCAGATCTTTACTTATCCATCCACTTACTGCAGCTTGCGGATTATCAGGCGTTACCTGTGTGGAGCGACCAATTAAATATTCTTTACCATCGTCAGATTGTTTAAAAATATAAAACAGGTTTTCCATACTACACTTACTAACGGCACCGCTTAATGCAGGAGAGCCATACAATAACAATGAATCTTTAATCGAAAAATCAGAAAGTGTACTAACCAGCTCCTGTGATTTAATACAGGTAATTACTTTTATATAATACTTGGTATTGTTTTCTTTTAGCGGTGTTCGCCATAATAAAAGTCGTTTTTTATTTACCCATCCTAAATAATCAGCACTTTTTTTATCAATAATACCTCTGCGTTTTTGCACTAATTTAGGGTCGTATTTAACCAATTCAAGATATTCACCATCTTGCCCTATTACATAGCAGGCCTGCATTAATGATAAAGATTTTAATTGTATTTCACTCCCCGGCATTTTATATGTAGTATTTTCTGCACGATCAGAGAATACTATCCAGCGCTCAGTTTCTTTAAAAAAACCTTCATCCAACGCAACATCTTCCCCTTCTAATTTGTAAGAGGTATTAGTTGGTGCCAATTGAATTCTTGTGTGTTTTTTAAAAATATCTAAACTTAATTGCGCCTGTGCTGCGGGTATTGCACAGGCAAAAAGAAAGAATATAAAGAGATTGATTTTTTGTTTCATTAAGATACTTTTTAATAAAAAACATTTTTTAAATAACAGTAA
>DATHNB010000128.1:0-3790 GCA_035486495.1 Ferruginibacter sp. | reverse complement strand
AGAATGAAAATACTTCACATTACACCTTCCTATAAGCCAGCCTACATATATGGCGGACCAACAGAATCTGTATCACGTTTATGCGAGGGGTTAGCAGCTAATGGGCACGAAGTTGATGTTTATACAAGCACCGCCAATGGTAAAACCGAATTGGATGTTGTACCGGGGAAAGTAACAGTTGTTGATGGTGTAAACGTTACCTATTTTAAACGGGTTACCGGTGACCCTACAAACGTGAGTTTCGCGTTATGGGCAGAACTTCGTAAAACTGCTAAAAATTATGATGTTATCCATTTGCAGTCATGGTGGAATATATTAATCATAGTATCAGCATATATCTCTTTATCCAGTAAAGCCAGGGTGATAGTTTCTCCAAGGGGAATGCTATGTGAATACATTTTTAATTCAGGGAAAAGTATCCCCAAAAAAATAATTCACAAGCTTATAGGCCGTAAATTGCTGGCGCAATGCCGTTTGCATGCTACTGTTGTTGCTGAATACCAGGAATGCAGGGAATTAATTCCGGGGTGGGAGGGATTTGTCCTTCCAAATATACTTTCATTACCCGATGATGAAATCCTGCCAAACGTGAATGATGATTTTACTGTTGTTTTTTTATCACGGATTCATCCAAAGAAGGGGCTGGAAAAACTATTTGAAGCCATTAGTCAGCTTGATATTAATTTAAAACTTAAAATAGGTGGAAGTGGTGAGGAACAATACATTGATAAACTCAAAAACCTTGCGGCAAGATTGAATATTGCCTCAAAAATAGAATGGCTGGGCTGGGTAGGCCGCAAAGAAAAATTCAGCTTGTTACAGAATTCCGACCTTTTTGTGCTGGTATCATTAAATGAAAACTTTGCTAACGTGGTAATTGAGGCACTACACATGGGAACAGCAGTTCTGATCTCTGAAGATGTTGGCCTTTCTAAATTCGTAGAAGAAAAAAAAATGGGATGGGTTTGCACCCTTGAAGTTGAAAATATAGCTAAAACATTGAATGAAGCTTATCATGATAAAGAAAAATTAAGTTTTATACGAAACAATGGCAGGGCCATTATTGAGCGGGAGTTTTCGCCGAATGTGCTTATTAAACAATATATTGAAGAATATCAAAAAGGATAGCCGGGTATTTTATATTAAAGTTAAATTTTATAATCACAATTTATGAAGTTTAAAAAATTGTTTTTGAAACTCGAAAAAGCCTTTTTTTATATAAATATCTTATTTGCTGCTCTTCTGCTATGTAGCTACTTATCGGCTGTCATCAGTCCGCAAAAATTTTGGCCCCTGGCATTTTTAGGCTTGATTTACCTGATTTTATTAGCGATAAATTTAGTTTTTTGTATTTATTGGGCTGTCCGCTTAAAAAAATATTTTTTCATTTCAGCTATAAGCATTTTAACGGGGTTCAATATTTTATTTAATAGCATTGAATTTAACATTTCTTCAAATGCAGGTTCGGCTTCATCAGTTTCCGGTTTAAAATTAATGGCCTACAATGTGCATAATTTCCGCACTTTGGACACTCCAAGAAATTTTTCGGCCAATGAAGCAATACTTAAATTAATTAAGCAAAATCAGCCGGATGTAGTAGGTTTTGAGGAATATAATGCAAGTCGATATCGTTTCAAAATTTGCGATTCCTTAAAGAAAGCACTTAATACAGATCAGTTTTACTTTGCGCCATTTATTAGATCTAAATCTGATTCAACCGGCTTGGCTTTGTTTTCAAAATATCCTATTATTTATAGGGGCCTTATCGGGCTTTCAGATGAACCAAATGATAATCAGGCAATTTATATTGATATTAAATATAAATCACGAACAATCAGGGTTTACGATTTTCATTTACATTCGGTAAAATTTGATCCGGAAGATTACTTTGTCCTGAATGATTTTTATCACGGAAGGTCAATGCATTTAACGGGGTTAAAAAAAATATTTTCTAAATTAAAACAAGGCTTTATTATCAGGGGGAAGCAAGTAGATTTGATTTGTCAACACGCCGCCAAATGTCCTTATCCTTATGTTTTCATGGGGGATTTTAACGATACGCCAAGTTCTTATGCCTTTAATCAAATGGCTTCGGGAATGCGTGACGCTTTTAGAGAGAAAGGAAACGGTATCGGAAATACATTTAACGGAGGTTTCGCTAGCTTTCAGCTGGATTATATTTTAGTTAGTAAACAATTTCATGTTTTTGATTACCAAATTATCCATAAAGAAATTTCGGACCATTACCCCGTATGTAGTAAAGTAGCATTGAATTAAAGCACGGTTCCTTTAAATAGTTGCCTGAAATGTAGGTGTTTGGACGAATTTCCACCCCGGTACCTCAATTAGCCCTTCTGACAGTTTTGTGTTACCGTTGGCAATGACGGTTATATAACAAATTAAATAAAAATCAAGCAAAAATTAAGCATACACTTTTCTAAATATATTGGCCATCCCCGGAATGAAAACCCTAAAAGTTCTTTGAAATCCAAAAATATTCCACCAATAAAAATTTTTATTCTACTCAATCTAAAATTAAAATTATTTAGTAATCCATGTTTTTTTGCGAAAAAACGATGGGACTTCAGGTGTTTTTTAAAACTTTTAAAAGGCACGATCCTTCTCCATGGATGTATAACAAATGCCTGGGGGAGAAAAACTATATGTGTTGTATTTGAAACCCTGGCATGAAAATCAACATCCTCCATTGCCGCAAAAGGGAATGTTTCATCAAAGCCATTTAGCTGTTCAAAAATAGCTTTGTTTATGGCGAAGTTGCATGACCATAATTTATTGCCGTCTATATTTATAGGCGCTTCCTCATCAAAACGTTCTTTTTTTCTTTCGGCAGTTGTATAGCCTTCATATACAAGGTTTTTATCAGATGATTTAATTGCAGTAATATATGAAGTTAACCATCCTTTTTGCGGTAAACAATCATCATCTAAAAATAGCAGCCATTCTCCCTTTGCTATTTTAGATCCGTTATTTCTGTTTGCTGCCGGGCCCCTTCTGGGACCTTCGACCCACCGTACCGATGGATAACATTCTTCGATTAGTTTTTGGGAAATATTATCTGTGCTATCATCTGTTACAATCACTTCGTAAATACCTAGTATAGTTGGATTTTGAGCAAAAAGTAAGTCTAAACAACTACCTAATAAATCAGTACGGTTACAAGTAGGGATAATAACTGATATCATACCAGGGATTTTACAAATTATTTAAATTTAATTTTTTAATAAACTTTGCAGGATTACCAACCCCAAATTTGTTGGCAAATATATCTTTAGTTACAACACTTCCCGAACCTAATATAGCGTTATCACCGTTAGTGGCGCCTGGTAAAATACACGAATTCATGCCTATCCAAACATTGTTGTCAATTGGAACAGGTTTAGAATGGAGAAAATCCCCGCTTTTTTGTACAGGGCGGTTTAATGAATTTTGAATATGATTGTATGACGGGATGCCACAGTCGCTTGAAATTAAACAATTCCCGCCTGTTTTTACACCATATGCAGCAGATATAGTTGTGTATGGTGCAATTGAAGAATTCTCGCCTATCTCCATGTTTTGGGGCATAATAATATAGCAGGAAGGGTACAAAATAACATCTTTATCACAATATTTAAGACGTTTTTTAATATTAATCTGTCTTTGAAGATCTATCGTTTTTTCAATTTTAAAATAGATCCTGTAGATTAATCTCATATAGTAATAATTTTAAACTACTATCAAATGTCCAGCACTTTTTAGCGGTGGTTGTTTTAATTTGATCGTCAGGTTT
>DATHNB010000127.1:0-6068 GCA_035486495.1 Ferruginibacter sp. | reverse complement strand
AAACAAGTTTTTGCGGTAGCTACCAAAGGAATATTATACGATGAAAATTATTTACAAAAAACTTGCTTTTAAACACAGTTCATGCTGAGCAAAGCGAAGCATCTCTTGAATTTTACTTATCTTTTCTTGAAACAAAATCATCCCCGGGAGGCCATTCCATAATCTCATTATTAAGAAAATTTAAGTGTGGATTGGTAGTATATATTAATTCAAGCTTCTTTTTTCTTGTCCATCCTTTTAGTTGCTTTTCACGTTTTATCGCAATATCAACATACCTGGTCTTTTCAAAATATATTAAATAATAACAATGGTACCTGCCTGTAAATGATTTGGTAGAACCTCTTTCTATGTAATGTTCTGCAACTCGCTGAGGTAAATTATTTGTAACCCCAACATAAAGAACCCTTTTGGTTAAATTGGTTAATACATATATATAATATTCCTGAGTATTCATCTGTCAATATTACAAAGTAAAGAGATCCTTCGCTATGCTCAGGATGACAATCTCACTGTGCACCAGTTTCATTCCCACCCATCTCCGCCTTTAATTCCTGCACTTCTTTGTAATTTAACTTTAATAGACTTACCGCACGAATTATTGGCATTTTACCTAGTATTGCCAATATTCTAACAAGTGGCATTAATTGCTGGATGTGGTATTTATCATTTAACCTGTAGTGCAATAAAATGTCTTCACCAGCAATTGTTTTAATCTCTATGGTATTTTCGACTCCTTGTGATATCATAGGAGTATACAAAGTTGCATCTGAAACAAATCTATTATAGTAATCACCAAAATCTGCTTCCAGACTAATCAAATTAAAATTAATATCATCAACATCTCTCAGGCTAACAATTCTATCACTATAACATATTTTGGTTTCATCAATTTTTAAAATTCCTGCTATTTCACCATTTAATGGACCCTGTCTAAAAAAATTTGAAATTTGAGTAATTAACATTATAGACAAAAAAGAAATCAAAAAGTAAAATGAAACATCCTCAACCTCTTTTGGAAAATTAAAAATCAAACCAAGCACGCACATTAATAATACTATCCCTTGACTTGCATAAATAATCAATGTGCCTATATCTTTCTTAATCTTACCCGAAGGAATAAACAGGGGAGCTTCAAAAGTCATTTTTTTGAATTTTAAAATAACTCCTTTACTAAATCTTCTTTTGTTAGGCTAAATGTTTCTCGCGACATCAGATAGAATAATGACAACTAATAGCCGCACGAATCATTTTTTTTAATTCGTCCATAGTGTCAGCTTCTGTATATATACTTTCTCCTAATGCTTTAGCAGTAAAACCTCCTTCAGGCGCTTCCTCCACAAGAAATATCAATTCATTCATTTTCCTTCACGTTATTAAATACAAATATACGAAATCTGTTTCAATTTATACTTTTACCTCTTCACCACCACCTCACATTGGTCTCCTAAATACTACTACCTTTTTCATGCTATTTTGGTTTATAGCTTAAATAAATTTTGTACCAGTATTCTTATTTCTGAATAACTATTTTTCCATTCATGACTCCATGGTCGCTTTTAATACGGAGAAGATAAACTCCGTTGGGCTGATTACTCAAATCAATTTCATAGTAATTCTGAACTTGTTGCATCATCACGAAGTTGATTTTCTGACCCATGATATTGTATATTTCTAATACTGGCTGGTCTCCTGAAACAAGTCCGGGATGAGCAGGTTCAACCTTGAAAATTCCATTGCCTGGGTTCGGATAAACAGACAACAGCCCATTATTATTTGCAAGCTGATTTATTCCGGCAAACTTATTGAAATACCAATAGGTGCTGTCTCCTATAATAACGGTATTACCATTATTAAAATATTGCCGCATAACTTCGGAGAGCATGATATTATTGACATCGTAGGTGTATGCATAGATTTGAAAATTCACCCAGGCGCTGCTACTCCAGTTTTGATATATCGCCCCAATACGGTTGTTTCCGGCATCATACGAATACACAAATTTCTCATAATTTACCCACGAACTGCCTGTCCACTGTTGCATAACTTCGCTCGTGTCCATATTATTAGCATTATAATAGTACGCGTAATTGAAATCTGTTGCCCAGCCAAAGCCATTCCAGTATTGAGATGTGTCTGTTACCAATAAATTATGGCTGTTATATTGATAGAGCCATCTATTGTAGCTTGCCCCTGTGCTGTCGATCTCTGCCATTCTTAAATTATTGATATTGTACTTAAATACATATTTATAGCCAAAAGTCCAGGTGCTTCCATTCCATTGCTGTTCGAGTAAACCGGTCTTATTATTATTGGCATCGTAGGTATAGGTAAACAATTGATAATTCCGCCATCCGCTGCCATTTAATATTTTAATTAATTGGCTTGTAACACTGTCGGCGGCATTATACGTGTATGTATATTTATAATTATTCTCCCATTTACTTCCTGTCCAGGCTTTATCAATATCGGTTGTATCCACATTGTT
This sequence comes from Ferruginibacter sp., assembly GCA_035486495.1. Classification (GTDB taxonomy): domain Bacteria; phylum Bacteroidota; class Bacteroidia; order Chitinophagales; family Chitinophagaceae; genus Ferruginibacter. Next base: position 3,583 of record DATHNB010000127.1, on the reverse strand, counting down.
TGAATTATATTGGAATGTATCAGCAGTATAATCTATCCATGCACTGCCGCTCCAGTTTTGAATAAGCTGACTGGTCATTTTGTCATTCGAATTATATACTATAGTAACTTCTTTGCTGTTATAAATCCATGACTTGGTTGTTGTATCCAGATTCCAATAATAAATACTGTCAAATAATGGAGTGCCGCCAGAAGACATTGGACGATGCTTCATTTGGGCCTTTAAAGATGCGCCTGATAAAAGGCATGCAACTGTAATAAAAGTAATTACCTTTTTCATGCGATATTAAATTGTTTACATATCAAATATATGAAGATATCTGATACTTACTCGTATCTCCCGCTATCAATCATTATGAATTGATATTCCTTACAATGACCCTATCATCTTGGATGGAACTACCCATTCGTCAAACTGTTCATTGGTAAGCAATCCCAATTCTATAGCAGCCTCCCTTAATGACTTGTTCTCATGATGGGCCTTCTTGGCAATTTTGGCAGCATTTTCATATCCAATATGTGTATTGAGAGCGGTAACCAGCATGAGAGAGTTCTCCAGATTCTTTTCTATAGCAGGATAATTCGGTTCAATACCTACGGCACAATGTTCATTGAAAGAATTGCAGGCATCGCCAATAAGGCGGGCGGAATTAAGTAAGTTGAAAATAATTACCGGCTTAAATACGTTCAGTTCAAAGTGGCCATTCATGCCGCCAATGGTGATGGCTGCATCATTGCCTACTACCTGGGCGCAGACCATAGTCATGGCTTCGCATTGGGTTGGGTTTACTTTGCCCGGCATAATCGAAGAGCCCGGTTCATTCTCCGGAATAAGTATTTCGCCAATGCCGCAACGGGGGCCGGAGGCAAGCAAACGCACATCACTCGCAATTTTCATTAATGAAACCGCTACTTGCTTTAATGCGCCGGAAGTCTCTACCATAGCATCATGTGCGGCCAGCGATTCAAATTTATTCGGAGCTGTTATAAATGGAAGTCCCGAAATATCTGAAATCTTTTTAGCAACTAAAACAGCATACCCTTTGGGAGTATTCAAGCCAGTGCCCACGGCGGACCCGCCCAGGGCCAGTTCAGAAAGGTGTGCGAGTGTATTCTTCAATGCTTTAATGCCATGTTCCAGTTGTGAAACATAGCCGGAGAATTCTTGTCCGAGTGTAAGAGGCGTAGCATCCATAAGGTGGGTGCGGCCAATCTTTACAATGTCCTTAAAGGCTTTGGCTTTCGCATCAAGCGTGTTTTTCAGCAGTTCAATATTAGGGATGGTATGCTCCACAATCATCTTGTAAGCCGCAATGCTCATGGCAGTCGGGAAGGTATCGTTCGATGATTGCGATTTATTTACATCATCATTCGGGTGAATGGATTTCTTTTCATCCATCAGGCTGCCGCCCATCACCACATGGGCGCGGTTGGCCACCACTTCATTCACATTCATGTTGCTTTGTGTGCCCGAGCCTGTCTGCCAAACCACCAATGGGAACTCATTATCGAGAGCGCCGGTAAGTATTTCATCACATACTTTTGAAATGATATCGCATTTATCTTTAGGTAACACGCCCAACTCAAAATTAGCTTGTGCTGCAGCTTTCTTAAGAATAGCGAAAGCATAAATAACTTCTTTAGGCATCAGGTTGCCGCCGATTTTAAAATTGTTGCGGGAGCGCTCGGTTTGAGCACCCCAGTATTTATCGGCAGGAATCTGCACCGGCCCCATGGTATCTTTTTCTGTTCTGAATTGCATAGTGTATTTAAGTTTTAAGTTTTCATTTTTGTTAGGAGGGTTTCAATCCAATTATTGAATCGAGGGCAAGTATGGAATCGAAACCGTTTACCAAAGGAATATAACTTCCATAAAGCTTTTTCTGATATCCGGGTATAATGTTAAGCAATCTTTTAGAAGGTGCTGTCTCAACTCCATTATTGATTAATTCCGGGTTTTCAAATTCATTTAAAATATTTTCAAGAGTAGTAAGTTGTGCTGCCGAAACATCTGGCAGCCCCTTAAATCCATCTATTTTTGTAAATAATAATGCTTCAAATTCATGCAATTGAATGTATGGAATGAATCTATAATTATCAATATCCCTTTTAATGGCATCCTCCAAATGATTTATTTTATCCATTAAAGAGACTTTTGACATTGCTAATTCATATTCAGGAAAGTCTGATGGCAAATGGTAATAATCAATGAGGGTAGTTACAATAACATCATCTGCTCGCAAATAACGCAGTGCATCTTTTTTAAGTTTCCGATAGCTTCCCTTAAGCAGTCCGCCTCTGGACCCTGAACCCATTGTAACCTGAATCGGCGTTACTGAATGAATCCCATGTTGGTTAAAATATGGGCGAATGGAATTTATTGCAAAATCTTCCTCTGTACCTCCCTCTGCAATGATTATTAATTCTCTCATTGAGGTTTTCCTCCAATTACATTTTTATACCATAATTCACCGAGCGTGTAGTCTTCCAGCCAATCTTTAAGGCTTTCAGCATCCAGCCGCTTGAATACACTTTGGTTATCCTTTTTTTCAACTACTATTACATCATCAGCCGAAAAATTATTAAGCAATTCAATTGATTGCGTTGAAACAATAATCTGTGTTTTAACAGAAGCGCTTTGAATCATGGCAGCCAACTTATCAATAGCCGAAGGATGCAAGCCCAATTCAGGCTCATCAATAATGATAGTTGCAGGTGGGTCCGGCTGCAATAGCAGAGTTGTTAAACAAATAAAACGCAATGTTCCGTCAGATAAATAATGCGCATCGAAATAATCGTCACTACCTTTTTCAAGCCATTTGAGATTTATTACTGGTGGACTGCCAGGTGTTGGTTTTAAATCAAATCTATTGAAAAATGGAGCAACAGATTGTATCGTTTTTTCAATAATATTATAATGTTTGGGATGTGTTTTACGTAATTTATATAGAAAAGCAGCAAGATTTTTTGCATCTTCCTTCAGATAGCGATCATCATTTACATCAGAAAAGCCTTTCAATAAAGCAGTGGAAGTTGTATCATTAAAATGGAAGGTACGTATGTTTTCTAAGAAATTTATAACGTAGGCATTTCTACTATTTATATTATCAGGTATATTACTTTCAAAATATCCCTTAAAAGGGCTATTCTTTTCTACTTCTAACCAATCATTATTCTCTATAACATAACTAACTTTATCTTCTTCAAAGGAAAATCCTCCATGTTGTGAAAGAAGTAATTTAAAGCTATATTTAACTTTGCTGGAAAAAGACTCCTCTTCATTATGCAATACAATTTCTCCTTCTAAAAAGTCAGACTTTTTTTGACCAAAATAAAGATACCGATTTGCCCCGCCTCCAGTACTTATATAAATCTGAAGGTCACGATTCATTATTTTATTAAGCAACTTAAAAAAACTAATCAAATTACTCTTCCCCGAACCATTAGCCCCAATTAATACATTAATAGCCCCGAAACTAATACCAGTTACCTCTCTAATAGACTTAAAGTTCTTTAAACTAATGGAATTAATGCTCATCTTGTTTTTAGTATCAAGTGCGACAAAGTTAATAAAATAGCCCTTA
>DATHNB010000126.1:0-5788 GCA_035486495.1 Ferruginibacter sp. | reverse complement strand
TATGGGACCATGTTTCGGCACTATACTAAGAAAAGTAAAAAAGAATAAACATACAAAGATCGTCTGCATTGCAGATAATGTTATTCCGCATGAAAAACGTCCGGGAGATGCGGTTTTCACTAAATATTTTTTAAAGCCGATAGATAGTTTTATCACAATGAGTGAAAAAGTATTAAGCGATCTTAAAACATTCGAACCAAATAAACCATCTGTATTTGTCCCGCATCCTTTGTATGATAATTTTGGAGAAAAGACTAGTAAAGAAGAAGCGAGAAAACAATTAGGGCTTACAAATGAAGATAAAATAATTTTATTTTTTGGCTTTATCCGTAAATATAAAGGATTGGATATTTTATTAGATGCCATAAAGATTTTAAAAGATCAAAATGCAAATCAATCTATTAAACTATTGATCGCAGGTGAATTTTATGGAGACAGAAAACCTTATGACACACAGATAGAAGAATTGGGAATAAAAGATGATCTTATTTTAAGAACTGATTTTATTCCTGACAGCGAAGTGAAATATTATTTATGCGCCGCAGACGTTGTTGTACAACCTTATAGAGATGCGACACAAAGTGGCGTAACACCACTCGCCTATCATTTTGAGAAACCAATGATTGTTACTAATGTTGGAGGGTTACCTTCATTAGTACCGGATAATAAAGTAGGATTAATAGCCGAACCCAATCCAGATTCGATCGCTAAAAAGATCGTTGAATATTTCGAGAAAGGCGAACAGTTTTTTCTTCCCTATCTGATCGAAGAAAAGAAAAAATACAGCTGGCAAAAAATGACAGAATCCATCATTACTATAGCAGGATTATAGCCATCCGCATTTATCTCTTAATTTGCTTTTTATTGCTAAATTGCATCCCAATATGATTTATCGTTCAAAAGCTCCTTTACGTATTGGCCTTGCAGGCGGCGGTACCGATGTTAGTCCGTATAGCGATGAATATGGTGGCGCAATTCTTAATGCCTGTGTATCCCTATTTGCTTATGCCAGTATTGAACCTATAACTGAGAATAAAATTATAGTAGAGGCGCTTGATAGAAAAGAACAACAAATATTTGATTTCAATACCTCTTTACCACTTGACGGTACGTTAGATCTTTTAAAAGGCGTATACAACCGCATTCAGAAAGATCATGGTATACCGACAAAAGGATTACGTTTATCAACATTTGTAGATGCACCTGCAGGTTCTGGACTTGGCACATCTTCCACTTTAGTTGTAGCGATCTTGGGCGCTTTTGTAGAGATGCTTAAACTTCCTTTGGGAGAATATGATATTGCACATCTTGCTTATAAAATTGAAAGAGAAGATTTACAATTAGCCGGTGGAAAACAAGATCAATATGCAGCAACTTTTGGCGGTGTAAATTTTATGGAATTTTATGAAGGGAATAAAGTAATCGTAAACCCATTACGCATCAAATCTGAATACATACATGAATTAGAAAATAACCTTGTTTTATATTTCACTGCAACGTCCCGTGAAAGTGCTTCAATTATTAAAGAGCAGGTGAAAAATGTAAATAATAAAGATGAGAAAAGTATTGAAGCAATGCACCAATTAAAGGAGCAGGCAAAAATGATGAAAGAAGCTTTATTGAAGGGACAATTAAAAGAGATCGGGAAAATATTAGATTTTGGATTTGAACAAAAACGCAAGATGGCACATAATATTAGCAACAGCAATATTGAAGCGATCTACGAAGCAGCAAAGGAAGCCGGTGCAACAGGTGGCAAAATAAGCGGTGCAGGAGGCGGTGGTTTTATGATATTCTATTGCCCTAATAATACACGCTACGCAGTTATTGATGCGCTGAATAAATTCGGTGGAGAAATAAAAAACTATACAATTACTCAGTTTGGTTTATCAACCTGGACCATATAAAAAATAATAATGAAACAAATAAAAGGAATCATACAGGCTTCAATAGATGTAAAAGCAGAAGTTCTACAAAATGAGGTAATATTAAAAACAGTAGCTGATTGTATTGATCTTATAGCAACTGCTTTTACCAATGGCAACAAAGTTTTATTCTGTGGAAATGGCGGTAGTGCTGCAGATGCACAACATCTAGCAGCAGAATTCAGCGGAAGATTCTATACTGATAGAGATGCCTTACCAGCTGAAGCATTGCATTGTAATACCTCTTATATAACTGCAGTAGCTAATGATTATAGCTATGATGTCATTTATTCAAGAATAGTAAAAGGCATTGGAAAAAAAGGCGATGTATTAATTGGCTTAAGCACTTCGGGTAATAGCAAAAATATTATGAATGCTTTTGAAGTTGCTAGAGAAAAAGGATTAATTACTATAGGATTTACCGGCGCAACAGGAGGCAAAATGAAATCACTTTCAGATCATTTAATTAATGTTCCCTCTACCGATACGCCACGTATACAAGAGAGCCATATATTATTAGGACATATTATTTGTCAGCTTGTTGAAGAAAAATTATATCCTACAGAAAAGAAATAATCATTTATACTCAACAGTGAGTTTATAATAAAAAGCGAATGGTCAATATGATCATTCGCTTTTTTATGCAATAGTTTATTTGAATTGTCATTCGTCGGATTAAGGGATTGAAGGATTTGCGAAGATTGTGACTAATTGAATCTTTAATCTCAATAATCCCTTAATCCGACGAATGACAATTCAGATAAAAAAAAGTTGGTTACCTAAATAAATAGGTAACCAACTTTTAAACAAAACAAACCTTATAAGTATTTAAGAGATCTTCTCTTTATAATCGTGGACTAAGAAGCGTAAGCTTCAGTACCATGATCAAATAGATCAAGACCCATCAACTCACCTTCAGCTTCTACACGTAGTTTCCAAGGATGAGGTAATTTATTAATGATAAACATCATGACAATAGTTACGATGAATACAGCAGCACAAATAGTGAAACTACCGATACATTGTGCTTTAAATACACTTGCATCTCCACCGTAGAATAGACCAGTTACAGGTGCTGAATTATCTGGACCAGTTGGTCCTGTTGCGCCATATTGGCCACAAGCAAATAATCCCAGAGATATTGTACCCCAAATACCTGCTATACCATGCACAGCAACAGCTCCTACAGGATCATCGATGCGGATGTATTCCATAAATATCATAGTTAACCAAACTACTATCCCGGCAACACCGCCTAATATTACGGCACCTAATGGTGAAACCCAATAACAAGGACAAGTGATAGCAACCAGACCACCAAGTACACCATTTAAAGTATACCCAAGGTCAAATTTACCTTTTGTATCGCCGAACCAAAGAGCTACATACATAGCAGTGATACCACCAGCACAAGCTGCAAGTGTAGTATTTGTAGAAATACGACCAATACCTTGCATATCCATAGCTGATAAAGAACTTCCTGGGTTAAAACCATACCAACCGAACCATAGTACGAATGTACCTAAAGCTGCAAGTGACAGGTTATGAGCAGGAGGCATACCACCACCATCTCTTTTAAACACACGACCTAAACGTGGTCCAAGTACGATAGCACCGGCAAGAGAAGCTATACCACCAATGCTGTGTACAACTGTAGAACCAGCAAAGTCACGGAAACCTTGACCCAAAGTAGGGAACAAATGACCTGTAGAACCCATTAAAGCTAAGAAGCCGTCTGGACCCCAAGCCCAATGTCCGATGATTGGATAGATAAAACCTGTGATACCAATACTGTAAAGGATATCTCCTCTAAAGCTTGTACGACCGATCATAGCTCCAGAAACGATTGTAGAACAAGTATCAGCAAATGCATATTGGAATATCCAGTGCGCTAATATAGGAATACCCGTTCCTGAATATGTAAGAGGAGTTCCTTGTAGGAAGAACCAGCTTTTTGGATCTCCACCGGCAAGAGCACCACCGCCCCATCCGATAAAGCCATTTCCTTGACCAAACATAAATGCATAGCCGATTGCCCAAAATAATAGACCACAAAGACATGTATCAAATACACACTCCATCAAAACGTTAACCGTTTCTCTTTGACGAGCAAAACCTGCTTCTAACATAACAAAACCTGCCTGCATACCAAATACAAGGAATGCTGCAACTAATGTCCAAATGGTATTAGCTGTGTTCATGATGTTTGTTTCAATTAATGAAGGAACAGCAGGAGTAGGATCAGCATACGCTGATGTACCTAACATTCCAGGTAAGATTATTTTAATACCGATCAAAAGGATCAATACACCGATAATTTTCCCCGCGAATAAAGTCAGCGCCAAACGCTTTCTCTCTGTCTTATTCAATTTGACCATCGGGGCAGAGTCTCTTTTCCCTAATGACGGAAATAAGTTTTTTAGATTCATGATTGAGGTTTTTGCTAGTTAAAAATTAATTAATATTATACTTCTATTCTATGATTAGAATTTATACACTGCTGCAATTAATCCAGAAAAGTCTGAATTAGTTGGAGTCATATTTTCAGATTTTGAATAAACTCCAAGTACTCCATCCTGAGCTTGAGCAGATTCAAAACGTATTTCAGGAATAATAGTTAATGGTCCTACTCTGAAATTCCCTGATAATGTTTCATCAATAATATTTTTTGCATTTGTGCCATTGATATTATCGTTATCGATAAAGTATTCAGATCTTAAAGTCAAACCAAATAATGCTGTTGGATCCCAGTTAAGATATAATGCTGCGCCACCCCATGCATCAGTCTTAGGAGTTACTCCACCAAAAGAATTATAGGAGTAATTTTTATCAGTAAGATTTAATCCAACACTGAATTTAGAAGTTATTGTACCTGTTGCTACGAAATCGATTTGATTGGTAGATTTTACAATTTCTGAACTCATTCCTTCTGCACCTTCAAAGTTTAAGTAGAAATGCCATTTGCCATTTTTAGTTCCGTCATCAACTTGAGCAAGTAAATGTTTAGTAGCCGATCCAGGAAAAGGAGTCTGAATTGTTACAACATTAGTAGGATTCGCAGCGCCTAACATAAAGTGCCAAGTACCCTTAGTGTATTCAGCCTTAACACCTGTATGAGAAAACGGTCCTTCAGTAAACATGTAGTCCATACTATAGTTTCTGTTATTAACAGCATCTGGAACTTCGTATCCAATATGCGTATACCATTTACCTATAGTAAATTTGATACCTGTAGCTCCTTTACCAGTGTATAAGCCGATATACAATTGCTTCACAGCCATAAGTCCACCGGTAGTATCACCATTGTTAGCATTAAAAACTTCTGCTCTTGGACCGAAGCCTAAATCTGCAGTACCAAATACTTTACCTGATAAAATCTGACCTGTACCTGTTAATGAAGCCATACCCAATTCAAAAGAATTATTGGTTTGAGTAAAACTCGTTTTAGCATTTGATGCGTTTGAAATATTGTTGAAATCTGTACGAGTGTAAGCATCAACAGACCCGGATAAAATGAATGTTTTCGTGGAGTCAGTTTGCGCATTAGCGCTTAAAGCGATAATTGCTGCCAAAAACGGGAGAATGATTTTTTTTCTTGTCATTGTTTTAAGTTTAAGTGGTTAAGAGATGTTAGTAAGAATACTTACTTTGAAAATATCAATATTTATATAATAAAAAAATTGACTATATACATTACAAATATTTTAATTCCAATTGTCTAATGCAATAGTACATCAAAAAATTAATTAATTATCAAAAAAATACACATATTTTTATTTAATATTTATATAATGAATAGTAAAACATAAAATATAAGGTCATTTACTACGTATAAAATACTTTTTAACTACCAAATAACATAA
>DATHNB010000125.1:0-4746 GCA_035486495.1 Ferruginibacter sp. | reverse complement strand
CCAACTGGGAACGTTGCTTCCAAAGAATTCCAGGGATCTTCTTCAATTTGTTTGTGTCCTAACTGAAGTTTACGGCCTTCTTTATCAATGTTCATAATGATGACATCAATGTTCTGTCCAACTTTCGTGTACTCGTTAGGGTTATTAAAGCGTTTCAACCAGCTTAAGTCGCTGATGTGGATCATACCGCCGATACCAGTGGCAAGTTCAACAAACACACCATAAGGAGTGATGTTTTTAACTACGCCGCTATGTTTGCTTCCTTCAGGGAATTTAGTATCAATCTCGCTCCATGGATCGTTTGTCATTTGTTTAATAGACAAACTCATTTTGCGCGCATCTTTATCAAGCGTTACTATTTTAGCTTCGTATTCATCATTTAGTTTGAAGAATTCTTTAGCGTTGATAGGATTGTTAGCCCATGTAATTTCACTTACGTGAACAAGGCCTTCAACACCCGGCATGATTTCCAAGAAAGCACCGTAGTCTTCGATATTAACTACTTTACCTTTTACAACTTCACCTTCTTTGATAGATGCGCTAAGCGTATCCCAAGGGTGAGGAGTTAATTGTTTTAAACCAAGACTGATACGTTTTTTATCATCATCAAAGTCTAATACAACCACGTTTAATTTTTGATCCATCTTCAACACTTCAGTAGGATGGTTGATACGACCCCATGAAATATCTGTGATGTATAACAAACCATCTAAGCCGCCAAGGTCAAGGAACGCACCGAAATCAGTGATGTTCTTGATAGTACCTTCGAGTACTTGTCCTTTTTCAAGCTTGCCGATAATTTGTGCTCTTTGAGCTTCGATATCGCTTTCAATAAGTGCCTTGTGAGATACAACAGCATTCTTGATAGTTTCGTTGATCTTAACAACTTTAAATTCCATTGTTTTACCAACAAACTGATCGTAATCAGTAACTGGTTTAACATCGATCTGAGATCCTGGTAAGAAAGTTTCCATACCAAATACATCAACGATCAAACCGCCCTTAGTTTTGCTTGTAACCAAACCAGTAACGATCTCACCTGTTTTGTGTATTTCAACAATTCTTTCCCAAGCACGACTAGTACGAGCTTGCTTACGGCTAAGATGAAGATTACCATCTCTATCTTCTTTTTCAACCACCATTACTTCAATGATGTCACCTACTTTTAAACCACCAACTACATCTCTGAATTCGTTCAAAGAAATTAAACCATCACTTTTAAAACCGATGTTTACAACAGCATCTGTTTTAGTGATCGCTTCAATAGTAGCCTGGATCATTTCACCATCGTTGATCTGTTTGAACGTGTTGTCGTAAACAGCATCATATTTTAATGTTTCTTCTTTTGAGTAAGAAGAAACGTTACGCTTATCAACACTCCAATCGAAATCATCGTGCGGCGTAGCCACAGGTACATTTGGTGTCGCAGCAACTTCAGCTAAACTAGCTGTCGCTTCCTGTGCCTCTGCGTTTAATTGTTTTACAATATTGAATGACATAAATAAATCCCGGGTTTTTTAACGGGAGGGCAAAGTTATGAAATAATAGGCGTTTTTGGAAGAAAAAAGAGTTGTATTTTCTAGTATTTCCAGGCTTTTTGAAGGTGAAATAGGGTGTTTCGTAGATTTTGGTTATCAACTGTTGTTTTTCATGGCGGCATCGTTGCGTCGCACACTTCAGCGGCATATCTTTTTTGAACTTTATTGGCATGAATTTTAGACATTTTAAGAATACTAAAATAGCTAAATCATGAAAGGATACCACGAATACAAGGCCTGTATTGAAGCTTGTCTGAACTGCGCTGCAATATGTAATCATTGTGCTTCATCATGTACACAGGAACAAGATGTAAATATGATGGCAAAGTGCATTCAGCTGGATATGGAATGTGCAACATTATGTTATGCTACAGCTCAGTTGATGAGTCTGGGTAGTAAACTTGCTCATGAAGTTTGGCTGATCTGTGCAGAAGCTTGCGAAGCATGTGCTGCAGAATGTGCGAAACATAATACAACGCATTGTAAAGAATGTGTAATAGCATGTAAAGCTTGTGCTGTTGAATGCAGGGAAATGTAAAATCAATGTTCGCTGCTATTATTATATTGGATATTATCAACAATCGTCGCTTCGATAAAACTTAACTAATAACTAATAACCGAAAAAATTCGCAAAAGGTCTCTTTGCGTTCTTTGAGTCGTTTTCGGTTAAGCATCCAATGAACTATCTTTGTCATATGCAATTTGGCGAAATCATAAATGCAAAGCTGTCTAAAGAAATAGACAGGCCGATGATGAAGAAAGATGCCTTTCCGGTAAGCGACGGACTGCGCAGCTATTTGCAAAAGCACGACCGCGATATAGAATTACCGATCAGTTATAGAGATCTTTTGAATTACCGTTATGCGAATGCTTTAAAAGACAAAAAAGGAAAAATAACGCATTGGGAAACGGCTATTTATGACCTGAAAGAAATGGAGTTTCTAAAGGATGCATTAATAAAAACCTATGCCATTTTAAAAACGGAAGGTGATCTGAGTTTTAGCAACCATCTTGATATTGAGCGAATAGATTTTTGTGAATTTGGTAATAGTGTACCTTTTAGGATCAGGGTGCGAAATAAAATAAATGATAACTACGATCATTATTATATTAAAGCTGCTGACGCATCACGTATTTATGGATTGGAGCTGGAACATATGCTATCACCCAATCGTATCACTTTTTTATATCATAAAAACACCTTGGTTGAAGAGCATATTCCCGGCATACCCGGCGATATTTTTTTAAAAGACTATTTAGAATTACCGGAAACAAACAAAATAAGACTGGCCAAAGAATTTGTAAAATTTAATGAAAGATGTTTTGCAAGATTACTTGGCGATATGCGCAGTTATAATTTTGTAGTAGATATTACACCTGATGTAGAAGACTACCAGTACCGTATACGCGCCATTGATTTTGATCAACAAAGTTATGAAGGCAAAAAGAATTTATACTTACCTCAATTTTACAAAGAAAATTTTGAGTTTGTGGAGATAGTACTAAAAAGTTTAAGCGAAGAAGTCATTACGCAATATCAGACAGAAGAACATACTACTATGACATATAGGGTAGTGGCATCTCGCAGAAGATTGATGGCATTATTGAACATCATGACGAAAGATGAAATATCTGAAAATTATAAAGTGAAAATATTGCGTGAAGAATTAAATGCGCATTTCGGTACTTCAGTTTATACGCGTTGTAAAACAATGGGAGAGATTGTAAAGCGTCAGTTGAAAGAAATGTTACAAAAACATTTGAAGCAAGTCAATAAGACTTTTAAGACAACTAAATGATTCCAATTTGCTATTAAAGCGTTTGCATTAACAGATCATTAAAATTTTGCAGGGAAGTTATTTTTAGATCAGCAGCGTTCCATCTTAATTCCTGTAACTGATGCTGGGCAGGAACTACAACACATTTCATTCTTGCAGCTTTTGCTGAGATCATGCCATTAAAAGAATCTTCAAAACAAATACATTCTACCGGATCAACATCCAATAACTCTGCACAGTTTAAATATACTTGTGGGTGTGGTTTTCCGTAAGGCAATTTATCTGCAGATGCAATGGCGTGTAAATGATCTTTAATACCTAAATATTTTATTACTACATCAATTAGTTCTTGTCCGGATGAAGTTGCTAGTCCTATTTTAAAATTCCGTGCGATGAAAAAATTAAGGATATGCGAAACGCCGGGTAATGCTCTGCCTTTTTGCAATACTTTTTCAATTACCTTTTCTGTAATATCTTTTTGAGCAACAGGAGCAAGCTCTAAAGGAATTTTGTAAAAAGTGAACCACCAAATAACATATTCTCTAATCCGCAAACCTGTTGTAAGTGCATGTTGTTGTGGAGTCAGGTTAAAATCATACCGTTGAAAAATTTCGTCTGCAGCCTCGTTCCACAAAGGTTCTGAGTCTATCAGTAGACCATCCATATCAAAAATTACAGCGCTTAATTTCATGTCCGCAAAGATATTAGGTTTCAAAATACAAAGAGCAGATCTCATGGTTACATGGCTATATTGTTAAATTGTTGTTGACAGATTAACAATATAACAATACAGCAATTTGTCATAAATTGTAACTCACAATTATTAAATACTAAGTATTATGGGAATTTTAAAACAAGTGGGACAATATTTATTTATTGTAAAAAGAGATCCTAATGATAAACCTACTGGGTTTACGAAAGCGATGCATGGCATCAATCGCGTCTCTATTTTATTGTTTATACTAGCGATGATAATTCTTGTTGTGAAATTAATACGAGGTTAAGCGAGAAAATTGTAAATGCTTTTAGCAGCATTGGCAGAGGCATTACCACCCTGGCTTAGTAGATGTTTTAATGCGGCATAATCTTCTCTTAGTTGTTGCTGCTTTTGAGGATCATGTAGAATATCGTTTAATTCTTTTGTGACGTTTGCTACTGTTAGTTCATTTTGAATTAACTCTTTCACTACTTCTTTATCCATGATTAGGTTTACTAAGCAGATGTACTTTATTTTTATCAAACGCTTCGCTATCTGGTAAGAGATATTACTTCCTTTATAACAAATAACTTCGGGCACATTAAATAATGCCGTCTCTAAAGTAGCAGTACCACTGGTCACCAGCGCAGCTTTGGCTTCACTCAGCAGGTCATAGGTTTTATTAACTACTGACGAAACATTTGTATAAGGGGATAATAATTCTGTGTAAAAA
>DATHNB010000124.1:0-12858 GCA_035486495.1 Ferruginibacter sp. | reverse complement strand
TAACACCAACCATATAGTTGATGAGTGCCATAGGGAAATAATAATTATAGTTGTTTACAGTGCCATTATCTATCTCTGGGTAAGTTGCACCATTTGAATTGTACTTCTTGCTAAACAGGTTGTTAACCTGAAGGATAATATCTATTTGTTTAGAAAATTTATTCTTTAAAGTATAGGTTAGTCTTGCGTTTTCTGTAAAGTAATCAGTAATGCTTCTTGTTACATCAGATGTATTATCTAAATATTGTCTGCCTACATACTTACTAATAAAGCTTACTTCTCCATTTTTTACAGGAATAAAGTTTGCGCTGCCTCCAATAATTACGTCAGGAGAAAAAGAAATATTGGTATTATTAAAAACTGTTTGCTTTACACCAATAAGGTTGTAGGCAGAATCGTATGAGTTTAAAGATTCCGTGAATGATTTTATTTTATTTTCACTAAAAGTTGCATTGGCATTGATGTTCAACCATTTGGTAATTGCTATTGCTCCTTGTAATTCCAGGCCAAGACGGTAACTGTTTGGTACATTTATTCTAATGGCACCACCTACACTATTAAGTGCGCCAGTTAAAATTAATTGATTTACGTATTGCATATAGTAAACCGTAGCGCCCCATGTATATTTGCTTTTTCTTCTTTCAATACCTAATTCAAAATCATTTAGTGTCTCTGCTTTTGGTTCCGGTTGATTTGCAGTATTGACCTGAAAGTCTGAATAATCGGGTTCTTTATTTGCTCTTGCATAACTTGCATATAACATCCATCCGTTTTTAGAATAGGTAATACCAGCTTTGGGATTTAAAAAATTAAATGATCTTGCTACTGTTAAACTATCAAAAGGATCAGTAACCGAAACAGCTTCAAATCCATTAATACGATGATAAACACTACGGTATTGTATATCAGCAAAAGTCGATAAATATTTAGATAATTTATGTTGCCATTTCACATACATATTTTCATCCGTTTTTAAAACAGGATGATGATAATATTGGTAATCATCATTAGGAATACCACCATACTGAGCCCAGATCACATCTCCAAAATGAGAACCCTCGTATCTTGTCCAGCTCCCACCAATGGTAACTTCATTATTTTTATTTTTGTATTGTGCAGAAGCGATCTGTCCATAGTAATGATTATCTAACCAAAGTTGTCTTACAAGATCGGAATTGGTGATAGTATCATTTCCATAAACAGGATTTGGTAATCCATAATAGGCGTAAGAAGTCTGAGAATTATCACCATTCGCTGTTTCAGCAGAGTCGCCTTTATATTCCTGGTAATAACCTCTTCCGTAAGTCATAAAGACTGCTGTATTAAAACTCCAGTGATCATTAAATGTATGGTCGAAAAATAATTGATAATGATCTTGTTGATAATTATCTGTTTGATTGTTATAAGGTGTGCCTGGTTTTTCTGTGCCCAGATCATTATAGGTACGATTAGTGGCTAATGAATCTTCTGGAACGCCATCCCAGGCCTGGTATGTTTTTTCTTTTCCGGAGAAAATATTAAAACGGAAAGATGATTTTTTTGTTAGATATGCCGCTGATAATGCAAAAGATTTTAAGTTGCTTGTCGCTCTGTCAATATAGCCATCACTCGTGATCTGGCTTAATCTTGCATCAATAGTAAAATGCCCGTCGATCAATCCGCTTCCTGCTTTTACAGTATTCTTCCAGGTATTGAATGAGCCATAACTGTTATCAATATCTCCGTATGGATCTTTATTAAATTCATTTGTAGTAAGTGCAATGGTTGCACCAAAAGCTCCTGTGCCGTTTGAAGATGTACCAACACCGCGTTCTATTTGTACAGAACTAAGTGAAGAAGCCATGTCTGGAATGTCTACCCAATAAGTGCCTTCATCTTCAGCATCGTTATATGGAATACCATTTAGCGTAACGTTGATTCTTGTTGCATCCGAACCACGAATATGAATACCTGTATAACCCACGCCTGTTCCTGCATCTGAGTTAACAACAACAGAAGGTGTTTGATCCAAAAGATAAGGGATATCTTGTCCGATATTAATTTTACTGATATCTTTTGCAGTAAGATTTGTTTTCGCAAATGGTGCCAGTTCAGTAGCTTTTACTGAAGATACTTCTACAGGTTCCAGACTTACAGTGTCAGTTAATTTCTTTAGCTGTGCAAATAGCATAGTAGTGCATGAGCATAACAATGCAGTGACGATTATTTTTTTCATTCCAATAAAAAATTTTGCTGAACATCCGGAACAGAGATCTCCGATGTAAAAAATTGTACTCCCTTCGCAGGCATTATCCTGAGCAGGTTTAACGGGTATGATCTCAGCCTCTATAATGTAGAAGCACCCCGGAAATTCAGACGATTAAAAGAGCATTTTGTTTTGCGAAGCTACGGTTCTATTTTTTAATTGTCCAAATTTTATTTTAAAAACCATTAAGATACTTAAGGGTATTGAGTTTCACTGAGTGTGAATTTTTGACCATTGATTTACAGTTGATTATTTTGATTATGTTGATGAGAGAAAATCACTAGAATCAATTGTATCAAATAAATCAATGGTTCAGACAAACTGCTCAAAAGAAAAATGCTACATGAGAATAAGTATTCTGCATGTAGCATTTTTAAATATTTGTATAGAATTACTTCTTTTTGCTCTTTAAATTAGAAGCCAATTTAGCAGCTTCATAAGCATTCACAATTCCACCCGAAGTTGATAGCTCTTTCATATCTGCCGATGTATCAGTACCAGGAACTTTTACAACTCCCGGATCTTGTGCAGATTTTTCAATTATATATTTTAATTGTTGTGCAGTTAGATCAGGAAAATATTCTAATAAAAATGCAGCCGTACCTGCAACTACAGGCGTTGCCATACTTGTGCCGGAAGCTTTACCATAATTATTTCCACCAGGCCCTGGTATGGTTGAATAAATTTGTACACCCGGAGCAAAAACATCTACTTCTTTTTTACCATAGTTACTAAAGCTTGCCGTGATACCGCCATTTGTAGGATCGCCGCTTGCACCAACTGTTATCCAGTTTGTAGCTCTCCCTTTACCATCAATATAAGTTGGGTTAGGAAAGTTATCTGTTGAATCAAGATCTTTTGCATCATTGCCAGCAGCATGTACCAATAGTACATTTTTGCTTTCCGCATATCTAACAGCATCATCTACCCATTGTTTTTGCGGAGAAAAATCTTTGCCAAAGCTCATGCTGATAATTTGTGCGCCATTATCAACAGCGTAACGAATAGCATTGGCAATATCTTTATCATGTTCATCACCATCAGGAACTGCACGTACCATCATGATGCGCACATTATTGGCAATACCATTAATGCCTATCCCATTTTCACTTACTGCACCAATAATTCCTGAACAGTGTGTTCCATGAAAAGGTGTTCCCGCCATTACATCACTATTACCATAATTGCGATCATTGATATTTGTTTCATCATCCTGTACAATTTCTTTTCTGAATGGTTCGGGTGGAGTAGTAGCTGCATCCGCTTTTCTTATTTCACCCTGCATCTCATCTATCAGGTCTTTGTTGCTTATATCATTGCTGCTATTGCCTTTGCAGATCGTCAGCAAAAATGATTTTGTTGCTTTTGCATCTGTAGTTGTTGGATCATATTTTTCAAGATCATTACAATTGTACTCATCTTTTTTAAGATCTTTTTTGATAGTAGAATCGCCTGCTAAAAACATCGGTAAAAATTTTTGCATAAAAGCAACTTCGTCAACATCAATACCACCAGTCACTTTATCTTTTGATTTTTTATACATTACAAATTGCAAAGAGTCAGCAGGATTTGTAAATGCTGAATCGACAGGTACATTTTCAAATCTTGGTTTTAAATTGTAATAAACACGCGCGGCTTCGTAGCTGTCTGAATTTACATTATGCCCATCTTTGCCGCCGATAAAATTCCAACCGTGCATATCGTCGATGTGTCCATTTTTATCATCATCAATTCCGTTGCCGGGAATTTCTTTTGGGTTCACCCATATGACAGGCTTTAGCTCATTCTGTGTTGTATCGACACCGCTATCAATTACCGCGACTAAAACAGTTTTGCTTTTTAGTTTTTTTGATTTTACAAATGCATAAGCTTTATCTAAGCTGATGCCATAATAACCGGTAGTGGCTTTATCAAGCTGGTGCCAGTTTTTTGGGAGTGCCTTTACACTATCTGCCGTTTGTGCAGAAGCTGAAGTATTAAGTACTAGGGTTGCAAGTATTAAATAGAAAAACTGCTTCATTTTTTTAGTTTATAGATATGCAATATATGACCATTTATAATTTACATATGATTTAGAAAAGAAACTTAACAGATTATTAGATGTAAAGAGCTACTGATTTTGCAAAATATGTTGCAGGGAAAGGTATATCAGGCAAATTGCCTTTTTCAAAAATGCCAAAAACACTGCTACCGCTTCCACTCATTGAAGCATAAATAGCTCCGTTTTGATAGAGCTTTTCTTTGATCGATTTGATGGCAGGATATTTTTCAAATACAGAAATTTCAAAATCATTTGACAGATCACTTTTCCAAGTGATGATTGGTTGCTGAATGATTGATTTAATAGAATGTTTTGGAAGGGCAGGAGTTATTTCCGAAAAGGCCCAACCTGTATTAATATGAATGCCCGGGTTTACAATAAGGATTTGATAGTTGGAAAGATCAATTTTTATTTCTTTCAGCACTTCACCACGACTAGTAGCGAAGCAAGGTTTGTTGATAATAAAAAACGGACAATCGCTTCCTAATTGCAATGCGTATTGTATCAATTGTTCATTGGATAAATTCAAATTGAATTTATTATTCAATAATTGTAAAGTAAAAGCTCCATCTGCAGAACCACCACCCAATCCGGCTCCCAGCGGAATTGATTTGTGCAGGTGCATTGTAATAGCTGGGATTTGTGGAAAGTCTTTTTGTAATAAATGATATGCTTTGATGCAAATATTATCATCTATATTACCATCAACAGCAGTACCCGAACTTGTAAAATTGATTGATTGTGAATTGGAAGGAGCGTGAATAATTTCTAGCGCATCTGTAATATGAACAGGATAAAAAACTGTTGCTATATCGTGAAAACCATCTTCTCTTTTAGATAGAATATTTAACCCGAGATTTATTTTGCAGTTGGGGAAGAGAAGCATTTATAATGAATTGATAATTTATTTTCTCGCTGCGATCTCATCCCTGATGGCAATAGCCCTGATGTAATCTTCTTGTTCCAGCACTTCGTTTAAAAGTGTGTTCAATTCTTCTAAGGACATTGATTTTAAATTATCGCTTCCACCTGTTTCCGTAGTGATAGGAGTTGCAGCACCGGATGGAGATGTTTTCTTTTTCTTATCATCATCTTCCATTAAAATACCTGCACTATCCAGGATATTATCATAAGTGAATATCGGACAGCCAAAACGTACGGCCAGTGCCAATGCATCGGAGGTACGTGAATCTATTTCAACAGTGTCAGCTTCGCTGCTGCAAACTAATTTGCTGTAAAAAATTCCTTCCTGAAGGTCGTTGATAACTATTTCGTGTAGGTCTACATTAAAAGCAAGCATAAAATTTTTCATTAGATCGTGAGTAAGCGGACGGCTTGGTTGCATTCTTTCCAAAGCTACGGCAATTGCCTGTGCTTCAAAACCACCGATAACAATTGGTAAACGGCGCAACCCGTTTACTTCACCCAATACTACAGCATACGAATGTGTCTGCGTAATGCTATGCGATAATGCCACTATTTCCAGTTCTATTTTCTTCATAAAATGACTACGAAACTAAGGGATTTTGAGAAATAATTTATTGTTTTCTCAAGCCTTATTTTTTACCCGTTATCAGTTAGATTCCTTTTAATTTTTTAACTGCAGCAGTGATCTTTGGAACTACTTCAAAAGCATCGCCAACAATGCCATAATCAGCCGCTTTAAAGAATGGAGCTTCAGGATCTTTATTAATAACAACGATCACTTTGCTTCTGTTTACACCTGCTAAATGTTGTATGGCACCTGATATCCCGATGGCAATGTATAAATTAGGTGCAATGGCTAAACCTGTTTGTCCTACATGCTCGTGATGTGGTCGCCAGTCTGCATCTGCAACAGGTCGACTGCACGCCGTAGCGGCTCCCAAAGCCTTAGCTAAGTCTAACACAATTCCCCAGTTTTCAGGGCCCTTTAATCCGCGGCCACCGCTTACTACTAACTCAGCTTCGCTTAAAGGTATTTCGCCAGTTACTTTATTGGTAGCCGTTACCTGAACTTTAGGTGCATCCATGGTAGCAGCAAAATCGGCTACTTCAGCAGTTCCCGAACCTGCAGTAAAGCTATAAGAATTAGGACTTAAAGAAATGATCTTAACAGCAGTATTGATGGCAATATTAGCAAATGCTTTGCCGCTGAATACACTCTTCTTTACCACAAAACCTTTCGCAGTATCCGGTAAAGCGATAGCTCCCGAAACCAGGCCCGCTTTTAATTTTACACTTAAACGAGGCGCGATTGATTTTCCTGCAAAGTTGTTTGAGAAAACAATTACAGTAGCACCGGTTGATGTTGCGGCTTGTGCGATTACTTTTGTAAATAGCTGTGCATCTAAACTATTAAGCTTTGCATCCTTAACTGTATGTACTTTTTTCACACCGTATTTTCCTAAATCTGCAAGATTATCTGTTACATTTCCTAAAACGATTGCTTCAGCAGTTGTACTTAGTTGTTCAGCTACTTTAGCTCCATAAGCAGCAGCTTCTAAAGATGATTTCTTTATTTGTCCATCGGCCTGATCTATAAATATTAAAACTGACATAATTTTTTGATTTTAAATTTCAACAATCCAACAATTCATCAATAAAACAGTTAAAACACTTTTGCTTCTTCGTGTAATAATCTCACTAATTCTTCCGGTGTGTCAGCACTAACCAATTTAACACCAGCTTTCGCAGGAGGTAAATCGAATGAAGTTATTGTTGTTAATGCTTCTACAGCAATTGGTTCAACAACTTTTAAAGGTTTTGTTCTTGCGCCCATAATTCCTTTCATGTTTGGTATGCGCTGTTCTGCAATACCTTTCTGACAACTAACTACAACGGGTAACGATACTTTATCTGTTTCTTCACCACCTTCAATTTCGCGGTTAATACTTGCTTCAGTTCCTGCTATATCGAATTTTGTTGCTAAGGAAATGTAAGGCATATCTAATAATTCAGCCACCATACCACCGATTGACGAACCATTGTAATCGATCGTTTCTTTTCCGGTAAAGATGATATCATAACTGCCTTGTTTAGCAATTTCTGCTATCTGCGAAGCGATGTAAAAACTATCATGACTATCAGCATTTACACGAATGGCTTCATCGCCACCCAATGCCAATGCTTTGCGGATGATCGGCTCGCTATCTGCCGTGGCAACTGTAATTAAATGAATAATGGTATCTGCGGCAGCTTCTTTCAATTCAATTGCACGTACCAATGCGTACCACTCATCATAAGGATTGATGATCCATTGTACACCATCAGAAGCGAATTTCGTATTGTTATCGGTGAAGGCTATTTTTGCAGTAGTATCAGGTGTTTTACTGATACAAACGAGAATCTTCATATAGCAAATTTATTAGGTTGAATAAGTTTGATTAAAGTTAGAAGTAAAAACCAAGAAGTCAAAAACAAAAAATAGAAATTTAAAACAGAGTTTAGCGTCCATCATGGAAAGAATAGATAAATTAAAAGAATTTTTAAAAGCATCTCCGGAAGATAGTTTTTTGCAACATGCATTGGCGCTCGAATATGTTAAAATAGATAACGATTTAGAGGCGAAAAAATTGTTTACCGAAATATTGGAAAGAGATCCGGGCTATGTTGGGTCCTACTATCATTTGGGAAAGTTGCTGGAAAGAACAAACGAAATTCCACTCGCAATAACGACTTACGAAAAAGGAATGGCAGCGGCAAAGAAAGCGGGTGATAATCATTCTTATAATGAATTACAGGGTGCTTATGAGGATATAACGGATTAAATTGTTTGTCTGAATTGGGATTCGTCGGATTAATGGATTTTATATTCGCAAATCCCAAAATCCATTAATCCGACGAATCCCAATTCAGACAAACATCCGCATAAAAAAACAACATGAACCTACTTCAACAATATAACAACTACATTAAAAAACAGGATCTTTTTCAACAAAAAGATAAGTTACTTATTGCCGTTAGCGGCGGGGTAGATTCTGTAGTGTTATGCGAGTTGACGAAACAAGCAGGATACGATTTTGCGATTGCCCATTGTAATTTTCAATTAAGAGGAGATGACAGCAACCTGGATGAAAAATTTGTACAAGAATTGGCAACAAAATATGGTGTACCATTTTATATCAAGCATTTCGATACGACTACTATTTCTAAACAAGAAAAAAAGTCTATTGAAGAAACAGCGAGAGATCTACGTTATACCTGGTTTGAAGAACTAAGAAAAGCAAATAGCTTTAATTATATTTTGACTGCACATCATGCAGATGATAATATTGAAACCGTAATGATGCAATTCTTCCGAGGTACCGGTATTAAAGGTTTGAGAGGAATCATGCCAAAACAAAATAATATCGTCCGACCATTATTATTTGCAAAGAGGAGCGAGTTGGAAACATTTTTGGCAGACAATAAATTAACACACATTACAGATCATACCAATTTTGAAAATGATTATACAAGAAATAATTTTAGAAATAACATCTTGCCTTTAATAGAAAAAAACTATCCGGGTGCAAAAGAAAATATTTTAAAAAATATTGCGAGGTTCACCGGTGTTGCAGAATTATACCAGCAATCAATTGATCAACACAAGAAAAAATTATTGGAACGTAAAGGAAATGAGGTTCATATTCCCATATTAAAATTATTGAAAACAGTTCCGCTCGAAACGGTGGTATACGAAATAATTAAAGAGTATGGTTTTACCGCACATCAAACAACAGATGTTATTACTTTATTACAAAGTGAGACAGGCAAATACATTCAATCGCCAACGCACAAAATAATTAAGAATCGCAACTGGATTATTATCTCGCCAAATCAATCAACAGAAGCACAACATATTTTAATTGAAGAAAATGACAACAGGGTTGAGTTTGGACATAAAACTATCGAACTGCAGAGATTTCAAAATACAAATTACAAGATTCAGAATAGTGTATCTGTTGCTCAGATAAGCTCAGATAATATTAAGTTTCCATTGCTATTGCGTAAGTGGAAACAAGGTGATTATTTTTATCCACTTGGAATGCAGAAAAAGAAAAAACTAAGCCGCTTCTTCATCGATCAAAAATTGTCATTGAGCGATAAGCAAAATGCCTGGGTAATCGAACTGGATAAAAAAATAGTCTGGATCGTTGGCTTACGTATTGATGATCGATTTAAAATAACACCTGCAACCAAACAAGTACTAACGTTAACGGTTAGTCTAATTAATAACTAAAGGTTTTTCTGAAATCAAATTCCCTTATCGAATCAATAAAATTTTGAACAACAGGATAATGGGAAAACATAGCACCGGCAGCTAAAACAAACACTACGCCGAACAAAGCCCCAAAAATATGTGCGGAATGATTGATAGCACTTCCTTCTCTTTTTGATAAAAAATAGGAAATGATAAGATATAATGTTCCGAATAAAAAGCCCGGCATAAATACAGGAATAAAGATCAAACCAACGCCAAGCAAAGGATCTAAAGTAATATAAGCAAATACTACGGCTGATACTGCACCTGATGCACCCAAACTTCTGTAATACCGATTGTTTTTATTTTTAATAAAAGTAGGAATGAGGCAGATAGCGAGTGCCAATACGTACATCACCAAGTACAGCCATTTTCCTTTATCATCAAACACATAGCCGAACATATATTCGGTACCTTCTTTTGTTTGTCCTTGTCCGAATAAGAAAAAGGCATACATATTAAATATCAGGTGCGGAATATCTTTATGTATTAATCCGCAGGTAAAAAAACGGTAATACTCTTTATTTTCTTTTACAGCAGGCGGATAAAAAATAAGCCTGTCAATTACATGTTCGTTATTAAATCCCCAAATAGAGATGAGACTTGTAACAATAATTATGTAGAGTGTAATACTGATCGTCATTAGAAGTTATTGATGATGATATTTTTCATTTCGTAAAATACTGCAAGCCCGGTAGATCTGTTCAGCTAAGATAAGTCTTACTAATTGATGTGGAAACACTAATTGCGATAAGCTCCATTTATAATTTGCTCTTGTTAATACAGCATCACTAATACCGTAAGCGCCACCAATCAAAAAGATGATATTTTTTACACTCTCGTTGCCCCGCGATTGTATAAAAGCGGCAACACCTTCACTATTTAATTGTTTGCCTTTTTCATCCAGCACTACTAAATAATCATCTTTTTCGAGAAGGTTGAGTATTATTTCGCCTTCTTTCTTTTTAAGGTCCGTTTCGCTTAATGTAGCAGTATTTTTAGGCATGGGGATAATGTGCCATTCTGCAGGATAATAGTTGGTAATACGCTTCGTAAACAGTTCTATACCATCCTTTACATAAGGCTCATTTGCTTTACCCACCGACCAGAATTGTAGCTTCATTTTACTATTTATATGGCAAAAATGCGGAAAGAGTTGGGATGAATAAAATAAATCTCTATTTTTGCATCCCGTTTGGATCGAAGGGTAGTAATATACTACTTGAAGATCCCGATAAAAATGGCTGCGTAGCTCAACTGAATAGAGCGTCTCACTACGGATGAGAAGGTTTTAGGTTTGAATCCTAACGCGGTCACCAACGATGTTTCACTAAAATACGATTCCCCTGTAACTTAATAGTGACAGGGGTTTTAGTTTCACTCCTCCACGATTTATTTCATTTTCCTCGGTTTTTGGTTCACGAAATGTTTCACCATTGTCGGAACTTGTTTCACCTAATAAACCAGTAAAATGATTTTATCAATTTTGTTCTATCCGAGCATTCAAAAAACTAACAAAAAAACGGGTAAAATCCCAATGTACGTGCGAGTTGTATTGAATAGAAAAAAGGCAGAGATACGTTTAAATATTGAGATATTACCACATGAATTAAAGAAATGGGACGAAAAGATGATGCGCTTTAGTGACCGAGAAATGCATGCTAATGTGCTTTTAAATAAAATCGAACAGAAGTTCCAGGATTTTAGGTATCGTAATGCTACCTCCTTGAATAATTATAATGTAAAAGCTATTAGAGATCTTATAATGGGTTTAGAACTTAAGCGTAGCTTATCGATTATTGCCTATATCGATAAATATTATAATAGCGCTATAGCTCCGAACGCTCAAATGGCCGAAGGAACAAAAAGGAATTACCGTAAAGTATTAAAGCATTTAAAGGATTTTTTGGCTTTCCGTAAATCAAAAGGTGCAGAACTGCGTGACATGAATGTAGCCTTTGCCTAGAATGCCCATATAACCAGATATTTAATATTGTTTTAAAAGAGGTCTGCAGATTAGCTGGTATAACAGAGAAAATAACTATTACAAAAACAATAGGTGGTATTAAGCAAAGTAAAACGTATGAGAAATGTGATTTAATTTCTTGTCATACTGGTAGACGTACAATGATTAGTAATGCTATATTAGAAGGTGTATCTACACCAAGCATCATGCTAATTTCAGCATATAAATCATTAGAAGTATTTCAGAAATATGTAAGAATAACTAAACAACAAAATGCTGATGTATTAGCTAATCATAAATTTTTTAATGAAGATAATTTTAATCAAGCTGTATAAATAAAGGATAAACTTCTTAAATTTTCTATAAAATCACTGTTATATACTTGGCATACTAATTACAATACTTTTTTAAACTGTCATTGGCAAGTGAGTCATTTAAAGTAGCTGCAGTATTCCAATTTAAACAACCCTCTATTTTATTGTTAGTTTCATATTCTGCATTTCCTCTATTGTAGTAAGCCTTTACTAGTGATGGATCAATAGTTATACATTCTGTATAATCTTCAATAGCACCTTTTATATCTCCGCTATGTTGTTTTACAAGGCCTCTTAAATTATAGAATTTAGCATTCCCTGTTTTATTAAAAGAAAACGAATTGCTAGGTTTTGGAAATAAGAGAATCGCTACATCATAATCAATAATCGCATTTTTATAATCACTTAAGCAATAATACGCATGAGCTCTATTCGCATACTCATATGCCGATTTGGGATCTAAATTAATTACCAGTGTGTAATCTGCTATTGCACCTTTATAATCTTTGTTAAATAATTTCACAATAGCTCTTTCGTTATAATATTCTTCATTTGAAGGACTTAATGCTATAATTTCATTACAGTCCTGTATAGCACCTTCATAATCGAGTATTATTCTTTTTGCTTTCTCTCTATTCTTATAAGGAGATACCCATGTAGGATTGAAAGAAATTGCCTTGGTATAATCATCAATAGCGCCAATATAATCTGCATATTTTTCTTTGTCATTACCACTATTATTATAAAAAATAGCACTATCTGATAATACAATTTTATCTTTTGGGGGAATTGCAGAAAATAGCATTGATATATCGTTAGACACAAATAGCATTATATCTTTTTGTGCAGCAGTATCAGATACTATACGTTTTGGAAAAACAACAATATCTTTTTGAGCAAAAATTAATTTTGAAAAACTTGTATCTAATTTAATAACTTTTTTATAGTCAGCTGCAGCACCTATATAGTCTTTTGAAAAATCTTTTGCTTTCCCACGCCAGTAATAAGCTGTAGCATTTCTTTTATTCTCTTTTATAGCATTGTTATAACATTCTATTGCTTGAGTGT
>DATHNB010000123.1:0-5789 GCA_035486495.1 Ferruginibacter sp. | reverse complement strand
TGCACGATTTTTCAATATGTTTAAAATATTTTTACAAACCTGCCCAACCTTTTTGATCTAATAACAGTATATGTAATAGAATAAGAGCCCGTTTTCAATCCATACCATATTAAAACATTTTCAATCTTTATAATAATCCCTATAGTTGTTTATAATACTAATTTTTGAAATTAGGAGGACTGTTATAATAGCCTTGGTTTTTGTGTGTGATGGCTATTGATAAATAAAAAGGACCATAGTTCAGCTACAGTCCTTTTTTTAAACAGTATTATACTCTCTCATTTCATAGTAGTACGGAAATTATTTTTCATAGTGGTATGAGAGTTACTAGTATAAAAGTAAATGATAAGTTGTTATTATAAAAGGGGAAAACACCTGGTATTTGGTTTCTTTTCTTGTAATGAAGATCTATAATAGTTAGCATATTTAATATCTAAATAGGGATTTAGATTGAGCATAAAAAAGCCATAGTGGAAACTACGGCTCGGTTACTTTTAAAAATCTATAGTTGTTAACTTATTATAAGACCATTTTTGTACTGATTGCGCTGCCTAAGCATTAATATTATAAGGCAATAAAAAGCAATACTATAGCAGCTAGCCAGATACTACCTGCAGCTATAACTATCCAGTCTTTTCGACTATTTATACATTGGTATTCGAATGAATTAATATAGGCCTCTTCCAATCTTGATAAACTATCCTTTATTTCTGTATCAACTATATTGCGTTTAAATTCGTTGTACATATCATTGCTTTGTTTTATTTACGGTATATATACTCAGTTGGATTGACTAGTTTATGTAGAATAGATTATTCATTGTTGATACATAGAAGGAAAACAACTAAATATTCTGTTTGTTTTCTTCTATGTATAATCTAATTAAGGCTGATCTTGTGTACATATTACTCTGTTAGTTCGGGTAAATAAAGTTAGAGACGAGGGCTGTTTTTACAGCCCTTTCCTTATGTCCCTAACTCTCTGAAGAAAGTCTTAGATAATTATCAAAAGAGAGAGATTAAATAAAGATCAAATAAAATAGGCTACCGATATCAGTAGCCTATTTTATAATGTATGCCTTTTAATGTTTATTCTTCTGTTGAATCGTTTTCAGCAGCCGTATCTGCTGTATCTGTTATTTCAGTTGAATCCGCTGGTTCAGTAGGATGTGCGTGTGCCTCTACTACCCCTTCAATTTCTTCTTCCTTTTCATCTAGTTTCGTGATCGCAGCAATTTCATCGCCATCATCTACCTTAATTAATTTAACGCCCTGTGTGGCTCTTCCTTGTTCGCTAACACTTGCTACACTCATGCGAATAGTAACGCCGCTCACGCAACTAATCATTAGATCTTCTTTCTCTGTAACATCTAACAAACCAACTAATGAACCGGTTTTTTCAGTAACATTGATCGTCTTAACGCCTTTACCACCACGATTGGTTACGCGATAATTTGCTTCGCCTGTTTCAGGGTCATCCATGAATGTACGTTTGCCATATCCTTTTTCACTTACAACCAAGATAGTACGTGTTTTATCTTCTCTATTAACACAAACCATACCTACTACTTCGTCATTGGCATCATCTACTTCAATACCATAAACCCCGATACCACCGCGACCCGTAGAACGCACTTTTTCTTCAGGGAAACGAATGGCCCTACCACTTTTTATTGCGAGCATGATTTCACAATTCCCATCAGTTAATTTTGCTTCTAGTAGTTGATCACCTTCCTGGATATTGATCGCATTAATACCGTTTTGTCTTGGTCGACTGAAATCTTCCAGATCAGTTTTCTTAATTATACCTTGTTTGGTACATAGAACAATGTAATGCCCCTTCACATAGACCTCATCATCAAAGTTCTTTATATCAATAATTGCTCTTACTTTATCATCAGGAGGGATTTGTATCATGTTCTGTAATGCACGTCCCTTGCTGGTTTTATCGCCTTCAGGAATAGTGTACACTTTCAACCAAAAACACCTGCCCTTTTCTGTAAAGAATAATAAAGTATGATGTGTGGATGCTACAAATAAGTGTTCGATGTAATCTTCTTGTCTTGTACTGCTGCCTTTTGCACCACGTCCGCCTCTGCGTTGAGAACGGTATTCATCTGCAGAAGTACGCTTGATATAGCCTAAATGCGAAATGGTAACCACCACATCTTCTTCTTCAATAAGATCAAGCATATTGATCTCATCATCCATGTAAGTGATCTCAGTTTTACGTTCGTCGCCAAATTTTTCTTTTACTTCAGCCAATTCATCTTTGATGATCCGGTAACGTAAAGGCTCATTAGCTAATATCTCTTTCAGGTGCTCGATTAATTTCATGATCTCTGCATGTTCTTCACGGATCTTGTCGATCTCCATTCCTGTTAAACGCTGCAAACGCATTTCAAGAACAGCCTTCGCTTGAATCTCAGACATACCGAATTGAGTCATCAATCCATCTTGTGCAAGGTTTGGTGTAGATGAATTACGGATCAAAGCGATAACCGCATCTAAATTATCTAATGCGATGATGTATCCTTCTAAGATGTGCGCTCTTTCCTGTGCTTTGCGTAATTCGTATTGTGTTCTGCGGACAACAACTTCATGTCTGAATTCAACGAACTCACTGATAAGGTCCTTAAGATTCAAGATCTTTGGTCTGCCTTTCACTAAGGCTACATTATTGATACCATAAGATGTCTGTAACTCTGTGTATTTAAACAACTGGTTTATGATAACCTGTGATACAGCATCTTTTCTAAGCTCAACAACTATTCTTGTTCCCTCTTTATTATTACTTTCATTATTGACATCGCTGATACCATCAATTACTTTATCGTTTATAAGATCACCTATCTTTTGTGTTAATGTGTCTCTGTTTACCTGGTAAGGAATTTCAGTGATAATGATCTTTTCTCTTCCTTTAGCATCCGTTTCGACAGTAGCTTTACCACGTAGCACTACCCTGCCACGACCTGTATGAAAGCCTGCTTTAATACCTTCAAAACCATATATTACACCACCTGTAGGGAAATCCGGTGCTTTAACATAGCCAATCAATTCATCAATTGTAATATCACGGTTATCGATGTACGCAATACAACCATCAATAACTTCATTCAGGTTATGCGGCATCATGTTAGTTGCCATACCTACAGCAATACCGCTCGCTCCGTTCAATAATAATTGAGGAATTCTTGTAGGAAGTACGGTAGGTTCTTTTAAAGAATCATCAAAATTCAATTGAAAATCGACTGTTTCTTTTTCGATATCATCCATCATCGCTTCTGCAAATTTTTGCAGACGAACCTCTGTATAACGCATAGCGGCCGGTGGATCACCATCCTGGCTACCAAAGTTACCCTGGCCATCAACCATTTTATAACGCATTGCCCAATCCTGTGCCATACGAACCATGGTATCATAAATAGAAGCATCGCCATGCGGGTGATACTTACCCATTACTTCTCCCACGATACGGGCACTTTTTTTATAAGGCTTGTTACTGTAATTGGCCAATTCTGTCATCCCGTATAAAACACGGCGATGTACAGGTTTTAAACCATCTCTAACATCCGGAAGCGCACGTCCAACGATCACACTCATAGAGTAATCGATGTAAGAGGTTTTCATTTGTTCTTCAATGTTTACAGTGATAATCCTACCCCTGTTATTGGCGTTTCCGCCTTCATTAGCTACGTTGTTTTCCATATAATTTTATAGGTGACGAAAATAACGATTTTATGCTGTTTTTCCTTGTTAAAACTAGTCGTTCAGGGGGTTACTTTTACACATTTTATACGTTTTTGTGGAGAAGATTTTTGAGCCAGACTTTTGTGCCATAATGAAGCATTTGTGGCATCGCATATTTCGTCTTTTTTGCTACTATTTAGCTTTTTAATAGCATTTGTTTTACCTCTTCTATTCCTTCTGTTGCGGACTTTTCGATGAGGTGCATATTTGCTTGTTTATTCATATAGGGAATCTTTTTATCAATAACATATTTTGTTACATGCCCACGTAAATAACTAAGTAAACCTGCGGCAGGATATACTTGTAGCGATGTTCCGACTAAAATAAAAATATCAGCAGTTCTTACAATTTTTGAAGCTTCTTCAATTAAAGGTACAGGTTCATCAAACCAAACAATGTATGGACGTAATTGCGATCCATCAGTTGCCTTGTCTCCCAATTTAATATCATCTCTTATTTCGTAAATCGTATTTTCATCGGCAATGCTTCGCATCTTGAATATCTCACCGTGCAAATGCAACACTTTTTTTGAACCAGCTCTTTCATGCAGGTCATCTATATTTTGTGTTATGATCGTTACATCAAAATCTTTTTCTAATTCAGCTAAACCAGTATGAGCTTTATTAGGAAAGGCAGATGTTACGTCTCTGCGGCGCATATTATAAAAATCCAGTACCAGTTCAGGATCTTTGTTCCAGCCTCTTGGCGAAGCTACTTCATATACGCTATAGCCCATCCACAAACCATCACTATCACGAAAAGTCTGCAATCCGCTTTCCGCACTTATTCCGGCACCCGTCAATACTACAATATGTTTTTTCATTAATTAATTATTTTCTTTTTGATATAGAACTATTTCTAACACTGTCATAGGTTACTTATCTGATATATATGATCCACTATTTATTGAACCTGAAAAATCCATTGTCATAGAATTGTCGTATTTGTTAATGAAGCCAATTATTACATCAACCATTCAATATCAATTTATGACAAAGAAAACATTCAAAAAAATACTAGCATGGACAGGATCTATTATGCTTTTATTAGTAGTTATACTATGTGTTCACATTTACATAGTAACAAGACCTCAGCCAGCAAATCCTTATATAAAAGCGATGGCACGCATAGATATAAAACAACCAATTAATCAGGATGATGCCAATAAAATAACAACATTCTTATATCAGGAAAAGGGAATTGATCACGTGTTATGCAATCCAAAAGGAGGTATTGTGATTTTTAGTTTTTATCCGTCAAAAACTACAGCTAATCAAATAGTCGCTGATTTTAAATCAAGCATGCCATACAAAGGAGATCGTGTACTTCCTACTGAGCAACAATTAGCAGGAGGTTGCCCAATGGCATCAACAACTACGTACAAGTTTTACAGTTTTATCAAACATGTATTCTAAATATCAATCTAATCAAAAAACAAAAACAAAATTTATGAAAAGAATAAAAATTCTATCAGCAATTGCAGTCGTAGGGTTGGCAATAACAGCGTTGTCAATGTCATCTTGCAAAAAAAGTAGCTCATCTGCTCCTACTTTATACGATTCATTAGGTGGTACTAAAATGGTGGCAGATCCTGCTAATCCAGGTACTATGATCGAAACAGGCCGTTTAGGTATCCGTTCTGTATTGGACAGTACAATATTTGTTATCGCAGGTGATACAAGTATCAGTAAATACTTTATGGTTTTAATAGGTGAAGTGAGTTCTACTCCTCCTAATTATACCGGCTATAATGCATTGAGCAAAAACTTAACTGATTTTGTTTGTGTTGCAACTGGAGCTAAAGATTATACTTACACAGGTTTAAGTATGCATAATGCACATAACAATGCAGAAAATCCAAGAATGAATGGAACTGCAGATAATGCAGATTTCACCGAATTCGTAAATGATCTTGTTATTGGTGCGAATCAAAATCATCTTCCTGCAAATTTAATAAACAGCGTTGGCGCTCTTGTTGAAACATTGAGAACAACGGTTGTTCAGAATCCTAACTAATTCTGTTTAAAACTTGTAGTAAAA
>DATHNB010000122.1:0-11790 GCA_035486495.1 Ferruginibacter sp. | reverse complement strand
AAACAATATTAGTTACCGGTGCTAACGGACAAGTAGGCTCTGAGTTTAGAGTTTTATCAAAATCATACTCTCAATATAATTTTCTGTTTGTAACTAAAGATGAATTGCCGATTGATGATGTTGATGCGGTAAAAAAATACTTTGATATAAACAGTATTCAATATTGTGTAAACTGTGCGGCTTACACGGCAGTTGATAAAGCAGAAACAGAAAGCGAAAAGGCATTTCTCATCAATGCAGATGCTGTCGGTAATCTTGCTGCAGTTTGTAAATTACATAATGTTCAATTTATTCATATCTCTACTGATTATGTTTTTGATGGTACCGCTACAATGCCATATCTAGAATCAAATCCTGTAAAACCTTTGGGTGTATATGGCACATCTAAATTAAAAGGAGAACAGTTAGCGCTTGAAAAAAATCCTGATACGATTATCATTCGTACATCATGGGTATATTCATCTTTCGGAAATAATTTTGTGAAGACAATGTTGCGACTAATGAAAGAAAGAGAAAGTATAAGCGTTGTAAATGATCAGCAAGGTTGTCCAACTTATGCTGCGGATTTGGCAAATGTTATCATGCAAATAATAAATAAACATCGTACATCAGACATCGTACATCAAACATCGATTTATAACTACAGTAACTCAGGAGTCATCAACTGGTATCAATTTGCAGTTGCCATAAAAGAATTGACTAACAGTAAATGTATTGTTAATTCTATTCCAAGTTCGCAATATCCTACACCTGCAAAGCGTCCGCAATATTCTGTTCTAGATACAACTAAGATTCGTGAAACATTTGCTATCACTATTCCTACATGGAAAGATAGTCTTATAAAGTGTCTCGCATTATTGAAATAGGTTTCTACATCGGTTATAAGAAGTTGTACAATAGCGTGGGTTTGCCATTATATTTGTAATTCAAATAATAACTATGTATAACTTTTTTCAAAGTAAGCGATATATGTCGCTTTTATTGCTAAGCTTTTACTCTGCTATTGCTTTTGCACAAGTTACCCCTGCTGATAAATTAATAACTGATCCAAAAGTAATAATTAGAAAATTACCTAACGGTCTCACATACTATATTCGCCAAAATAAAAAGCCCGAACAAAAAGTAGAACTACGTTTAATCGTAAATGCCGGTTCTATTTGTGAAGATGATGATCAACAAGGGCTGGCACACATGTGCGAACACCAGGCGTTTAATGGCACTACACATTTTAAAAGAAATGATATTGTTTCTTTTCTTCAATCAATAGGAGTAAGTTTTGGTAATGACCTGAATGCGTATACTTCATTTGATGAAACGGTTTATATCTTACCAATACCAACAGATAAACCAAAAAATATTGAAACTGGTTTTCAGATACTCGAAGATTGGGCGCATAATGTAACTTATTTAGATGAAGATATTGATGGCGAACGTCCTGTTATATTAGAGGAAAGCCGTTTAGGTAAAGGTGCGGATGAGAGAATGGGAAGAAAGATATATCCTGATTATTATGCGGGCTCAAGATATGCGGATCGTTTGCCAATCGGGAAAGACAGCATTATTAAAAATTTCAAGTACGATGTATTGCGTCGATTCTATCATGATTGGTACCGTCCGGATTTGATGGCTGTGATTGTTGTAGGAGATATAGATCCTGCACAGGCGGAAAAAATGATCAAAGAACATTTTGCACATTTAACAAACCCGGTTAATGAAAGGTCACGTGTTTATGCCACTGTTCCGGCTTACGCGAAAGGTAAAGCGCTGGTTGTAACAGATAAAGAAGCAACGGGTTATTATGGATTGTTAAACTATTCAGCAGAAAGAAAATATCCTGATACTACTGTGGCCGATTTTAGAAAGGATATCATAAAAAATATTTTCAGCAATTTACTGGATCAACGCTTAAGAGAATTAACACAAAAAGAAAATCCCCCTTTTCTGAATGCCTCAGCAAGCTTCGAATCAGATGCGCGAGGATATGAAGCTTTTAACGGAGGAGTGAGCACTGGCAGCAACGATGCCGTTAAAGGAATTGATGCTTTTGTGCAGGAACTGGAAAGAGTAAAAAAATATGGATTTACACAAGCGGAATTAGACAGAGCAAAAAAGAATATTTTAAATAATATTGAACAAGAATTTAATGAAAAAGATAAAACAGAATCATCAAAATATGTAGATGAATACATCGATAATTTTTTAGAACGTGAGCCAATCCCAGGTATTGAGAAAGAACAGGCGTATTATCAATATTTATTACCGCAAATAACTTTGCAGGATGTAAATGCATTGTCCGATGACCTAAAGCAAAATAGCAATAAATTTATTGCCATAATGGGTCCGGAGGCATCAGGTAATATTGTGTTACCAACAAATGATGCATTACTAGCAAATGTTGCCAAAACAGAAAACCTGCCTGTAATTACTTATGAAGAAAAAGCTTTGGCCTCATCATTATTACAGCAACAACCTCAAGCAGGAAAAACTATTAAAACGGTTAAAAATGATACATTAGGTACTACTGAATTAACATTGAGTAATGGCATTACTGTGACATTAAAACCTACCACTTATAAAGATGATGAAGTATTGATGAGTTCAATACGTGCTGGCGGAAAAAACAATTATAGTCTTGTAGATAAGTATAATGCCAATTATCTGGTACCCGTAATTACTACAATGGGCGTCGGCGATTTTTCTCCTACAGATTTAAAGAAAATGCTGGCTGGCAAAACCGTATCGGTAAGTCCTGCATTTACTGATGTTGCAGATGGCTTTAGCGGTAGCAGTAGTGTTAAAGATGTAGAAACAATGTTGCAATTACTTTACTTATATGTAACTGCACCGCGCAAAGACACGGCCTTGTTCGAATCGTACATAGAAAAAAATAAATCGCAAAGTGCTTTTATTACAGCGAATCCGCAATCTGCTTTTATTGATACGATGTATACTACTTTGTATAATAACAACCCACTTACACCGATTATTATGCCTAAGTCTGCTTATTTCGATAAGATAAATGTAGATCGTGTATTACAAATGTATAAAGAGCATTTTGGGAATATGAGTGGTATGCATTTTACGTTTGTTGGAAATTTTATGGAAGGGCAAATAGAGCCGTTGATTGAAAAATATATTGCGAGCTTACCCACTACTGAAAAGAAGTTTGAATATATAGATAATAAAGTTCGTCCGCAAAAGGGTAAGGTCAATATCAACGTATATAAAGGCACAGAAGCTAAAAGTTTGATATTAACTTTCTATACTGGTGAAGTTCCATACACGCAAGATCTTGATCTCAAGGCCAAGGCAGTAAGTGAAGTATTGAATATTAAGATCATTGAAGATCTGCGCGAAAAAATACAAGGAATTTATACCGGGGGTATTTATGCAAAGCTTACCAAAATTCCTTACCAGCATTACTCATTTATTTTGGAACTGCCTTGTGGACCTGCAAAAATTGATACGCTGATATTTGCCGCTAATCAGGAAATTGACAACTTAAAAAAGAGTGCTCCTTCAATAGAAGATCTCAATAAAGTAAAACAACAATGGCTGGAAGAAAATAAAACTGCCATGAAAGAAAATAACACTTGGCTTCAATCGTTACAAGATATTGAGTTTAAGGGCTACAATGTGGACCGGTTTTTGCATTATGAAAAATACGTAAATGCGTTAACGCAAAAAGATGTTCAGGATGCAGCAAAGCTTTTATTAAATGGAGATAATATTGCAACGGCTATATTAAGACCAATAACTACTCAATAATTTAAAAGAAAGACATGGATCCTGCTAAGCAAAAATTCATACAATTTGTTCAACAGTCATTCAAGTTCAGGATGTTTCTGTTATCAAAATTACCCAGTGCTTTTTTTTCGGGCGTGCGTGTAAAATCAATTGATGAAAATAAAAGTGCAGTAACGGTACCATTCAAATGGTTCTCTCAAAATCCTTTTAAATCTACCTATTTTGCTTGTCTGGCAATGGCTGCAGAATTAAGTACAGGGGTATTAGCCATGATGAATGTGCATGAAAAAAATCCTACAGTATCAATGTTGGTTGTTGGTTTAGAAGCAAACTATTTTAAAAAAGCAACTGGCATAACAACTTTTATCTGTGAAGACGGAATGGCTATAAATGATATAGTTTTATTGGCTATTGCTAGTGGTGAAGGAAAAACAATTAAATGTAAATCTATCGGTGAAAATAAAGATGGGGAAATTGTTGCAGAATTTTTTATTACATGGTCTTTTAAGGCGAAAAAATCACTTTAATATAAAACCATACTCCATAATAAAGTCTTAATTTAGTTCGATAAAAAAGGTAAACAATAAGCTATATGAAGATTGCGTTTCATGGTGCAGCCAGAACTGTTACAGGATCAAAACACTTACTTACTTTAAAGAGCGGTAAAAAAATATTGTTGGATTGTGGAATGTTTCAGGGAATGGGAATCGAAACAGCAGAACTAAATAATAATTTTGGTTTTAAAGCAGAGCAGGTCGATTACCTTATTTTATCTCATGCACATATTGATCATAGTGGCTTAATCCCCAAATTAGTGAAGGAAGGATTTACCGGAAAAATATTTGCAACGCCAGCCACGGTAGATCTTGCAGGAGTATTGATGGAAGATTCTGCAGGCATACAAGAGAACGATGTGAAATTCGCCAACAAACAAAGAACATTGCAGGGCCTTCCTAATTTGGTGCCTTTATATAGAACGGAAGATGCGTTAAGATCAAAAGATCATTTTGTGCCTGTTGAATATGATACATGGTTTAAAATTACCGAAGGTGTAGAATTTTGTTTTACAGATGTAGGCCATATTATTGGTAGTGCGGCAATCCATTTAAGGATAACAGAAAATGGTAAACTTACAAGAATAATGTTTAGTGGCGACGTTGGTCGTTATCGCGATGTGATATTAAAATCACCTAAAGAATTTCCACAGGCAGATTATATTATTATTGAATCTACTTACGGTAATAGTTTGCATGAAGATCAGGTGCAATCTCCCGATGCGTTATTACACTGGATAAAACACACTTGTTTAGAAAAAAAAGGAAAATTGATCATTCCTGCTTTTAGCGTAGGACGTACGCAGGAAATATTGTATGCATTGAATCAGCTGGAAATATCACATCGTTTGCCACCATTGGAATATTTTGTTGATAGTCCGTTAAGCATTAAAGCAACAGAGATCATTAAAAGCTATCCGCAATATTTTAATGCAAGAATTCAAAAAGTATTACAAAGCGACGATGACCCTTTCGAATTTAAAGGATTGAAATTTGTTGAGTCTGTTGATGAATCTAAAATGCTGAATTATTATAAAGGTCCTTGTGTTATTATTTCGGCAAGCGGTATGGCAGAAGCCGGTAGAGTAAAACATCATATTAGTAATACGATTGAAAATAGTAAGAATTCTATTCTGTTATCAGGATATTGCGAACCAAGTTCATTAGGTGGCCGTTTAAAATTGCATCCAAAAGAAGTTGGAATATTTGGCCAGCCACATGAAGTGAATGCAGAAATAGGAGAGTTACGCAGTATGAGTGCACATGGTGATTACGATGATTTGTGCCAGTTTTTAGCTTGTCAGGATGCTAGACAAGTAAAGAAATTATTTTTAGTACACGGAGAATATCCTGTACAACAAGATTTTAAGCGTCGGTTAGTAAGCAAAGGTTTTACCGATGTAGAAATTCCGGAAATGCATTTTGAAATTGGCTTAACTTAGAACCACAGAAAAAAAATCGCACTCAGTATTCCTTTGTGACCTCGGTGTCTCAGTGGTTAAAAAACATTCATTATAAATATTAAAACAACTACCAAATGAAAAAGTTTTTTAAAGTATTATTAATCATTATCGTTGTGTTGCTGGGCTTTGCTTTTGCAGCACCTTATCTTTTTAAAGGGAAAATAATTTCTTTTGTAAAAACAGAGATCAATCAACATTTGAATGCAAGGGTTAATTTTAGTGATGTTGATGTTTCATTATTCACGCATTTCCCAAAATTATCTGTAGGTATTGATAGTCTGCAAGTAATAGGTATTGGAGCGTTTGAAAGCGATACATTGTTTTCTGCAAATAATATCAGTACAACGGTAGATATCATGAGTGTTGTTACTGGTAACCAAACAAAGATTTATTCTATAGATCTTGAATCTCCAAGAATACATGCTATTGTTAATAAAGATGGATCAGCTAACTGGAATATTGTAAAAGATACTACAACATCACCTGCTGATACTGCTAAGGCAAAACCATTTAAACTACAGTTGAAAAAATATGCTATTCATAATGCTTATGTCAGTTATGTAGATAAACAGAGTAATATGAACAGTGAGATCGTAAACTTAAATCACGAGGGAAGTGGTGATTTTTCAACTGATTCATTTACATTAAAAACAGGTACGACTGTAGATCAGATCACTTTTATATTGAATGATGTTCCCTTTTTAGTAAAAGTAAAAGCGGTTGCAAATCTTGATATTCAAATGAATAATAAAGATGGTATCTATACTTTTAGCACTGATCAAATTTCTGTGAACGACTTGAAAGTGAGTGGCAGTGGAACGATAACAAATCTGAATGGAAAAGGATATAATATGGATATCAAATTCAATTCGCCGTCAACAGATTTTAAAAGTTTCTTGTCTTTGATACCTGGTATTTATAAGAAAGATTTTGCCACTATTAAAACAAGTGGTACTGCATCTTTTGATGGATATATAAAAGGTATTTACAGCGATAAAACAATTCCCGGTTATCATGTAAATATGGAAATAAAAGATGGCTTCTTCCAATATCCTGATCTTCCAAAAGCTGTTAAAAATATAAATGTCAAAGCGACAGTAGATAATCTTGATGGGCAACCGGATGATAATGTTGTTGATGTAGAACGCGCTCATTTGGAAATGGATAATGATCCGTTTGATTTCAGGATCTTGATCAAAAAACCTGTTACTGATATGTATATAGATGCAGCAGCAAAAGGGAAACTTGATTTTTCTCAGGTAGCAGAAATTGTCAAACTAACGCCGGGCACAAGCATCACAGGATTATTATCAGCTGATGTATATGCAAAAGGTAATGTAAGTGATCTTCAGAAAAAACAGTACGATAAGTTTACAGCAGGCGGTACTATTAGTTTAGCAAACTTTGATTACATAACACCTGATTATCCAACAGGAATAAAAATAAACACGCTGTCAACAAGCTTCACACCAAGTAAAATTGATATTACTAATCTTAATGGACAATATTTAGCTACTAATTTCAGTGGTAATGGTCAGATCAATAATATGCTGAATTATGTCTTACAAAATAAACCATTGAATGCAACAATCAATGTAAGTGCCGATAATGTAAACATGAATCAATTAATGGGTACAACAACAGATACCGCAACAAAGGCTGCAACACCAGCTTCTGCGCCATTTGCAGTTCCTGCTAATTTGGATATTGTATTAAATGCGAAAGTCGGTAAGCTTCATTACGACAATTTAGACATCACCAATTTGAGCGGTAGTACTAAAGTTAGTGATGAAACAGCATCTATTGTAAATGTAAAAGGAAATGCATTGGATGGTGTGGTAGTTATCAATGGCTCTTATTCTACCAAAGAAAGTAAAACAAATCCTGCGGTCGCTTTCGATTATGATGTGCAGGGAGTAGATATACAAAAAACATTTGCTGCAGTAAACACAGTACAAAAAATAATGCCGATCGCGAAATTCATCAATGGAAAAATGACATCGCAATTATCAATGCATGGTTTCATCGGACAAAACATGATGCCGGATATGAATACGTTATCAGGCAAAGGCAATCTGTCATTAACACAAGCTGTATTAAGCAAATTCGGTCCGTTGGATAAGATTGGTAGCACATTAAATATAAGCGGCTTGCAACAAGTACCATTACAAAATGTAAAAGTATCTTTTGAATTTGCCAATGGCAAAGTAAATATTGATCCTTTTACTGTTAAGATAGATAATATTGATATGAAAGTTGCCGGTCAGCAAGGATTTGATCAGTCAATGGATTATGGCATCAATATGCAGGTGCCGCGTGCATTAATGGGCACTGGCGCTAATGAGCTGGTAAATAATTTAATTAACGAAGTAGGTGCAAATGGAGTTCCTATAAAAGCACCCGATAGCATTAATGTTAAGCTTAGGTTAGGAGGTACTTTTAGCAACCCAACTATTAAAACAGATTATGGTCCGGGTTCAAGTGCATCAGGCGGACTTGAAGATAAGGCAAAAGCTATGGCACAAGCGCAGATCGACAGTGTAAAAAAACAAGCAGAGGCTGCAATAAAAGATACCATCGCTACAGTCAAAAAGCAAGCAATAGAGGAAGCCAAAACCCAACTGATCAATCAACTATCAGGAAAAACAGATACGACAAAACCTGCTAGCAGTTTAGAGCAATCTGCAAAAGGCTTAATGAATGGCTTGTTTAAGAAATAAGTAATAATGCTAACCCCATATAATGCAAAATGCCTCTCAATTGAGAGGCATTTTTATTTGGTAGCACGTACGGGAATCGAACCCGTGACTCCTCCGTGAAAGGGAGGCGTCTTAACCCCTTGACCAACGCGCCGTTTTTCGGACGGCAAAGATAGCATGAGAGAAGTAATCAACAAAATTTTTTATAAAGTATATGCCATATACTTCTGCAATGGCCGTCAATCCAGCAGGTCGGGCCTTTTTTCTTTAGTGTGCAGCAGTGATTGTTCGTATCTCCACTCCTCAATTTTAGCATGATTACCACTAAGCAAAATATCGGGCACCTTCCAACCCCTAAAATCTTCCGGTCTTGTATATACCGGAGGCGATAATAAATTATCCTGAAAAGAATCGGTTAAGGCAGAAGTCTCGTCATTTAAAACTCCCGGAATTAATCTGCCAATTGCATCCACTAAAACTGCCGCAGCTAATTCACCACCGCTCAAAACATAATCACCGATCGATATTTCTTTAGTAATAAAATGATCCCGCACACGCTGATCAATACCTTTATAATGTCCGCAGATCAACAATAAATTATTTTTCAGCGAAAAATTATTTGCCATTTTTTGATTGAAGATTTCTCCATCCGGCGTTAAAAAAATGATCTCATCGTACAGCGTTTCCTTTTGTAAACTTTCAATTGCGTTCACTAAAGGTTCTGCCATCATTACCATTCCTGCACCACCGCCAAATTGATAATCATCAACCTGTGCTCTTGCATAAGTGGTGTAGTCGCGTAAATTAATACAATTGACTTCCAGTAAACCTTTATCCTTAGCGCGTTTCATGATCGAATGTGCAAAAGGACTTTCCAATAAATCCGGGAGAACTGTAATGATATCTATTTTCATATATTAAAAGTAAGATTTTAATGTTGAGCCGGGCTTTTCTGCTACTATTAAGCTTCAGTGGCGTCGCACATTTCATCAGTTGAATATCTATTAAGCTTTACAATTCCATAAATCCATCCAGATCACGCTTATCTTTTTTAGTAGGTCTTCCTACTTTACTCATTCTTTTTCCGGTGTTAAAAACGGCGGCTTGAAATTTAATTCTATCGAGCTCTTCAGCAGGTGTAATATCTGTATAATATTTAATGGCTTCACTATATTGCACGCGATGATCCAATAGTTCAACTACTTTTATTACCCAGCGTTTAGCTTCTGTTTTTACTTCATATTCATCACCAACATTTACTGTTCTGGAAGCTTTGGAATTATCGCCGTTAAATTTAACCTTACCTTTATCGCAGGCATCTGCAGCCTGACTACGTGTTTTAAATAAACGAATGGACCATAAATATTTATCCAAACGAATCTTTTCTTTTTCCATGCTACAAAAATAAATGCTTTTCTATCAAACAAAGGTTTAGCTTATGCTATTTGCTTAATTTTAGTCGTCTAAATTTACATAATATGAAGTTCATCCACCTACGGTATCTATTGTTGCTGATCGTTTCTTTTTATATGCACGTTGGTACTGCACAAATTCTTCATAGTAAAAATCTTCAATGGAACAAAGATGGTAACAGTTACTTTACAATAACCCCAGATGGCATTGAAGAAACAAATATTACCAATCGTACCAGAACTACTTTTATCAATAATCAACAATTAACACCTGCAGATAGTACTTCGCCATTAGTGGTAGAAGCTTTTCAGATTAGTAACGATAATAACAAAGTGCTAATCTTTACAAATACTGCTAAAGTTTGGCGCTATCATACTCGAGGTGATTATTGGGTGCTGGATATCAAACAGAAAAAAATAACGCAGCTGGGGAAAAACAAACCTGCACGATCATTAATGTTTGCAAAATTTTCTCCTGATGGAACAAAAGTAGCCTATGTAAGTGAGCATAATTTATTTTCGGAAGATATAGCCTCAGGTAAAATAACACAACTAACGTTCGATGGTACACGCAAATTTATTAATGGAACTTTCGATTGGGTGTACGAAGAAGAGTTTGGTTGCAGAGATGGTTTTCGCTGGAGTCCGGATGGAAATAAGATCGCTTTCTGGCAGGTAGATGGAACTAAAATAAGAGATTATTATATGCTGAATACAACAGATTCTGTTTATTCACAAGTCATTCCGGTTGAATATCCTAAAGTGGGGGAGTCGCCATCTCCTGTTCGCATAGGAGTTGTTACAATTAATAACGATGCCATTAAATGGATGAATATCGAAGGCGATCCTCAGCAACATTATCTTCCACGTATGGAATGGGCCGCCGATGATTCGTTAGTAGTGCAGCAATTAAATCGTAAGCAACAAGAAAGCAAATTAATTTATTGCAATGTAACAACGGGTGCGAGTAAAGTTTTTTATACTGAAAGCGATAAAGCCTGGATAGATATCAAAAGTTTCTGGAACGATGATGATCCATCAGGGTGGGATTGGATCAATAACAAAAAATATTTTATATGGGTAAGTGAAAAAGATGGATGGAGACATTTATATAAAGTAAGTCGTGATGGCAAAAAAGAAACATTACTTACTAATGGCAAATACGATATCGGCTCAATAAAATGTATTGATGAAGTGAATAATACGATCTATTTTATGGCTTCGCCGGATAATGCCACGCAACTGTATTTATATAAAATCAATATGGATGGTGATAGCAAAGCCATACTTGTTTCGTCTGCTGATTTGAAAGGGATGCACGAATATGATATTTCACCAACGGCAAAATTTGCGTTACATACATTCAGCAACCATAAAATAAAAGAAGTCGGGGAATTAGTTTCCTTGCCGGATCACAAACCCATTAGTGCCGCAAACAATATTGTAACAAATATGCAGATCGACAGTTCCATTAATATTGAGTACACAAAAATTACTATCGATGATGGTGTAACTGTAGATGCATGGATAAACAAACCAACAAATTTCGACAGCACAAAAAAATATCCGGTAGTGTTTTTTGTATATGGAGAACCATGGGCTTCCACAGTAGAAGATAGCTATGGCAATCAACAAAATTTCTTATACGATGGCGATATAAATACTGATGGCTATATACAAGT
Source organism: Ferruginibacter sp. (assembly GCA_035486495.1). Lineage (GTDB taxonomy): Bacteria > Bacteroidota > Bacteroidia > Chitinophagales > Chitinophagaceae > Ferruginibacter. The sequence continues at coordinate 233 of DATHNB010000122.1, read as the reverse complement.
GGGCGTCGATAATCGCGGGACACCTTCATTAAAAGGAGCGGCTTGGCGCAAAGCAATTTATCGAAAAATAGGTGTGTTGAATATTAGGGATATGGCAATGGCTGCTAAAAAAATATTGGAACGCCCATACTTTGATAAAGATCGCGTAGCAGTTTGGGGTTGGAGCGGCGGCGGATCATCAACATTAAACCTATTGTTTCAATATCCAGAAATATTTAAAACAGGTATTGCTA
>DATHNB010000121.1:0-7548 GCA_035486495.1 Ferruginibacter sp. | reverse complement strand
TTACCTATGCTTAAATTAGCCGTATGTCCATTCAAGGTTGATAGTTTAGGTGTCTGCCGTTCATTTATATTGGTACGATTTTCCAAAGCCTGCAAGGTTATATAAAAGCTTGGAGTAACTCTTCCTAAATTAAATACATTATTGACGCCGATATTACTGAGAAACTGATTAATATCTTTATTCCCTAAAGTATAATTAAGGCCGCCACCGCCAAGTATAGATCCTCCGGGTGTAACAGTAGAATCCGAAGTCCCTGCAGAAATTCCTGTTGTAATACTCTTTCCTTTATTCACATCTAAAATAATAACCTCCAATGTGATCATTGGAACTACTTTATCAAGTTGTTTTATAACCGACGCTATTTCTTCTATTTGAGGTTCAGAGCCGCTTAGCAAAAAAGAATTTAGCTCTTTAAATTCTTTTATTTCTACCCCTTGTCTTAGATCTTCAGGTATAAATTGTATCAATGAATCTACAGAACGATATTGAAGTTGAATTAATTTTACAGAACGCAACCCTTCATTCGCCCGCTCTCCTATCATATATACACCCTTATCTATATTATACGTATACTTGGTATCATGTAAAATATCGCCCAATACCTGGTCAAATGCCATTCCTTTAACATTAGCCGTTGTATTACCTTCGATATCAGAATATTCAAAATAGCTAATCCCTGCCTGACCTGCAATGTTTTTAATCACGTCTTTTATTGGTGCATTTATAACATTGAGCGTAATGATTTTTTTACCATTATCGTCATTATTAACTTCTATAGAAGAGGCTGACGAGCTACCATCTTTATTCACTTTTTTTATAGAGAAATTTGCATTAGACAATCCTTTTTCTTTCGTTACAATTTCTTCATCACTTTCTAAAGGTTCTAAAATTATTGCACTATCACTGGTAGTATTTATTTTAAATGAGTTAGTAATGGCCAATTTCTCCAAAGCATTCTGTAAAGGTAAATTTTGAACATACCCCGTAACTCTTTTAGTATATAGCTGAGGCAATATCACAACATTTCTGTTAGTAAGCTGAGTGATCTTTTTTGCAACATTTAATAACGTGTCATCTTGCAGATCATACGATACATTTTGTGTGAAACTATTATATGAGATATTAATGTTTTTAGGTGGTGGCGGTAAATTAGCCAGAGGATCTTTATATGGCGCTATACTAATGATGCTACCTATAAAAGTAAAATCAAGATTATATTGATGTGCCAGGTATAACAGAACATTAGCAACAGTTTCATTAGAAAAATAATTGTTTACATGTTGCGTAAGAGAAGGATCTATATTTAAATTTAGATTGTTTGTAGATGCAAGTCCACGTAAAAACCCTTGTAATGTACCATCGCTCACGGATAAATCTGTTTTTTCATTTAGTCCCGGTTCTGTTGTTGACAAATCTTTTAATCTTTTCTCAAGAACCTTAAAACGATCATCCTTGGTCTGACAATAGGATATAGTCTGAAGAAATCCCACTAAAAAAATTATCCCGACAATTTTTAAACCCCAACCTTTATTTCGCATATTTATTCAATTAAATAATCAATAAAGAATATATTTCATCTATACTTGTAAGCCCCTGTTCAAAAAGTTCAAACGCATTTTCTGACAAGGTTTTTATTCCTCTTACTTTTAACAAGTCTATTATATTATGATTGCCTAGTTTTATTTGCTCTATCAATTCCTCATCAATTGGAATTACTTCATATACAGCTTTTCGGCCTCTGTACCCTGTATTAAAACATTTATCACATCCGTTAGCAACTGAGTGTTGATATACTTTTCTATAAGGCTTAAACTTAGATGGGAATTTAGATTCATCAAATTCTTTAACTACCTTACAATCCTTGCACAGCAGCCTCACCAAGCGTTGTGCTACAGAAGTGTTGAGCGTGTTAGCAATTAAAAAAGGCTGTACTCCCATATCAATTAACCTTGATACCGTACCCCATGCTGAGTTAGTATGAATAGTAGATAAAACCAAATGCCCCGTCAAGGCTGCACGAATAGCCATATTAGCAGTTTCTGCATCTCTAATTTCTCCCAACATAATAATATCCGGATCTTGGCGCAAAAAATTTCTTAATGCTGCTGAAAATGTTAATCCTATGCCCTCTTTTAATTGAACCTGGTTTACGCCTTCCAATGTATATTCAATCGGGTCCTCAATGGTTAAAATATTACGGGTGTCTTTATTTAATAACTTTAATGTTGCGTATAGCGTGGTTGTTTTACCAGAACCTGTAGGGCCGCTGATCAATAAAACGCCATTCGTTTTTCTAACTCCTTCCAAATAATTATTCAAATCGAATGAAGAAAATCCTAATGAATGAATATCAATATTGGTGGCATCATTATTTAATAGTCTTAATACTATTTTCTCTCCATGCAACGTCGGTAATACAGAAACACGGATATCAAACTTGTGACCATTGTGTTCGAAATTTATCCTACCATCCTGTGGCAATCTTTTTTCAGCAATATCAAGATTTGATATGATTTTTATTTTATTGATCAATGAAGGATACCTTGTCTTCTCAATAAAATAGCGTTGAACAAGCATACCATCAATCCTGATTCTTACCCTGCACTTCTCTTCATAAATTTCTATGTGTATATCACTACTCTTAAGGTTTCTAGCTTCTGCGATAAGACTATTTAAAAACGAATCTGCATCTCCAGAATAGTAACTTGTCTGAAGCCGACTATCCTGCTGATCATTAGGATAATATTTTTCGAGCAATTCTTGTAATTCAACACTTGTTTTCTTTTCAAACCGTGTTTCTTTCCCTGTTAATAATTCTAATTCATCAGCCAGATCATCTGCCTCATTCTGCTCATCCAAAAAGCAATGCATTGTTCCATTCAATCCGCTGAATGGGACTATGCGATAATGCCATGCCTGTCTGCCGGTAATTAAACCGATTACATTTGAATCAATATTTGCAGAAGTCAAAGATTTCATTATTATAAATTCGACAATTTAAGTACTAACCAATCGTCATTTACTAAAGAATATTTTATTATGATAGAAATATAAATACACATAATTAAAAATATTGACTGAAGACCGGCCATAGGTATAGATATTTTTATCAATTCTCTTTTAAATAAGATGCTTACTATATATACAACAGCTATAAAAAATAGGCTGCATAAGTAAAATGCAATAAAATTTACAGTTGAAAAGAAAGAACAGGCTGCCAGTAAAAATAAAATATCGCCCATGCCTATTTTTTTATTTATTATAACCCTATCATTTCTATTTTTAAAAAAGAAATACATACTTAAAACAGCAAATTGAATTGCTAAAAAAAAGACATTGCACAAAAAATTAACCGATAGCCAATAAATTGAATGCAAACTAATATAACTCATTATCATTCCGGCAACTCCCAGTAAAGGAAAATATATCCACTGAACACTGCGCGAAGTATAATCCTGATAAGCAATGACCAACAGAGTAATAGTCGTTATTAATATGATAACAAAATAGTACAACTTAATCAGGTGTAACTTCTACAAGATTATTATCTTGGTCAATTTCCCAAACATCAAATGTACCGTTACCATTAAAATCAACTACAGACGTAGCCCTTGCCTTAAACGTAGTATTGGTAGCATTAATAATTTCTATACGGTAATTTGCTTGGCCACCATCAGTACTTAACTTCTGCTGCTCAAAAGATATTTCACTAAGACTATTCGTATACTTTGACTTTTCGTAGAAATTATTTTTCTCTAAAGTATAGATATGCTCCAACTGAATTTTCGCTTCGGTTGTTTTTGCTTTGGTTATTAGCGGCATTAAATTAGGTAGCGCTAATAATATTAGGATGCCTATTATTATTAGCACAACGAGTACTTCGGTAAGTGTGAAGGCTTTAAGTCTATTAAATAAAGAATTCATTTTATAATTTTATTCATACAAGTAATTACATAACAAGTAACGAAATAGCTATATCGAAATTCTATTCTACTCAATTATAATAACATAAAATATTAATGAGTTTTCTAAAGCTTATGCTAATGAGAAGGAAAAATCTTTATTTTTTCCTTCTCATTAAATTATTTATTAATCGTTAGACAAGAAACTATCTCTGTATAATTGTCGAAATAATCTTTAACAAGATATAATGCTTTCTTATCTTCTTCTATCAAAATTTTTATCCCATTTAACGATTTTTTATCTTGTCTCTTTCCTGTAGTTATCCAGCCAAAATCATAATTTTTAAGTGCGATTTCAGAAAGTGCGATTTTATAAATGCGTTCATCTATCCACAAAATAGAAAAACATATAAATTCCACATTATTTGTTTCGAGATTTATTTCTCGTATCAAATTGCCATGACGGTTGACCCATCTTATTGTTGAAAAAAAACTAATTAATATCCATAAACACCAAAAAGGAAACATGACAGCATAGAAAAAAACCTTTCCGTCTTTTCCAAGAAAATGATGGAATAAAAATATCAACAAAATAAAATAAGGGATGAGTAAAAAGAAATTAAGTAATCCTTGCTTTCTCACGTATCTTATTCTTTCTAATCCGATATTATTAATTTTACAAACCATTTAGTATTAGTGTTTAGTATTAGTGTTTAGTATTAGTGTTTAGAGGTGCTACATCTCCATATAAACCATATATATAACCACCCAAAGCATTAGCATACATGGCTGAATTTACTACTGACGGATCGGCCAAATTATCAAGTAATTCAGGGCCTGATCCTCCAGTAGTTATAAAAGAAATAACATCATTTGTTGCAGCTCCTATCATTTGCCCCTTGCCGTAACTATAAATAGATTGTCCACTTAACAAATCGGCTCCTTTTCCAACAACTCCGCCAATATTTACAGGTATAGCATTCCCAGCTAGCTTATTTCCGGATGCGTAAGTTAGTAGTTTAGTTCCATTTAATCCGACCCTTGTCGCACCATCGATCATTAATCCCATAGTGAGTGGGGTCGCTAAGCCTCCTGATAACCAATCTAGGCCACCAGCTACCGCAAATTCTGTAGCTCCACCAATAATACCAACACTCGCATCAAAATAGTCATGGTTGCTAGGTGGTGCAATATCATCAATTCCTGCAACAACTATAACATTAGGCATCATACTATTATCATTAGAAGGGGAGACAGAACTAACCTGCAACCCTCCATCAGAACTTTGACTAAAAGATTCTCCATTAACAGGATTGTTTATATCATCATAGCCTCCACCACAACTTCCACATTCGGCTCCAGTAGGATCTGTACCATTTTGAGGTGTATTTCCCATTGCTTCATATGGAGAAAAAAATTGTTCGCCTGGATCTGTTGTCATCCATCTAGCAATTCTGGAGTTATACATCCGCAAAGTAAAGGAATTCCAACCAGTTTCATTATCTTTTTCACTATTATCGCCTTGGTAATCATAGCGATAATCATTCCCCCCCCCTTGCTGTATAATCATTCCATAAGGGTAATAGTCTGTATACATTCTTACCTGATAAGTAGAGCCACTTTGCGCGATAACCGCCCTTACATTCCCCAAATGATCTGTCAACTGGTATGCATAAATATTATTTGGCCTATAGTAAATACCTAGTCTATTTTTTCCACCTTGTATCTGATATTCTTCTGCTGTAATTGCTCCATAAACACCCCCAGTAATAGACTGTGTATATGTTGCATCTCCTGCATAATAGGTAACTTCTATTAGTTGGTTAGATGAATTGTAAGTATTTTTTATAATCCTCGTTCCCGCTTCATCATATAAATAACTCACTATCGGGTTATTAAAAGCTGGGTCGGTTGTTACAGCTCTTACTTTATTAGTTATATCATATTGAACATACTCTGTAGTACCAACATTGGTAAGTGGATTAGTAATTGTTTCTGAAGTCATTCTACCAATAGCATCGTAAGTATATGAAGCATAAGTTTGTGCTGTGCCAGTAGCTGTATTTACCACACTACCAAGTTGATTGGTATTTGCAACATAATTATAGGCGAATTTATCTGTTAAGTTACCGTTACCGTCTGTTCGTTGCAAATTTAAAATATTACCGTTTGCGTCATATGCAGGAGTTCCGGCAACGGGATCCTTCACAACTTCCTGATTAAAGTTAGTTGCAGTAAAATTAGCTGGGCTCACAGTAAAATCAGGTATTGTACCCCATGTGCTACTAGTAAACTGATATTTAGGATCATACTGGTAAATATATGCAACTGGGGCGTCTGTTACATTTGTTACTGATGCAGGTTTTTCGCTATACCAACTCATTGCTTTAATATTACCAACATAGCTTTCATTGGCAGGAGGTATAATTGAAGAAGTATTAACCCCTGTAATTGGCTGAACACCGTTAGTACGGTTATTAACATAATCACCAGGGAAATAATCTAGTACCGTTCCAAAAGCATCAGGACCAAATCCATTACTATTAGTATTATCTCCACCAGGATCAGCATTTTTATTGTTGTTATTAATAGCTTTTAATGCACCTTGTAATGTGTAAGTATAGTCTATTCCCTGAAGATTAGTTGCCAATTCAATACGTTTAAGTCCTCCGTGTAAATAATAAATATAAGTAGCCTGCAACATATCCGTAGTTGGATCAGGATTGGGATTACGAGAAAAACTTCCACCAATATAAACCACAGGATGATCCACCGTGTTTGTATAAATCTTCCATAAATTTCCATTAGCAGGATCGAATTGAAAATAATGAATAAATGTTTCAGCTGCAGTACTTGCCTGGTATACTTTTTTTATCAATCGCCCTAATACATCATACGTATAGTCAGTTGTTTTGTATCCTAATCCTTGTATAAACTTTATCTTCCACACTACTTTTCCTTCTTCATCATAATTATACCAGCTTGCGCTAACAATATTAGTAGCAACAGGTAGGTTATTAACTATTGAAGAATATTTTCTTACCGCACTTACAGCTCCCCCCACGTAGATAGGATCTTGCACATAAGACGTTAATCCATAACTGGCATCAGGTATATCATATAATATCGCTTCCACATCATACTTTGTTCCTGTAGTAAGCCCTCCTGTAGGAGTTACATTTTCAAGAACACTTGTCATCAATGTGCTCCCAAAAACAATACCGTTAGCATCCGGCAAGTACTCGCCACCTTCAATCGGCCTACCTAACTGATCATAATTAACGTAACTAAATTTGCCAACAGGTGCTTGTACAGAGTTTTGCGAAAATCTAATTTTCCCATCCTGCCGATAAACAAATTGTGTTGTGCCTCCATCTGCTGTTGTTTTACTAACCAATTTCCCTTGTACATTATATTGGTACAGATTTACAAATGGTATAGCAGTTTTACTAGCATAAGTATTGGTATACAATTGTTTAACTCCTTCAGGTGCTATTGATGCAATTAATTGTCCTAATTGATTGTAATAATTATAACTAACATCGGTAAAACTATTCGTATAGGAAAGCGTTACAGATACTCCACTTGTTGCAACTAATTTATAATAACCTTTAGATAAAGTGTTACCAAATGAAATAGCACTCTC
>DATHNB010000120.1:0-3419 GCA_035486495.1 Ferruginibacter sp. | reverse complement strand
TATGTTATTGTCAATATCATAACGTATATCGTTAAAATTAAAGAAATACTGTTCAATAAAACAAGCTACATCACCTATTTCATCAGCAATCCAATGACTAAACTCATAGCCATGTTTCTTTACGAATATGTCTATGTAGGTATGGCATATTGATTCATATTTAAGCCTTATCTTTATTCGGTCTTGCTTGTTCATTCTATCCAAAACTTTTACGAGCATCAACTTCATTGTCGAATAAGTGACATCCCCATTTCGTATTTGTTGAGGGGTCATAGCTCCACCCATCATTAGGATTATCATATCCGTTATATTCGTCCGACTGAACCTCTTTTAAGTATTCAAGGTGTTTTTCACACATTAACTTACAGCAAGCCTCTTTAAATGAGCGACCTATTGATTTGCCTAAAAATATTGCGCCGCCATGTTCGCCAGTAGCTGAATATCCTTCTTCCCATATTTCATATTCCTTTAATGGGTATTTAGGGTAAATATCTTTTGGTATTTCATATTCGGGTTGAGACCAAATTATTCTTGTATCGTAGTTATCCATATCATTCTAAAAATAGTAATCGTATATTAAACTCTAAAAATAGCCATCCTATTATAAGGTCATTAGTTTTTGATTCATAGGCAATCATTGGAAGTATGAAGCACATATCATCATACAGGTAAATCCCCCATATACCTCTTTTTGAATTATGATGCCATAGACTCATTTATAATCCTTGTCTTTTTAATGACTCATCCAATAATTCCCATTTTTGCCTTACTTCGGATAATGGCCGGTTTTTCCATAAAGCAATCTCTTTACCCCTTCGGATAATTAAACCGTCTAAAACGGCTTTACCTGCATGTATCCAAAGCATGAGTTGATTAGGTATATTTATATCATTAGGGTCGGCTAAAATCATTCTATATAGGGTGCTTCCTTGCAATCTTCCTGAACCCTCATTATAGGCAAAGCTGCTTAAAGCATCAAATTGACCTTCTGTTAACTTATCAATTACAGGTTTTAATAAGGAATTTAATTCAGCATCATGTTGAGACAAGTCTTTTTTAAATAATTCTTCGGCTTGTTCGGCGGTAATGGTATCACCTGATTGAACTCTTGAGCCATCTAATCGATAGATGCTCCCCCATCCGTAAGTTTGGATTCCATTACTATCCGGATATGCAGTTAATTTGCATCCTTCACTTGATTTAATTAATGTTTCCCCTGTTAAGTCTGTTGTTTTACCCATATTTTAGTTATTTAATGATTACAAAGTTAAGAATTTATGATTAAGTAAGTATTTTGCTTCTTATGGCTAAATGCTCTATTAAGTTTTTTGGCTTCCGTAATTGTCCAAATATTTTCAAAAAGAAGTCATCCTGTTCCTTCGTAATTTGGCTTATTTTGATAGGCGTGTTTTGAATTTCTTTAGGAATTATATTAGTAACGTCAACAATTGGATTTTGTGGTATATAATCGTCTATTGGATGTCGTGATTCTATTTTCTTTCTATTTGTTTTACTCCAGTTAAGATGCAAGTTAGGCTTTAATTCGTTAATGCTAATAATTCCTATACGCATTTGTTTTCCATTATTTTTTCCCCATTTAAAAGAAGATTCTTTTTCGTATCCATCAAGGAACCATGCACAAAATCTTATACTAAATCCCCAATGATTAGAAACTCTAACTATTTTATCTTTATCGGGGCTATGGTAGTATGCACTTTCCTTTGAATTAAAAAACCCTACATATCCAACAGGAATAAACTCAATCTCTTTAAACACCCCTGTTGTTCTTACAAAGAAGTTATCTATAGTAATTGGCAATGGCTGTATGGGTACTTTTTGGTTATTCATTGCTTCAATTTTTAGAAAATATGCCTCATTTCTACTTCGGAATTAAAATTAAAATTTTTGACTATATCGTTGCTCATTTTTTCTTTTTTTTATAAAGAAACCAGTTTATAAATTTGTTGTCTCTATTATTTACATAATCAGAAATGTATAAGTATGAAAGAATGATTATGTAAATAAAGTTTACAAAAGGAATAATCCAAATAGAAGGAAACATGTCTTCTTTTAATTCTCTTACGTAATAGCATAAATAATCAAGATGCCTGCATACGAATACAGAAACGATGTAAATTAGGATTATAATGGTTGTTGTCATAGTTTATTTATTTAATGCTTTTTTTAGGTCTTCAAATGCGTATTTATAATTCAATACCGTATATCTTAATACTATCCATCCATCTAATTGAGCTAAATTATATTTATCGCAATTAGCAGTATACCCTTTTACATTCGTATGGTATGAGTGTTCTGACATTATGCCTTCCCATTCTAAAGCTACCTTTTTTTCGTTACTAAAAAAAGCCATGTCGAACCTAAACTTCCTATAGGGGGAAAACCTAAATTCTTTCATGAAAGCAATTCCGTTTTCCATACACCAAAATTCAAGTTTTGCAAAAAACATATCCCTTGTTTTGTTACTTCCTTTCTTCTTTCCATTATTCAAAAACGCCTCTTTAATTTCGGGCTGACTTAATGCTCTTTGTAAAGTAGATTTAGGTAAGGAATCTACCCTTTTAATATTTTCGGCTATGATTGACTTATTCTTTTTCATTTATATATAATTCGTTTGATTTGTTAATACATAAAAAAATACCTGTACAGGATATAGCATACAGGCATAATAAATGGTGTAAGTGCAGCCCTAATTGTAGGTAATACTTTTCAAAGAATAATATGCTTCCTGATAATATACAGAAAAATAAAGCCATCCATGCAAAATGTTTGCTTTTCATTTTAATAAAATTTATTATAAAATACTATTGCCACCATTAAATATACGATTATTATGGAGAATATGAGTATAAGCAAGATAAATGCCATGTTGTATAGAGTGCTGCTAATCCAACTATACCTACCGACCACCTTATGGAATTTTACGCAAACATGGTATCTACCATAGCCATAATCATATTCCGACTCATGCCATTCATGGTCGCAAAATAACTGGGTAAAGAATCGTTTAATTTTCATCGGTAATGTCTAATAGTTTCTTATATGTTCTAATCTTAGTATTGCATCTCCTGTATTTTTTATAATACTCAATTATATTTAATCGAGCATTGGTCTGGCCTTCAAAAAATATAGAGCATTTAAAGGTATAGAATGATTGAAGTTCTTTTTCAAAATCAGCCCATCTTCTTAATTGTTGAATTAAATAATCCTTATTATTTAATAGCTTACGTATCTTTTTTATCTTCTTAGCCTTCATTTATCTTGGGTTTTACTATAGCTGCCAATAATCCGGTAATGTCGTAAAATTTAACAGTATGCTTTGATTCCTCAACCATATCCTTAGCTATCTTTAAGGCTTCTGTTATGTTACTTACATTGTCTTTTACCACGGTCTCTTTTTT
>DATHNB010000119.1:0-6012 GCA_035486495.1 Ferruginibacter sp. | reverse complement strand
TCAGCATTTTCTTTGCCAAATATTTGATTCCCGCTACAATTTCCCATATAATAACCATTCAATTTAAATATGGCCATCATAGTTATTGCACTATCAGGAGTTAAACTTGCGCTATCGGAAACACGCATATAAGAACTTGCTCCATCAAATAGATACGCACTATTAGGATTGCCAAAACGATCCGCAGTAGGTGTTGCACTACTAAAAATGATATTATTGCCATATCCACTACTATCGGCAAGACTACCCCCATTAAAATTATAATACGCAATTAATCCATTAGTAAGATTCTTGGCACATCCGCATGTATTTATAGTATCAGTAAGAATTTTAGTGGTTGTGTCATGTATAGTAATGGTTTTAGTTTTTACACAGGCGCTAAACGTAGTTACCATTAAAAATACAATGATACAGGTAACGAATATTCCTAAGGGGATTGTTAATTTTTTCATGTTTATTTTTTTAAGATTATGTGGATATTGTTAGGCTTAATTATGCATATGTTATTCATCGCAACCGTATTTAACTTCATATACTTATAAAAAGACAAAAGGTTGGGTAAGAATCAAAAATAAGTAGTTACCAAGACATGAAGCTGATTGATCATAAACTAATATTTTATAGAATAATGGCTTATAATCTAACTAAGTGACGGGGCTTCAGTAAATCAATAAATATTTACACATGATATATATAGCCCGTATTTTTGCAGAAAATAACCTTTATGCAAGCCATACTAGTATTTCATAGTTTAGTTCGTTGGTTCATCATGTTTTTTGGATTATGGACCGTTTTAAATGCTCTTACGGGTATTTTTGGCAAAAGAGCCTACACATCTTCTGATAACCGCACTAATTTGTTCTTTATGATCAGTTGCGATATTCAGTTGATCATCGGATTGATCCTTTATTTTGCGGGACCATGGTTCGACAAACTGAAAGACCTTGGCAATAATATGCAAGATCCTTACAACCGTTTTTTTACAATGGAACATGCTGTTATGATGTTGACGGCCTGGATATTGGTTCATGTTGGCAGAACAGCTGCAAAAAAAGCAGATGGAGATGCTGCTAAACATAAACGCTCTTTGATATTTTTTGGCTTAGTAATGCTATTAATAATCGCTGCTATACCTTGGCCGTTTAGAGAAGTAATAGGAAAGCCTTGGTTTAGGTGGTTTAATTAGAATTAATAGAACACTGATTTTCGTGATCATCAAGATAATATCATGATAGATCATAATAATCATAAAAATCTGCGTTCCATCAAAAAGGGAAAAAGACAGATCAATTTTTATAAGAATGACGAAAGCAAAAAGTAAAGAACTCCCTACTATACTAATTACAAATGATGACGGTATAACGTCTCCGGGTATACGCAATTTAATTGAAGCTGTAAAAGATCTTGGTAAAGTTGTCGTCGTAGCTCCTGATAAAGCACAAAGCGGCATGGGACATGCCATCACTATCGGACACCCATTAAGGCTAACCAAAATGGAAAAACTATTTGATGGTGTAGAAGCCTGGGAAACAAATGGAACTCCTGTAGATTGTGTGAAATTGGCTGTCAACAAAGTGCTTCATAAAAAGCCGGATCTTTGTTTGAGTGGTATCAATCATGGCGCTAATCATTCTATCAACGTTATTTATAGCGGAACGATGAGCGCAGCCATGGAAGCTGCTATCGAAAGCATTCCCAGTATTGGTTTTTCTTTATTGGATTATAGCATTGAAGCTGATTTTACTGCAGCGAGACATTATGTAAGAGAGATAGTAAAAGCTGTACTAAAACAAAAAAAGGACAAGCATTATTTATTAAATGTAAATATTCCCTTTGCTCCGTTAGAACTAATAAAAGGACTCAAGATCTGCAGACAAGCATATGCCAAATATGAGGAAGATTTTCAGGAACGCAAAGATCCGCATGGCAGAAAGTATTATTGGCTCACGGGAGAATTTGTAAATTTTGACAAAGGACGCGACACAGACGTATGGGCGCTTGAAAATAATTATGTGAGCATTGTTCCTATACAATTCGATCTGACCAATTACACTTTAAAACAACAACTAGAAAAAAACTGGAAATTAAATGATACTAAAAAAAGATAATTACGCCTTCGGATTTGGTTTAGGATTGATAGCTCCTATTTTTGGATTTATCGCTTTTAAATATACACGCCTGCAATCAATTCCTTTTATGGAGGCGCTTAGATTTGTTTTGTCAGAGCATGCATTATTATCCGCAGCATTGAGCGTTTCGCTATTAGCTAACGCGGCCATATTTACTTATTATATCAACGCTCATATTGATAAAACAGCTAAAGGTATTTTCTTTGCTACAGGTATTTACGGCATAGCCATTCTAATAATAAAAACATTCTTTTAAATATTATGGCAGATAATCCCTGGTTTAAAGATTGGTTCAATTCTCCTTATTATCATTTGTTATACGCTAACAGGGATGATAAAGAAGCTGCTGCATTTATCGATAAACTGATCGAACATCTGCAACCTGCACCCGGCGCAACGATGCTGGATGTTGCCTGTGGTAAAGGAAGACATTCTATACACCTGGCAGAAAAAGGTTTCGACGTTACAGGAATTGATCTAAGTGAAGAAAGTATTGCTGAAGCATTAACGCATCAAACAGATAAGCTGCATTTTTATATTCATGATATGCGTCTGCCTTTTTGGATAAACTATTTTGATTTTGCTTTTAACTTTTTTACCAGCTTCGGGTATTTTAAAACACAACGTGAAAACGACAATGCAATAAGAACAATCGCGCAATCGATCAATAGCAAAGGGCGTTTTGTAATGGATTATCTGAACACACAATGTGCAGAAGCAAATGCAATGCATAACATAGAAAAAGATATTCATGGTGTACACTATGCCATAACCAAATGGACAGATGCAAAACATTTTTATAAAAAGATAATCATTACACACTCCTCATTAAAAGAGCCATTGGAATATATAGAACGTGTAGAAAAATTCACTTTAACAGATTTTACCACCATGTTCGAAAAACAAGGATTGCATATTCAGGAAGTTTACGGTGATTACAATTTTGCGCCGTATGATGTAAATACATCACAACGTTTGATAATGATTGCATCCAAACATTAAGAATGAAATTCTAAAATACAAAAATCCCAAATAACAATTCGAGTTTTGTTATTTGGGATTTTTGTATTTTAGAATTTTGGTCAGTCTATTGTTTCTTCTTATTATTAAACAACAGATATTTCGCTGTTTCATTATAATCCTCCGTAAATCTTGCTAAATAATTTTTAACACTATCTGTTTGTACATTTACTGGTATTGAATCATTATTTACAACAGATGCAAAATATACTTTTCCTGTTTTAATATTTTTCTGATAATAATATTGATTGGTAACAGTCCCAATTGTTTCTGCCACATGATCAATGATAAAAGCATTTTCAGTATTTTTCATTGCTGTATCAAATAAGTTTCTGCCCATTGCATCGTTGGTATAAGGCATTTTAAGTAGGGATGCTACCGATGGCATAATATCTACCTGTGAACAAACATCATGCATTAATTGAGGCTTCAATAATTTGGGAGAATAGAACAGCAATGGCACGTGTTCTCTTGTTAAATCAAGCGCAGACCAGCTTTTAGGATACATCTCATCCGCTCTTCCGGGAATACCATGATCTCCTACAAAAACAAAAATAGTATTATCAAAATACTTTTCTTTTTGTGCCGCTTCAAAAAATTTACGATAACAATAATCCGTGTAACGGAAAGCATTCAATTGTTCATTACTTTCAAAACCATATTTCATCAGACTATCTTTTGGATATTCAACTTTTGTAAATTCGCTCAAAGCTGCTTCAGGAATAGTGTATGGGCCGTGATTATCTGCAGTTTGAATTATGGCAAAGAAAGGTTTATCCTCTTTTGCTAAAATTCCGTTCGATTCTAAAAAAAGATTTTTATCATCTATGCCCCAAACGTCAGCCTTCTTTGCTTTAAAATCATCCTGGCTATACAAATGCAAGCCATTGATATTATTTAACAGCAGGCCTTTAATATTTGCCCAGGTAGGATCACCTCCTAAAAAATAAAATTTATCATATCCTTTCAAATCATTGATGATCGTTTGCTGATCTACTGTTTCGGGATTACGACTTGCAGTGCGGTTATTATCGCCCAACGCATCGGGAATTCCCGTAACAGTAGCCCATACACCACGTGCTGTAGGAAAAGATGGTGTAAAACAACGATCATGAAAAACACCATTTTTACATAGTTCATTAAAATAGGGAGTCGTATTGTAAGGGTTACCACTCATTGTGCTTCTATACATACAAAAGCTTTCGCAGATAACTACGATTACATTCGGTTTAGTAACCGATGTATCTGCAAAAGAATAATGGCGCTCGTAATTTAATTTAGCGCTATCCTTATTTTGCACACCCAGATAATCAGCCATCAAAGCATAAGCAGCTCTTACCTTATTGATATCAGGTTTAGTATCCCTATAACTTAACGTACTAAAAAAACTTTGCAAAGGATTCAATGCAACATTCGCTTCAAAATTATCATTCAATGTAAAAGCATCGCTCCAGCGTAAGTTGAATTGTCCTATTTTTCCAAAAACCCCTAATGCAAACAATAAAAAGAATCCTGTAAACCATGCCCACAAATTTCCTTTTCTCTTTTCTTCATTTTGATAGGCCACTAATAATTTTTTAAAGAAGATCACCGCAATAACAAGTAATAATAGTAGCAGGATTATTGCTTTAATTAATGGATAGCTTTGATAAACCATATTTAAAGAGATAGCCGCATCGCCCAAATAACTAAGTATCGAGGCATTTAATCTTTGTTGAATAAAAGAATAATGATAATAATCTACTACATAAATAAAGACTACTAATACATACACTATCGGCAATAAGATATTCCAGAAAACTTTAGCCTTTTTGTTGATAAAAGGATTTATAAAAGGCAATGCATTTATCAGCATCATAAACGCGCCGAACATACATAAAAACTTCAGATCGAAACGCAATCCCATTATAAATGCAGGCACTGAAAATGCTTTATCTAATGGATTAAATTTCCAGTAAAACACAAAACGGGCAATCGTCATGGTTAATAAAAAAACAGCCATGATGGATAGTATCCAGGCCAGTAATCTTGGTAGTCGTTTAAATAATAACATAGAGATAATTTATAATTAACTTAAATATAATTTTAAGATGCCGGCAAAGTTATATTAATTATTTTTGTATTAACTTATTTTGTACAATGCACACCATACTTAGCTGGGATCATGCTTTACTAAAGCTTATTAACTATCAATGGCAAAACGATTTTTTCGATTTCCTGATGCCATGGCTACGCAATGCAACGGCCTGGGTGCCGTTATATTTTTTTCTGGGACTTTTCCTGATTACTAATTATAAAAAGAAAGGCTGGTGGTGCATCCTCTTTGCAGCTGCAACCGTTATCCTGACGAACTATGTAAGTAGTAATCTGATCAAAGAAAATATTCCCAGATTAAGACCTTGCAACAATCCCGATCTGGCAAGCTGGTTAAGGGTTTTAGTGCCTTACCGTCCGCAAAGCAGTAGTTTCGTTTCATCTCATGCGGCCAATCATCTGAGCATGGCAACGTTCCTATATCTCGCCCTAAAAGATGAAATAGGTAATTGGGCCTGGTTATTTTTTGTGTGGGCATTTAGCATTTGTTACGCTCAAATGTATGTTGGGGTACATTATCCAATAGATATCACTGGCGGTGCAATAGTTGGAGCTCTTATCGGATATTTGACAGGAACTTTGTTCAACAAAAAATTTGCATTAGCTTAGTCAAATGTCTGAGGTCGTCATTTTATTGTTATTGATCTTACTCAACGGACTTTTCGTGATGAGTGAGATAGCGTTGGTAAGTGCCAGGAAACCACGGTTGGAAGCAATGGCCAACAAAGGCGATGCAAAAGCCAAAACAGCACTGGAATTAGCAGAAGAT
>DATHNB010000118.1:0-8436 GCA_035486495.1 Ferruginibacter sp. | reverse complement strand
ATAGTAGCACAAAAGCCTGTTCAAAAAAAACACCTGAAATCATATGCCTCAGCCAACTAAACAACCGCATGTTCCGATTGTTATTAAGTAAATAATTCTTCATATCGAAAATGCAGTTCCCGGCATCAAAATACAAACTTTGTACCTTTGCAGAACAAATAGAAATTATGTTAGATAGTATTGAAAGCGCCATCGAGGATATAAAAAATGGCAAACTGGTTATAGTGGTGGATGATGAAGACCGTGAAAATGAAGGTGATTTTATTACTGCTGCCCACAATGTTACTCCCGAAATAATAAATTTTATGAGCATGCACGGGCGTGGGCTGATCTGCGCGCCACTCCCCGATGACCGTTGCGAAGAATTAAATCTTCAGCCAATGGTGAGCGATAATACGTCGCTGCATGAAACAGCCTTTACCGTTAGTATCGATCTTTTAGGCAATGGATGCACAACTGGAATATCTGCACAAGACCGGGCTAAAACAGTACAGGCATTAATAGATATGAATACCAAACCCAGTGATCTGGGCCGCCCTGGGCATATCTTTCCGTTAAGAGCAAAAAAAGGCGGCGTGTTAAGAAGAGCCGGTCACACCGAAGCAACCATTGACCTTGCAAGACTTGCAGGCTTTGATCCTCCGTATGCTGGCGTGTTGGTAGAAATAATGAATGAGGATGGAACCATGGCGCGCCTGCCGCAACTAAAAGAGATCGCAAAAAAATTCGACCTTAAATTAATTTCTATCAAAGATCTGATTGAATACAGGCTCAGTAATGAAACATTGATAAAAGAAGAAGTACGTGTGCAAATGCCTACCAAATATGGCATGTTTGAATTGATCGCTTTTAAACAATTAAATACAGGCGAAGTTCATCTTGCAATAAAAAAAGGTGAATGGACGAAAGACGAACCTGTTTTAGTAAGAGTACATAGCAGTTGTATGACAGGCGATATTTTAGGTTCTTTACGTTGTGATTGCGGTGATCAGTTACATGCTGCCTTAAAAATGGTAGAAGCTGAAGGAAAAGGATTGGTATTATATATGAATCAGGAAGGGCGCGGCATTGGCTTATTAAATAAATTAAAAGCGTACAAACTGCAAGAGCAGGGAATGGATACAGTGGAAGCTAATTTAGAATTAGGCTTTGGAATGGATGAAAGAGATTACGGTGTTGGTGCACAAATATTACGTCACCTGGGTATTCAGAAAATGAAATTAATGAGTAACAATCCGCGTAAACGTGCAGGCTTATCAGGTTATGGTTTAGAAGTTGTAGATACTGTTCCTATCGAAATAAAACCAAATACACATAATGAAAAATACCTTACTACTAAGAGAGATAAATTAGGTCACACAATATTGAAAAAATAGAAAGAATTTCTTACAAAATGAAAGGCTGCTATTATGCAGTCTTTTTATATTTTAACAAGAAGAGATTAATCAGAGAAGCTATCTTTATCATCAAGCCTTTTTCTTCGTAAACTATTTGTGTTTGTAGTTTTTTTACGCTTTAATATATTCAGTAATTTATCAGCATCCTTATGATAGGTTATTTTAACACCTGTTCTATTCCGTTCTCCTGCAATTAGGTCATAATCGCTTTGATTAAACCCTACAACTCTTATTCTGCCGTCTTTGGTTAACAACCATTGAATAGAGACGTCCGGCGTCAATAATAAACTATTCGTTCTACCACTACTTGTGGATAAATTAGCGGGATTCGTGTAATCAAGATCTCCTCCAACAGAAACAATAAGCCTGCTATCTAAAAAGGTTTTAGTAACACCTACTTTTCCTGCTCCTTGCAACTGATTGTCTAACGCTACACTTGAATTGATATCAACGTAACTGGAAACGGTATTGCTGTTTAATACTTTCTGTAATAGTTTATTAAACGAACTAGAAAGCGCACTAGATATAACACCGCCGATCGTATTTGTCAACACAGAATAACCACCGCCGGCAAGTGCTCCACCCGTATTATTACTATTAATGAATGTATTGAATAACAATACAGAAGTAACCTGCTTATTCATTTCATTTTCATCTCCCGCAAACAGATCAAAACTTTTGAGCACATAGAAATCATTGCTGGCATTACTATTATCAGGCAATTTGAATTCGAAATTTATTTTTGGCTTTAACAGCGTTTCTGTTAAACGGGATAATACGATTACATCACTTTTTCCTGACGAAGTACTGGCTAATGGCAAACTGGTTAGATCAACTCCTTTCGCAAGGTATTCAGCAACAATATCAATATTGGCTAGGTAAGGATCTCCGGTCCAAATAATGCTTCCACTGTTTACAGTAAAATATTTATGAAAGAACGTTTGAAAATTAAATGTGTATTCACCTTTTGTTATGTCATACCTTCCTGTAATGGATAAATTTTCACTGCTACCCACTCTTATATGTAATTTTCCATTCCCCTCGCCTCTGATCACATCACCGGTTATTTCATCTAATATCACATCAATTTTACAAGCAGGATTTGCCGTCACATTCATATCAACCAATAAATTGCTCGATGATTTTCCTTTAAAATTATTTTTCATTTTATTGCCGTACTGCACAAAATCTATATAATCTATTCCGCTGTTTTCTATACTATTACCAGTAAGTAAATAAATATGATTACTATCCCCAATACTTTTAGAAGGTCCTCCATCAATATCCATAATCATATTAGTAACAGGGCCATTTAGCGTCATCATTCCACTTCCTATTACCTTACCATAAAACTGCGTATTATCTTTTTTAGTTGTATTTAATAAAAGCAGTTTTTTTGTTTGGAAATGGATATTATCAAATCCGAAATTGTCGAAAAAAGTATGATATATCCTACCGCTTATCGTTGCTGTATTATTTAAAGTATCTTTTAATTGTATCGTTCCCAAGTCTATTTCGTCAGCATTAAATTTAATTGTTGCATTACTAAATTTATACTTGCACTGTGTGTAAGTAACTATTAAAGACCCGCTATCAACCAATGCCGAACCTGTCAATAAAAGATGATCAGTGCTACCTGTAATTTTTAGATCTGAAGTATTAGCAGTGCCGCTGATGTTATTGAATATATCACCTAAATAATTATTAAGAATAGAGAGATCAAATCTGTTCGTTTTAAGCGCAATAAATGTTTGATTCGCTGTTGAATCGTGGCTATTAAAACTTCCATCAACATTGAACTGATATTTTTCATTATCGGCATTCGCACTAAAAGTAGCTACTCCTGTTGCTGTATTATATCTTCCCTTCGAGTTTACAACACCAACGGAATCTGAATTAACTTTTACTTGTTCAGCGTGCGCTTCATAATCGATAATCGCTTTTCCAAATGGATCTTCTATTCTTATATCTCCTGTTAATAACCCTTCTAGTCTCGGATCTTTAACTACATAAGGTGCTATATCAATAATACTTACTTTCTTCAATCCTATTAATATATCATTGGTATTGGGCAATGTAGAAGATGGTGTTGTAGATACAGTGATCTGTTGATTCTCCTGTGATAGTTTTATATTATTGGCTATTATTTGCGAATGCCCCAATATTAATTCACCATCCTTTTCTATATCCCATTCTTTATCATTTATAACAAATGAAGATGGCTGAAAATCGATCTTAACTCCATTTGCCATCGTTTGTACTTTAGCATTTAACGATGCATTGTTTAATGTTTGAGTGGCACTTGTTGTAAGACTTATGTTTGATATGTCGTCATGAGAAGAAAAAACAAGGTCAGTACTTGGCAAATGCAAACTGTCATTGATCGATATATCAGACGCATCAACCTTTGCTACTAATGTATCTAAATTGCCATGTGCTATTAATCTTATATCATTAAATATTTTCCCACCATAACCAAACTGTGGTACCTCACCA
Organism: Ferruginibacter sp.; assembly: GCA_035486495.1. Classification (GTDB taxonomy): domain Bacteria; phylum Bacteroidota; class Bacteroidia; order Chitinophagales; family Chitinophagaceae; genus Ferruginibacter. The sequence continues at coordinate 4,543 of DATHNB010000118.1, read as the reverse complement.
TTTATATTTAATTCATTCTTCTTCAATCGCAGATCTCCTGTTACAACTGAGTTATTAAAACCCTGTAGTTTCGGATCTAATAATTGAACATAATTATCAATATTCTTCGTTTTGATCATGAATTTAAAATCCTGATCATTTAAAGCGTACGATGGTTTCTTAATATAAGACGGATAATAATGATTCAGGAAAAGTTTAAAAGCATCGGGTAATTCAAGTATAGTAAACTTACCTGTAACACTTGCTTCCAGCTCATTGGATTGAACAGTCAAAAACTTTTCGTTATTGACTACCTGTGAATTAAGCGTAAGCGAATCAAAAGACAAAGGCTTATTCTCATGTAATAAAGTAGCATTATAAATTTTTGCAGTACCTAAAAAGTTATCAATATTGTTACCAATAAAATCAAAGCTAAAACGGCCGGTAAGCAAGAAGTTATCACGTGTTAATCTTAATTGTTTAAAATCTGCTTTTGTAAGATTAGCATCAAAATTAAATTGGGGATCTTCTTTATTCAGATCAATTGTCCCTTTTAGATAATCCAATTGAAGATTCGGATCGTTTACACTAACTGTTCCATTAAATAATCTTTTTTCAAAATCTCCATTCAATTTTATATTTTGATATGGGTAACCCATAAATGTGATAGAACTAATGTTTCCATCAAAATTTGCATTCAGATCTCTTTGATTAAATCCTTGTCCTTTAACGCTACCATTAAATGCAATTGAACCTAATTCTGTAATATCAAGAAATTGGCCCAGCTGAAATCCTGCTGTTGATACTTTTCCTATATACTGAACAGGCTTACCTTTTGGTAATTTCATATTTATATCTGCAGTAGCAGTTCCTAAATTAGTATTAACAGTACCATACGCAACAAAGTCATTCAAAAATCCTGTGAAATTTCCTTTATAATGAATGTTGCCTAGTTTACTTAATTGCGGATAAGTTATTTGCTTTAATGAAGGAACAATAGCTGTAACATCTGTATAATTCGTTTGCAGATTTCTTGATTTGAAATCAATAAAAGTATTATCAATATCAGGCAATCCGCTGAAAATAATATCTCCATCTATAATTGTATTGCCACTTTTAATGAGCATCTTGGTCGCCGTCAAATTATCAATGGTTCCTTGGGCAGTTCCTTTTACAGAAAAAGTACGTTTCCAGTTTTTTAATTCAGGCGCAAAAAAAGCAAGATCATCACTATTTAATGTACAATTATCAAAATTCCCGTACAGTGTTACGTTATGCAAAAAGCTATTCATATCATCCGTAAAGTTTTTATACTTCATGGAATAGTAGTTACCAAGCCTGCTTCTGTTAGTGATAAGATCAAGCTGTTTAAACTCTAATAACTCAGGCGTAAATTTCATTTGCGCCTGCATTTTTTTCACTTCAAAACCACTGCGTTCCTTGCTGGACAATTTAACATTGGAGGTCAATGTATCTTTTTCAAAATGTATATTCTCAATATCACCTGCAATAGAACCAAAACTCAAATGCAACCCATCAAAATGATCTGTATATGCAGGTCTATCTGTTTGATTATCGCTATTAAACACACTGTTTTGAAGGTGTATATTTTTTACATCAATTACCCATCCATCATTATTCCATTTATATTGTTGTGTGGTATCAATAATATCTACCGGTATATCGGCATCAGGTCTAAAACCTGTATACTCTTTTATTGAAAAAGAACCACCATCAATCGCAATCGTATTTAAATTTATTTTCTTTTTATTCAGATCGATATCATCTGCAGAAAGCTCTAAGTCTTTTACAGAAGCTAGCATATCTTGCCCTTTCCATTGATCGATATTATTGATGAAGACATTTTGAAGTTGAAGCGTTTTGATATCAAGATCGAAACCTCCTTTTGTTGTTCCTTTCGATGTTGTATCTTTTTTAGAGCCGGATAAATAATCTGCCAGGAACTGATAGTTCCACACAGAATCTTTCCGGTTAAAATTTACAACGGCATTTTCAAGTGCAACATATTTTAGAACAGGTTTCTCTCTCAAAAAAAACCAATCTGTAATATTTACTTTAGCAGCACCTGCATACAAAAGTGTGTCTTTATGCAGATCCTTAATTAATAACCCATCTAATTCAAACTTATCAAAAAAACGGAAATCAACACTTTGAATACTAACCTCAGTATACAATTTTTCAGAAAGTGTGGTTGTTACTTTTTTTACAATCCAGTTTTGAACAAGAGTTAAATGGAGGGTAATATATGCAAGCGCGAACAGTAGTAAAACCGTCAGTAAAATATGTTTTAATATTTTCCGGAATTTTTGCAGGTTAGTATAAATTATACACAAAAATAGCTAATAGGCTATCTATGGACAAATTCAATACCAATATATAGTGTTATAATTTTTCAATGCAGACAACACCTGGATGAGTTACCTCATTAAATACATCTTTCCATAACCTCTTGTAAAATACTGATCAGTCGTACCAATTCCACTGGTTATAGTGCTTCCATTAGAATTCGTGCCTGTGTATTTATCCAAAGATTTTCCATTTAGATTAGTTAATACTCGATATAAGTAAACACCATTCGCTAATTTTTGACCGTACCTGTCGGTTCCATTCCACTTATACTCGGTAATATTAGTTCCCACATGTATAGGGCCTAATTCATTTTGAGTAATCTCTTTTACCACTTTACCTGTTATCGTCAATATTTGTATACGCATATTCTGAGGTATCTGTGTACCAGTAAGTGTAAACACAAACGCAGTAGAAGTTGTAAACGGATTAGGATAATTCAACAAATTCGATATCATTTCTTTGTTGATCACATTAAAGCTTACCCTGTATGAAAGACTTCCAGCTGTATTACCGGAGGCATCTTTGCCTGTAACAATTAGCTGATAGGTTCCATCTACCGGGAAATAAGGCAAAAACTCAATACTGGCAACATTACTTCCTGTGGACAGATTTGCGGGAATAAACTTCATAGAATCTCCAAAATTATAATTATGTATTGCTACGTGTCCATTACCATCAGGAGGATAAGCAACTTGCACCGTCATAGAACTTGTATCTGTAATAGCTAAAAACTTACTTTCGTCTGTTAACTTAATTAAAATATTAGGTTTTGCCGATACAATATCATTGTTTAAAATATGAACACCATCAAAGGTCACATCTAATAAAGGGTTTGTATTATCGACTTTTACAAAAAAGTTAGCGTACAAAAAGTTATTATATAAATATTGTTCCGGTTGATCATTATTAGGGTTGAACATTATGTACAACGTATTATTACCAGGATACAATTGTGTATTGATCGTATCTCGTATTGATAATGTATCACCCGATATCAGCGCCTTCCCTTTTGGTATTGGAATAATATGAGCAATATTATTAGCATCTGTTATTACAAAAGATACCTGTACGCTATCGAACGCAACAGGACTAATATTTTTAAAAGCAACTGCTACAGGAATTTTTTGTCCAAAGGCGACAGTATCCTGCATATTATAGAGAATATTGGGTGCTATTGCTCCTTCAGGAACATAATCTGCATTTATTCTCCAATATTGTAATTGGTTGGGAGTTGCATATAGATCATCTGAATTCAACATTTGTAATTGCAAATAAGGATAAGCAGCAGGGTTAATAAAAGAAAGCGATGTATCTGTTGCCGGCGAAACTGTTGTCAATAAACTTTCAGTTCCATTTGGGGCAATTCCATACACCTGAATTTGTTCCTGATCACTTAATGTCGGATCAATACTTTTACCTCTCCAATGTAAACTTGTCCAATTTTTTGCAGGACCAAATATTGGAGACTTGATAGTACCAGAATCAAGACTAGACAGCAATGCTATAGTTGTGTCTATTCTACTGGCAGCAGAGGAACCTACTACTTGAAGTGGAATATAGCTACTACTATTTTTTTGATAGAAAAACAGAAAAGGAATATTCTGAGTAAAACTATCTATTTGTGTAAAGCCCAGCGCTTTTAATTTATGGTACAGATCATTGCCTGCTCCCAAAGTTGCCTGATCTGTCTGCCAATCACTTATAAAGGAAGTATTACTAGCTGATCCAAAATTAGTAATGGATACATAATCACCGCTAGGTATGCTATCAAGAAAATTTATAGCATTTTCTCTGCCTGTCGGATTTGCATAAATAAATTCAAAAAAGTCCCTTGTTGGAGTAGCACATACCGGCTGACTCATAAAGCGTCCATTGGCACCCACATTATAATTTAGTATCGGCTGAAGCGTAGCACTATCATATACATAAAACTGCAAAACATTAAATGAGGGCGAGCATCCATAAAAATCTAGCTGGCTGCCATTCAATGAAACACTAATATTCGTATAAGTAGTAGCAGGAGCTATCCCTGTTTGAATATTTAAGGCACTATTCTGCTGAGTAAATGCAAATACTCTATTGGAGTTTAAATTGATATTAGAATAAGTACTTTGAAGATGTTGATAGTAATGCGATTGATTAAACCCTGTACCACCTGTTGGTAAATAAATAAAAGAATAAGTGTTCCATATTT
>DATHNB010000117.1:0-2627 GCA_035486495.1 Ferruginibacter sp. | reverse complement strand
CGCTCTATTAAAAAATGCGTAATCTCCTCCGGCATTCATTTTATACGGAGCAATATCTCCTATAGTCTCGGTGGTAAAATTAGATACAGAGCTATTAGCCGTTTGTTTAGCTAACGTATAAGTAGCATTGACATATAGATTCCAAGGAGAATTTTCGAGATGATAGATCAGATCTGACTGCACAGTAAAAATAGAATACTTACCATTATTTACATTAACCAGCTTGGCTGTATTTTGAGGATCAGTTGCGGTTAAAATCGCATCGTAAATAGGTGTAAAAGATGCGGAAACATCCCAGTTCAGTGGAGTTTTCCCATGTTTATTTAAAACAGAAATCTCGTAATTTTTTATCCTTTCGGGTTGTAAACTTGCGTTAGGAACGCGGCCACCACCGGTTGAATATAGATCATATTGTGAAGGACTTTGAATTCCTTGTGAGTAAATAAGCTTGGCTACAATTTTTTTAAGTGAGGCTACCAATGCAAACTTTGGAGAAAAGGCACTTCCAAATCCGCCACTTGTATTAATTCGATTGTAATCATAACGCCCACCTGCAGTTGCGTATAATACGGAATCTTTTAAAGTATATGTACCCTGGGTATATGCACCAAGATCCAACTCATTATATTCATTATTACCCGGTAATAATGTACTGGTAGTCCCTAGTTCCTGTCCGTATGCTACATTAGATTGGTTAACAGGATTTGCTGTTGCATAAGAATAATAACTAGTATAATCACCCGGCAACTCACTATATCTATACTCCAATCCTGCAAGAATTGAAAGACGACCCTGAACATATGAAATTTTATTATCGCTTCTAAACTGTGCTGCTTTATAATAGTAAAACTTATTTATCCAGCCATGCTGATTACCATTTATAGTTGAATCAGGAAATAATATACTTAGTACCGACAAATTATTTGCTTCACTATAAAAACTATTATAAGTAACTAAATCTGTAGACTTATCTAAACCTGAAATCTGATAAGAGTTTAAACTTGAAAAAGTAAAATTTTCAAAAGTCTTATCATACTTACTATACACACTTGTATTAATGGGTGCCCAAATACTTCCGTTTTGAGTTCCGGCGTTGTATAGATTTTGATAATAATTAAAACCTTCTTTCAGTTTCCATGTACGAAAACCTAGCTCTAAACTTCCTATACGCATTTTTCCACTAACGGACCAATCAGCAGCTCTATTTGAATAACCTATCGGGTTACCATTTACATTTACATTATAACCTGCTATATCAATCTTCTTGGCCTTAGCAATCAATGCATTTACAGAATCGGGATTAGCAGTTATTGTACCCGTACCATATCCTTGAAAATAGTTATAATAAGGACTGCCAGGTGTGAGACCTAAATGATTCACTTCCGCTGCAACTGCAGCAACAGTACCTGTATACTGCATTTTGTTAATTGATGCGGTATAACTCATATTATTAATCAGACTGTCAACAACGCCTGGGCTTGTATTATAAAAATTTTGAGAACTTAGATTATTCTCATTCGATTCGTAATATGCTCCTGACAACACATAAGTAAAATATTTTGATTTACCCCCCACAGTCATATCCAGATTTTTAGTATCATAGCTACCATAGGATATGTTGGCAGATGTATGCAGATTTAAATGACTACTATCAGCGTTTGCACCGTAACCACTCGACTTTGCTTTTGCTAATTCTTTATAATTTTTTGTTATCACATTAATAGCTCCGGCGAATGCCCGCGTTCCATACATAGTTGATGCGGGACCATAAATAATTTCAACACTACTAATATCACTCAGCGGATACTGTCTTGAGATGTAAGCAATATTTGACCATACATCATTCTCTTCAACCCCATCGATCATAAAAAGAGTAAGCTCTGTATTATCCTGCCTAAACCCTCGCTGATATATATTAGCATAGGCCGCCGAATAATTTCTTGAAATATCAAAGCCCGGCAAATCGCTAAGCAGATCTACCAAATTACCATATCCTCTATTGGCAAAATCCTGGCTTTTCAACACAATAACTGTAGCAGGTGTAAGATCAATTTCTTCGGGACGTTTTGATACAGATGATATTTGTCTATCTGCTAAACTATCCTGCACGTATTGAACCATATCTTTAAACATGGCTGGATCATCATCTGCTATATAATCACTTTGTTTAGAATTAACATAATTAGTTACACTACTTAATGATAGTTGGTTAGAATCAAGCGCTAAATAAATTTTGGCTCTAAGTTTAAAATAAGCACTTGTTTTTGTACCAATGCATTGCTGATATTCTTCAACCATATTCAAAGCATCTTCGAATTTCCCTTGGTCATACATATCCTTAGCTAATGACAATCTGCCCGAGCAAGAGTCGTTTTTTTGCGCACTCGCATGCTGTAAAAAAAACAGCGTTCCCAATAAAAAAATGAATACCGTATTCCTCATATCAATTAGCTATATACTTATTAGTCATATCCGACCAAAATTCTTTGAAACTTTTATACTTAGTACTCCAAAGTTTTTTATATAAATCCTTGCCTATTATATTTTCAATAGCACCTTCTTTAAGATGATCTTTTATTATATTTCGATTATCGGCGATACCCGTTAATTCATCGAGCGCAATTTTC
>DATHNB010000116.1:0-4809 GCA_035486495.1 Ferruginibacter sp. | reverse complement strand
TTCACCACTTTTTCTTTCATTTTATTAATTATTAATTAATTTAATATGTAAGACTATTTTATTTTTTTATTGTTAAATTATTGTCTCTTAATTAGGTTTATATGTTAACCATAATATCGATATAAAATATTGATTGTCAATATTTTATTATCTATAAAAATTGATAACATAGACTGTTAATATGCCTATAAACTTATTCACATCGCTCAAAATTTATTTTTTTATGTTGGCGTAAATAGTAATTTAGCAATAGAATTTAATGGGTTAGTAAGTAATGGGGTTAGCAGAAATGCTAACCCTTTTGCTTTGTAGTAACTTCTTCAGGAATGTGCGATCTTAACTATTCGACATACAATATATGGTAGATCAAAAATGCAATTTTTTTCTTCTCTTTTCTAAATTTTGTGACTTTACTTTTTCATTTATGATTTTATGCTGCTAAAATTATGGTAGCTGTTTAACATCATACATCAAACATCGTACGTCGAACATTTTATTTTACATTTACAGCATGAGTAAAACTAAAACATCATTCTTCTGTCAGAACTGCGGATATGAAAGTGCGAAGTGGGTAGGTAAGTGTCCTAACTGTGATCAATGGAATACATTTATCGAAGAAGTAATTATAAAAGGTTCTGATAAAAAAGAAAAAGATGATTGGAAAGAATATAATGGCGTAGGAAAATTAAAAACTATTTCTATTGCAGAAGTTAGCAGTGCAGAAGAAAAAAGAATTGTAACGAATGACGTAGAACTCAATAGGGTACTGGGCGGAGGTATAGTGTTAGGTAGTATTGTATTAGTTGCGGGAGAACCGGGTATTGGTAAATCAACTTTGTTTTTGCAGATAGGTTTACAACTAAAAGAAGTTGTTACTTTATATATAAGTGGAGAAGAAAGTGAACAACAAATTAAAATGCGTGCCGATAGAGTTGGTATAAAAAGTGAACAATTTTATTTACTGACTGAAACAAATACACAAACGATCTTTCATGAAATAAAAAAGTTAAAACCGCAACTCGTTATTGTTGATTCGATACAAACATTACAATCTCCATTTGTAGAATCAGGTCCGGGCAGTGTAAGTCAGATTCGAGAATGCGCAGCAGAATTACAACGCTTTGCAAAAGAAACAAACACACCTGTTTTTTTAATCGGACATATCACTAAAGATGGAAATATTGCGGGACCTAAAATTTTAGAACACATGGTTGATACGGTGCTTCAATTTGAAGGCGATCGCAATTATATGTATCGCATTTTAAGAACATTGAAGAATCGTTTTGGTTCTACGGCCGAATTGGGTATCTACGAAATGACAGGCGCAGGAATGAGAGTGGTAAGTAACCCGAGTGAAATATTAATCACCCAAAAGGAGGAGCAATTAAGTGGGGTTGCCATAGCTGCCACAATTGAAGGGATGCGTCCATTATTAATTGAAGCTCAGGCTCTTGTAACACAAAGCGTTTATGGAACACCTCAGAGAACCGTTAGTGGCTTCGATTTGCGTCGTTTACAGCTATTATTGGCTGTTTTGGAAAAAAGAGGCGGTTTTCACTTTGGAATGAAAGATGTCTTCATTAATATCGCCGGAGGCCTAAAAGTAGAAGATCCATCTATTGATCTAGCAATGGTATCAGCTTTATTAAGTAGTTACGAAGATGTAGCGATCAATCAGCATATTTGTTTTGCAGGCGAAGTTGGTTTAAGCGGAGAAATTAGAGCCGTCAACAGAGTGGAACAACGAATTGCAGAAGCAGAAAAATTAGGCTTCGAAAAAATTATCATCAGTAAGTACAATAGTAAATCTTTAGCTAAACTAAAATTCAATATTGAGATAATATCGCTGGCAAAGGTTGAAGAACTTTATCAATATCTTTTTTAAGTAAAAAGTAAAAACACAGAAAAATAAAAGCTCGATCCGTTTACCATTCATCATTATTGATTACTCTATGAAACTAAAAAGTCTGTTATCAGATGTAATGCATCTTTTCTATCCACATATTTGTATCGGTTGCGCAAGTGATTTGTTGGATGAAGATAATTTACTTTGCATAAAATGCATCAACACATTGCCACATACTAACTATGCACAGCATGCCAATAACCAGGTAGAAAAAATGTTCTGGGGAAGAATTCCTTTGGCTGCAGCACATAGTCAATTCTATTTTGCCAAAGCCTCTATGATTCAGGAGTTGATGCATCAGCTAAAATATAAAAACAACCAAAATATTGGTATTTATTTAGGTGAGATGATGGGTAATAGCTTATTGAATAGTAATCGATTTAAAGATATTGATGCATTGGTGCCATTGCCCATGTATCCTGATAAACAACATAAACGTGGTTATAACCAGGCTACAGTTATTTGTAAAGGAATGTCTTTAGCAATGAATATTCCAATCATTAATAACAATGTATGCAGACAATACGCTACCGAAACACAAACACGTAAAAGCAGAGTTGAACGTTGGGAAAATGTAGCAGAGAGTTTTGTAATAAAAAATGCCCATGCATTATCCGGTAAACATTTATTGTTGGTAGATGATGTATTAACAACAGGAGCAACACTTGAAGCTGCAGGTAATACGATTTTAAAAGTGTCGGATGTAAAACTCAGCATCGCTACACTCGCGTTTGCTGCAAAATAATTTATAGGTTACATTTGATATATAATGGTAAAAAAAATAAAGATATTCTTATTGCCTTTAGCATTTTGCATGCTGTTGTATGCTTGTAAAAAGGATTCTTTTATTACAAGCAGCAATGCTTCTGTATATACCAACTTATATAACGATACGCTTAGTTTTGATACTGTTTTTACCAGTGTAGGTTCTATCACACAATCCTTTAAGATCTTCAATAATAACAATCAAAAGCTATTACTAAGTAAGGTAAAATTAATGGGTGGTAATGCTTCTGCATTTCAAATAAACATAAATGGAGAACCGCTATCAGAAGTTGATAATATTGTAATTGCTGCTAATGATAGCATTTATGTATTCGTTACAGTAAACATCAACCCAAATAATAAGAGTACTCCTTTTATTGTAAGTGATAGTATTTTGATGAGTTATAATGGTAACAATAAATATGTTCAGCTGCAGGCATACGGACAAAATGCACATTTTCTAACCAACACAATTATTGATGCCAACACAACATGGCCTAATGATCTGCCTTATGTGATATTAGGAAGTTTAGTAGTCAATGCGAGTACTTTGCTTACTATTCAACCGGGTTGTAGAATATATTCTCATGCTAACGCACCGTTTTTAGTCAATGGAACGTTGGTTGTTAACGGTACTAAACAAGATTCAGTAGTTTTTACAGGAGATAGATTGGATGCATCTTACAAAGATCTTCCTGCAAGCTGGCCCGGTATTTATTTTTACAATAGCAGTATCAATAATGTATTAACGTTTGCTATTATAGAAAATGCCAACCAGGGAGTTGAAGTAGATAGTTTATCAAGAAACGCTAATCCAAAATTGACATTGCACCAATGTATAATTGATAATGCTTTTGGTCCGGGAATTATCTGTAATAATGGAAGCTTGAATATCGATAATAGTTTGATATACAACTGCGGTAGTAATATCACTATCAATAGCGGTGGTAATTATAATTTTACTAATTGTACAGTAGCCGGCTATGGTAATTCATTTGTAACACACAAAAACCCAGTCTTACAAGTATCGAATGCAGACTCATCTCAAACGATCATGAACAATTTATCTGCTACATTTCTCAATTGTATTTTTTGGGGAGATGGAAGTATAAATGATGAAGTTGTTATAAATAAACAAGGTAGTAACACATTCAACGTATTATTGAGCCATTGTATTTATAGAGTAATAGATCAGCCAACAAATGTGGATACACTTGCTATTATTGAGTCTGACCCAATGTTTGATGATATCGATGTAAATAATAATATATATAATTTTCATACTACAAACGCGGCCGCACCAGGACTTGCTAAAGGACTTAATACCTCATTTCAATCTGACTTGGATAGCAATGTCCGAATGGTTAACGGTTTTACAGATATTGGTTGCTACGAAAATCAAAATTAGAAATACCTTTGAGAGGTAAATGTTTTTATAATCAATTTTATATCCTTTATTATGACAAAGCTATTAGCAATAACAACAGCGTTGCTGTCTTTTTCAGCACCGACAAATAAAATACCAATGCACAATTCAATTCCAACGCAAGCAGCAAAAACTATTTATGATTTTAAGGTTGCAGGTTTGAGTGGAGATACAATTGACTTTGCTGCGTTTAAAGGCAAAAAAATATTGATCGTAAATACTGCATCAAAATGTGGGTTTACAAAACAATATAAAGAGTTACAGGAACTATATGAAAAATATAAAGATCGTTTGGTAATCGTAGGTTTTCCTGAAAATAATTTCTTGTATCAGGAACCGGGTACTAATTCTGAGATCAGAGAATTTTGTACAAAAAATTACGGTGTAACATTTCCAATGGCGGCTAAAATTGATGTAAAAGGGAAAAACATTGCACCGATATACAAATGGTTAACTAATAAATCTGAGAATGGTGTAATGGATGCTACAATTACCTGGAACTTCAATAAATTTTTATTGGATGAAAAAGGAAATCTGATCACAAAGTTTGATAGCAAGGTTACTCCAATGAGTGATGAGATCACGAGCAAATTATAATTGATAGTTTAAGAATGCAATTTAAAAATATAATTGGTCAGGCGGAAGTAAAAGAGCAATTGGTACAAATGATTCAAGGAAATCGTTTGAGCCACGCTCTATTATTTTTAGGAAA
>DATHNB010000115.1:0-4156 GCA_035486495.1 Ferruginibacter sp. | reverse complement strand
CAAAACGATAACCTTCGCCCGGATTAAAAGGTCCATCCATTCGGTAACCATATTCAAGCCTTTCAAAATCCAAATCAAACACTACCATTGAATAAACATTTCCTATTCTAAACTCTTCCGGAAATTGAATTTCAACGTAAGGTTGTGGTGCGCCTTTTTCAAACAACACTAGTGAGCATGAAGTTGCCGCGCTGGAGTATACTGAAAAATTCACTCCATTCGGTACCATTGTAGCTCCAAACGGAAGTACATGGCCCCGACGATATTCAACGCCTTCATGTTCATGGGTGGGATAATAATCTATCCGTAAATCTTGTTCTGCCATAATAGTTATATTTTAAGGAGTGCTTGTTCTACTGTAGATTTAATTTCGAAAAAGGAAATGAATCCGGTCATGAACATAACATCCTTGATCTCATCAGATACACCTACTAATACTATTTTCCCATCTTTAGTTTTTAACTGCCTGTATACCATTAAAAGCACACGTAATCCAGCGCTCGATATAAAAGTTACATTAGTAATATCAAGTATGATGTTGCTAATATCAGGTATAATAGCCAATATTTGTTCTTGTAGATCAGGTGCAGTTTTGCTATCAATGCTACCCTCAACTTCTACAATATCATTGTCTCCTGATTTTTTAATATTTACTTTCATTTTTGTCTTTTAATTATATTTAAAAATATTAAAGCAATTAACTAAGCCAGGTTTTAGGTGCCAGTTTTACTTTTACACGCATCTGTGTATCGGAAGCCGGCAACTTAACAGTAAGTCCTGTTGCATCGAAATCAGTATACAACTGATCATTGATATAACATTCTTCGATGTAGATACTATCTTTTGGTAAAATATCCGGAGATACTCTTAAGATGTTATCTTTAAATGAATTAGGATAAGGTTTAAAATACATGAACATAGGTTCTTTCTTGATTAAAAGATTGATATATGTTGCAGATAAATAACACAACTCCATACTATGATAACCGCTCATGGAGTGACTTCCTTTAAAACGCTCGTTGCCAACTAAGTAAGGCAAGCCATTAGCTAATGTATTAAAGTAAACACCACCGTCTTCAACATCAAGGAAGAACGCACTATAAAACGCAGATACTTCACGTGATAATTTCAAATATTCATCATCTTTTAAAATTCCGTTCAAGATAAGATAAGCCAGTATTGCTTGCTCTTGCTGCCACCATGCTTTTCTATCGTGGTAAGCAAACTGATGATGTTCTCCATCTGGTTTGTGTACTCTTTCAACTACATCATACCAACCACCTCTTTGTCTGTCGCATCCAACTTCAGGCATAATTTCAGCAATTTTGCGTGCAAAGTCAACGTACTCAACTTTTGGAGTTAATGATTGCATACGCATCAAGTTCCATGCTATTTTAAGATTGTGACCTACTACGGCCCTGTTTTGCTGCCATCCCCATGTTTGATCTTTACTCCAGTCTTCATAAAATTTCTCCTGTACAAACGGACTGTTCATATAATCGGGGAAATAGCGCGTAATAGTATCAAATGTATATTCTAAGAAATCAGCATGAGCTTTATCTCCTGTTGCCAAATAAAGATTGATTAAGTAAGCTGGTGCATGATCACCAACAGAGTTCCAGTTCTTACGTGCTCTATTATGTCCTAATGATTCGGCACGAGGGTCAAGATTGATAGGATCAATATGCGAAAAATATCCACCACCTTCATGATCTTTATAAAAACGCTCGAATAAAGATAAGGTCCTGTTGATATCCGACATAATATACGTATCACCGGTTATTCTCATCGTTTGAGTAGGTCCGGCCAAAGCGTATATTTGCTCATACATAGGAATACAATCATAATCATCTCCAAATTCAGAAGTTAGTAATTTGGTTTCTTTTTCTCCTTCCACCTTTATGCCATGATACCAATAAACGATATTTTCATCCTGATCTAAAAAGCGCATGTGATCACGTAGATATCTCGTACCAGCTTCTGCACCTTCTAAAAATTCATCCTTACCTGTTAACATATAAGCCGATGCAAAACCATATACTAAACGAGATATTGTATCAGTTTCCTGTAAATAATCGCCTTGTTTTGTTCCACCTAAATGTAAAAAAGTACGGTATTTATGATAATCAATTGGTTCAGCTGGGTGGTTAAACTGCCATTTTAAATAACTGTGAGCAATAGAATCGATTTGGTTGATCCACCAATTCGGTTCTTCATGTCTGTAATTACCCGGACCTTCTCCTGGAAATATCAACCATTGAGCCTCAAATATTTTTTTATCCTTACCGGGATAAAAGGTACCGTAAGCAAATACCATTTGTCTTGGTAATGAAAGCAAGTGGTTTATTTTGCCTGTAGCATCCTGATAACCTTCACCAAGATTACGCGCCAATTTAGCATACGTGTTTGGTGTTAGATGAACAGTAAATTCTCTGTCATCTGATGTTTTTAGTTTAAACCATTGTTCCCGTAAACTAAAGTCGGTTACATAACCTGTTATAGTATCTGAAAAGGTGAAGTTGATTTCCATTGTCGATTTAATTTAAAGTTTATAGTATTTTAATTTGTATCGTGAATAAGTGTTTTATTTTTTAAATGTGCTTTTACCCATACTGAGAGCCCTTGCATGATCGGGATAGAAAACCCAATAATGATAATAAATAGTAACCAAGCATGACTAAGCATTTTGCCAAACGACAATATGATGATCAATATAAATCCTGCACCATATAATTTGTATTGCAATAATTCTTTTTCTAATTTTTGGTGAAAGTCAATTATTCCATGATGGCGATCATTACTTTCAGATACCCTTCCTAATAAAGCTATGATCAGCAGGATCATGATGGTAAATAAAGGAAGTTGCCATAACAGGTCTGCAGATGCATGACCTATAGTAACTGATGCTATCATACCATTTTGTACAGCACTTAATGCTATAATACATATAGCAATAGGCAGATGAAGATAGCACCAGGACAATGCGGGAAGTATGCCAGGTTTAAAAACCCGGTACATAACATGATCAGTATATAACCACCATATCATAAAAGATACCAGTAAGCTTTCAATAGCCACTGTAACTGTTAAAAGTGATGGCGCACTTAACTGTGGTAAACTATTTAAAGTGCCGATAACAGTTTCTCCCAAGGTTAAAATAACAAGTAATCCAAAACGTTCCGGTAAATGCGATGTACTTATTTTAGGCAGTTTAGCCTGTAATTTTAAAGTAAAAAGTGGTGTAGCTAGATCTGCAACGATGGCCAATGCCCAAACGTAAAACATATATGGGGACGGTAAAAAAACCGAGACTGCAAATAGTGTGGCACTAATCAACGAACCTATTGAAAAATATACAGAAAGTTTTTTCTCGATAGGAGCTGTTCCAGCTGTGAGCCACATGTATATCAAAAGTAACCTGGACATCATATTACATAAAGCAAATGCTGCAGCCATGCTACCTAAAGCTTGCGGAATAGAACAAACCATTCCTGCAATAGGAATCATGCTGATAAACATAAGTAAACGATGTCTTACATTATTCATTTCGTAGCGTTCATTATAAAAAGTTACTCCATTCCATATCCACCATATTGGAACAAACAAAAAAGCAAACTCAGCAATGCCTTTCATATCATTATTTACATGCAGAAAACGAGAGAACTGAGAAATGACAGCAACAAAAACCAGATCCCAAAAAAGTTCCAACCATGATGCTTTTCTTTCAATATCAGAATCAGCATCTGTATTCATTTCAGGCCTTTTCCACCATACATGCCTCCCACTTATAAATGCCTTCATTAATGATAATTTTTGATCTTAGCTGATAACTTCGTCTTTATAACCCTGTGTAATTTCTATAATATTATTTTCCGGATCTTTGATCCAAACAGTTTTCCATCCCGGTATAAATGCATCAAAACCCAATGGTCCAAGTGTAATGATCGCATCATCACCCATTTCCGCTATTTTAGCATCAACATCAGGTACACTAAATGCTAAATGCCTTATACCCTGGTAATGCGGACCATCACCATCTACATGAGGGAAAGGCCTTGGTTCATCCACAGGAAAAATTTCAAAATAGAAACCGTGAGCATCCTTTAAAAAAACCAGCTCTTTACCTTCTCCTAATGAAATAGTACGACCTCTTGAA
>DATHNB010000114.1:0-5649 GCA_035486495.1 Ferruginibacter sp. | reverse complement strand
ACCAAAGCGTATCCAGGCATTAATAGTTTTGATGAATTCCCATCATAACTATATATACCTGATGGAGTAGCAATCAATAATTGCTTATTGTAAACAAGTATGTTTAAACAAGATACCTGTAATGTTGCGACAGGTTCAAATTGCAGTTGTTCTTTGTCATAAAAAAACAACCCCTGATCTGTAGCGATATAAAGTTTATCCTGAAAACGGGTAATGCCCGTAACATTACCATATACATTTTTCTTATTATTATAAAATGTAAGAAAGGATGGGATCTCAATTCTACTTATACCACTTGCCATAGCTATCCATAAGCCATGGTTATCATCCATAAATAAATTGTTAACGACATTGTCGTACAACCCGCTGAATTTTTTACTAAATATTTGTTGCGTATTTCCCTGAGGAGATAAAATTACCACACCACCTTTTACTGTTCCAAATGCGTACGAACCATCATTCAAAGAAACGGAAGATGAAATAATGTTTTCGGAAAAATATTTATTGGCATCTGATTGAAAACGGCTCACACCATCGCGATCAAGTAAAAATAAACCCTGGTTACCAGATCCGATCAATGCTCTGCCATTGCCAATATCCAGCATAGTATTTGCCGTGATCAATTTCGAAAAAACATCTCCTCCACTTATATTAATGAACTTGCCTGCATCAAAGTATTGTAACCCGTTTTCTGATTGAACATACAAATGTTTATTAATGTAAAAAGCGCCAAAAATTGTATTCGATATCGTCCATGTTTTAAGATCCTTTCCGTTCCATAGAAATATATTATGAGCCGTTATAAAATAAACGCCGTTATCAGCTGCGTAGCTACTTATGACATCGGGGAAGGCTATGTTACTATCCAGATAATTATTGAGACTTATAAAAGTCATGGTGCCGATTGAATCGGGTTTTAAGTAACCTATTTCTCCTCGTGTACCAATATATATTCTTCCCGATTTATCTGTTACAAGTGTATTAACCTTAGTCCGTTCTTTTGTTAATATAGTGCGCCAGCTTGTTCCATCATATTCTAAAATTCCTGCGAAATTTGCGAAATACATTACACCACGTTTATCTGTGGTTATAGAAAAATTTTGTCCGTTTGCCTTATAATCTATCGGCAAAAAATTCTTTTGTATAGGTATCCCCGGTTCACCATTAAATGTTTGCGCAACTGTGCAAAGGCTAAAAAAAGTTAAAGCCATTGCAAAAAATGCACCTGCAAAAAAGCACCTTGAAAATTGACGTTGAATCTTAAATTTCTTCATACAATTTATTAAATGGCATATTCATATTGTTCACTAAATATATTTATGATTGTTTTACTGAGAGATATCTTTTCTGATAAAATTTGAAAAATGTTATCCGCATTAATCTGCAAAAGAATACCATCTTCTTTTGCAGTAAAGTTTAATATATCAGATTGTCCGTTTTGCACATACCAATATATTTGCTGCTTAGTAATTGGAGAAATAACAATACCATTGTCAATCTCTAATTCACCCTGCATTACAAAAAACATATCTTTAAGTCCCGATTTTTCTACCTTAAAACTGCTACTCGCTTTAATAAATAATTGTATTGCTGATTCTGCAATTGAAATTAAATCAAACTCATAAATTTCATCGAAAAATGGATTAGTCTTAAGAGAAGTAATAATATCAACTATTAATAAATCACGGTTATTTGTACGATTAAGCCCATTTAT
This sequence comes from Ferruginibacter sp., assembly GCA_035486495.1. Taxonomy (GTDB): domain Bacteria; phylum Bacteroidota; class Bacteroidia; order Chitinophagales; family Chitinophagaceae; genus Ferruginibacter. The sequence continues at coordinate 3,935 of DATHNB010000114.1, read as the reverse complement.
AATGTTAGTTACTTTTAGTTTTTCAATACCAGTAAACCGATTAACTACATCCAGTAATAGTGTGGGATTCTTTTTAAACAATACCCAGGTTGCAGTTTGACTTAATATAACACTGTCATTTAAAGTATTAGCAACCAATGTATCCCAGGAATCTTCAAAATCAGCTAATAGCAGCATAGCATTGGCTTTGTTCCAATAATTTATTTTTGAATAATTTTTATTTACAATGCTTAGCAACCGATCTTTTAGTAGCAATCTTTGTTGTGCAAAATGTAGATCATAAGCTTTTAAAAGTTCCGGATAAGTTAAATCACTAAGCAATGGTAATATCAATTCTTTAATATCCGAAGGTATAGTCATATCGAGCACTTCCAGCGCATACGCCCGTGACTCCTGCGAAGCATCTTCAAAACCATTAATGAAAAAACTTATGATTTTAGGATCATACATTAATGATAATTGCAAAAAAACAAACTCTCTTTTACGTTTAAGTTCCAGCTCCAATCCTTTTTTCAATGTTGCAGTCAATTCATCATCGCCAACATCTAAGATAGATGCAACTATCCAGGCGATGCAATCAATATCTTCTTCAATATAGTTTTTTATGACCTGTAATTCGGAAGGCGCGAACTGAAATTCCAAAGCACGCAATGAAACAAAAATATGTTTTCGCACATCTTCATCAACAGCACTTATTTTGCTTTTAAGTAATTTTATTACTCTTTGATCATCGAAGTGTCCTAATAATTTTGCTAGATGTATTTGAGTATTTTTATCAAGATCATCCTTACCAAAAAGATTAATCAGACTATTTAAAATAGGATCGCCTATTTGCTTTATTGCAATAGTAGCGGTATATGCAGAGTCTTTATTACTTAGATTTTTTATGATGTATGGCCACAGCTCTCTCTTCTTTAATTTGCCGGCACTTAGAATTGCTGCATTTCTTATTTGTATATCATCATCCTGCAGCAGACTTATTAATAATTTATAATTATTAAAGTTTTCATAATAACCCAACAAATTTGCTGCATGTAATCTGTCGTTTGTTTGATTTGATGACGCCCAGGACGCTACTGTTTTAAAATCAACATTTTGATCTTTTTCTAAAGCCAATTTAGTTTTTGAAAACTGTGGTGCAATTGTATTAACGCTATTATTATCCAGATAATAATCAATCATCCTTACAGCAGGTATAAACCTGCTTTCTTCCATTCTTTTTAATATATTTAATTGGAGCCTGGGTTCTGTTTGCGGTAGTAGCCGTAGCATAACCATATTTGAAACTGACGGCTGAATTCTTTCTGTTAAATTTAAAGCAACAATTGCTCTGTAATAATTTGCCTTATCGATAAGAGCCGAAAAAGCAGTGAACAAAGAAAAATTTGTTCCTCTTCCTTTATAATTTATCAATGTTGCTAAAGCTGAATGTAATGTTCCTCTATACTCATGATAGAGTTTGTATGATACCCATATCCAAAGACCGATAACAGCTAAAAATATATAGTTGTAAAATACTACATTTAAAAACTTAACATTAGTCAGCAACAATAAAACAGCACCAGCGAAAATAAATCCTATTGATTTAGAAACGCCTTCAACTTTGCTTTGTAAAGCTAGTCGGTCATTAATAGGAATTGGTTGATATAGTACTTGAAAAACCGGATCGAAAAACAATGTTCTTGCTACCCTGACAAACAACCTGCTTAAAATAATAAATGAGAAAAACAATCCGATAGCACCATAAAGAGTGCCATAAGCCGCTGCGCAAAATGTTGAGAATGCTAAAGTAACCGGCAACATTATTATGCCGAATAAAATACCATATTTTGTAAGCAGCCTTCCTGATAGAAATGTCTTTAAAAGAAACTCTGCTACAGACATCGTTCCCATAAAAATACTCAGAAAGCCACTTATTACTTTTGGATCTGTAAACTGTAATTTTATCTGACCCAAAAACATAAAATCTACGTAGAATGTAGCAAATAAAGGAAACAGTGCCAGAAGAAATATGAATCCGAAATATTTATTTTTAAAGAGTTCTGAAAATCCTTTCTTGGTTTTCTGTTCAATATTAACCTCCTTGATTTTATTAATATTAATTCTATCTCCTAAATTATTGACGATAATTGGTATTAATATTAAACAAATAATTAAACCCGCTATGGAGAAATACAAAAGATCAGATGTCTTAATTATTTTTAGTAAAAAGGGCACCGACATAAAACTGATAACCCTCGCAAATGTTTCTCCAGAACCTATTAAACCAAATAAACGTTTCGCTTGCCGCAGATCAAATATTTTAGCTGCAATACCCCAAAAACCAATTCCATTCAACAATAGAAATATATTGTACCATACAAAAAGGCCAAACACATACCATTTGTTGCTGGTTAAAAAATAGCCGCTTGATAAACCAATAACACTTAGTAATAAAAATATTCCACTTACTAAAAACAATCTCGAAAAGATCATATTTTTTTCGAGTCGTTTATATAATAACCATATAAAATAACTAACAACACCCTGCCCCATATAGGCATATGGCAACATGGTTATTTCAAATTTTTCTAAAAAAAGCGTAATAGAGGTTGTATAAAAATAAGCATACGCTAGCCCCATAAAAAACGAATAGCCAGTTAGTAATAACACAGTCTTTTCTTCCCCTTTTTTAAGGTTGAATATTTTACCGGTTAAAGACTTCAGGTTACTATTTGTCATTATATTATTTGATCATTTTTTAAACAAAATCAATTATCCGGGTTTCTGTGCACTAAATATTCCTCTTTTAAAATTGATATATACATTATCTGCAGATACCTGTATGTTGAGTTGCTTTGTAGTTTCCAAACCCAGTTGAGCCGCAATTCTTAAAATATAAGCATTCCATTCTTGCAACCTGTTTCTGTCTCCATGAAACTCTTCGTGCAAGCGATTTTTGGTATCCAGGTGATAATCAAAAGTCATTAATTTATTAGCATTGATGAATCCAGCTTCAGCAAGAAATTCATAAAAATCCTGGTTCAATAAAAAATGACGATTTTCTACCATTGATTGAAATCCCGCTAATTCATCTTTCTTTTTAATCACATCGGTATAAAAAGAATAATTGTTTGGAGTCAGATCAGGGTTCCAAAAAAATATCCGACTTCCAGGTTTAGTTATATCAAAAAGATTTTTGAATATCTTTTTTTTATGCTGAATTGGTATTTCATGCAAAAACATTTTACAGATCACCAGATCATATTGATCAGGCTCAAGATCAAGCATCGTAGCATCCTGATGCATATAGCGTACAGTGGATTTATTATTATGCTTAATCAATAATTTATTAATTCTTTCTTCGCCCTTCTTTAATTGAAATAATCCTCCATCCAACAGATCATAATCAATAATAAGATCTGGTTGATGTTCAATAAGGCGAATGAATATAGAACCATATCCACCACCAATATCAATTACCTTGTCAGCTTGTTTAATTGATAACGCCGTAATGAATTCCAGGAAGTCTTCATCCGAATCATTATGAACTATCGAATAATCTGCATTACGTATTTCGTAGGCATTTTTGTCCTCTTGTGTCATCACATATTCAATTTTATGGTAATCAAAAAATTTCTGCCGCGTTGTGGAACATAAGGTACAAATCCGGATATCGCATTAGTAAAGTTTCCGTTAGCATTACGTACTCCCGGACTATAATAAACGCTATTAAATATATTATTTACAACAAATTGAGCTGAGAGGCCTTTCAACTTTTTTGGACAGTGATAAGTTATAGCACTATTAAAAATTAAATATTGCGGAATACTATTAGTACTATCAACTCCGGCACTTGCAGGAACTGTTGTTCCCGGCCCTATAGGCTTAGCTCCCACATAATTGGCCCTCAAATCTATGTTGAGCGCTCTATTAAAAAATGCGTAATCTCCTCC
>DATHNB010000113.1:0-3766 GCA_035486495.1 Ferruginibacter sp. | reverse complement strand
TTCTGCGGCCTTTGGCTTAGAGGGATTTCTGCTGCCAACAAAATTTATTGATGGAGGTGCCACCGGTATTTCGCTATTAATATCAGAGGTCACCTCTATTCCTATTTACTTACTACTGGTATTAATTAATATTCCATTTATCTTTTTAGGGTTCAGGATCATCGGGAAACAGTTTGCCATTAAAACAGCTTTAGCCATAACAGTGCTGGCAATTTGTGTTGCCACTATTCATTTTCCGGTAGTGACACATGACAAGCTATTAGTAGCCGTATTCGGAGGTTTTTTTCTTGGTGCAGGAATTGGTTTTTCTGTAAGAGGGGGAGCTGTTATTGACGGTACGGAAGTATTGGCCATTTATTTAAGCGAAAAATTCGGAACTACCATTGGTGATATCATTATCATGATCAATGTTATTATCTTTTCTGTAGCCGCCTATTTGTTGTCTGTTGAAACTGCTTTATATTCTTTAATAACTTATTTGGCTGCATCAAAAACGCTCGATTTTATTATTGAAGGGATAGAAGAATACACAGGCGTAACCGTTATCTCTCCACTCAATGAACAAATAAGACAAATGATCATTAACGAGCTAGGCTTTGGTGTAACCGTTTATAAGGGCAAACAAGGCTATGGTAAAAGCGGAGAAACTGTTGACAGGGATATTTTGTATACTATTATTACACGTTTAGAATTAAGTAAGCTAAAAACAGCAGTATTAAAAATAGATCCAGAAGCTTTTGTTGTAACTAGTTCTGTTAAAGATACCAAAGGAGGTATTATAAAAAAGAGGCCATTAGCGCATTGATTGTATAAGAATATGCTATAAAAAAATAGAGTAGCATTTTTGCTACTCTATTTTTTTGTGAAGAAATAAGCGAATTTATTTCTTTTCTAATAATTTAAAGAACTGATCTAATTGTGGTAAGATGATAATGCGCGTGCGCCTGTTTTCAGCACGGCCTTCTTCTGTGTCGTTAGATGCTACAGGAAGGTATTCACCGCGTCCACTCGCTGAGATACGTGTTGCTGGAAGTCCGTACTTATGTTCAAGTATACGTACTACCGATGTTGCTCTTTTAACGCTAAGATCCCAGTTATCTAATAGCAAGCCCCTACTGAAAGGTTTGTTATCAGTATGACCTTCAACCATAAATTCAATATCAGGTTGATTTTTCAGTACGAGTGCTACTTTACCTAGAACGTTTTTAGCCTGTTCCGTTACATCATAGCTTCCACTCTTAAATAATAATTTATCAGAAATATCAATGTAGATAACTCCTTTGTCGATCTTAACATTAATGTCTTTATCATTCAGATTCCCAATTACACCTTTTAAGTTTTGTACCAAAGTCGCATTCATCGAGTCTTTGCGGGCAAGGGCAGATTCTAAGTTATGTATGTAACTATCCTTTGCACCAAGACTATCCATCGATCTTTTTATGCTTGCTGCTTGTGCACCCGTAATAACAGACAAATTTTGTAATTGTTCTAAAGTCTGGTTATTATTTCCTTTTGCTGCAATAAGTTGTCTGTTAAGATCATCTATAGTAGAATCATCCAATACTCCTTTGGCTTTTAAAGCTGTAAGATTGCTATCACAATTTTTTGCTAATGCATTATACTCTCTGTTCAATTCATTGTATTTTGCCTGAGAGTCTTTAAATTTTTTTGTGCTCACACATGAAAAAAGAAAAAGTGGTAAAAAGCCTGCGAATATTAATTGTTTAATGTGCATACGATTAGATTTTATGGTTAGTGTTTATATAGATAGATGCAAACTTGTAGCGTCTAGTGAAATCTATTAAATTATACAAGCAGATATCAAGCCAAATTGTTTTTGGACCATTTGATCACTACAATTATAAGAATGAATTATGAAGCTAATGTAGGAGGGCCCCGCTGGCTTTGTGTTCTATATGAGAGCGAAGAAAGATATTGAAAGCCTATGTAGTATTGTTTTTTTGTATAAAATATTCTTGTAGATAAAATAAGATTGATCAGACGAACATCTATTGTACAATTGTCATCAAGAAAACGTTTTAGAAGGGTAGACGCGATGTTGTTTGATTTATTGGCTGGTTTATCTACTAAGATCGCTGCATGTAAATTATTTTGCGCAAGAGGTGTTATTTCTTTGTTTGTATTATTTACGGAGAGAGTTTTTGTAAATGAAGAATAGCTAACTACACTTACAATAACGAATAATATTATGATCAGTTTTTTTCTCATTCAGTAACAAAAATATTAAAGAATTCTATCATCCATCATCAATAGAAATTTTAGTCTAACCTTTAACGTTTTATTAATAGATTAATAAAAGAATTAGATCGATAGATAGTATAGTTGTGTGAGATCAATTATGAAATTACCTGTATTAGCGGGTTGAATGCTTTTGATGCCAACAGAATTATAACAATCAAATAATTTACTGCATTTGTACTTCAAGTGCTGCGGCTTTTTTTGTTGCGGGAATATAAGTGTACACGCTAAAAGGATAAACCCATTTAGCTATAATTTTTGCAATGAGGCAACCAGTAAAGATCGGTATCAATAAAACATAGTTGCCCACCAATCCGCAAACTAAAAATGTAGCGGTGAAAGGGGCATGTAAACTTGCACTTAAAACCGCAGCCATTCCGATGATCATAAAATTGATCGGCACTACACCTGCATTAAAATATTTATTGAGTAATATTGCGAGCAGTAAGCCTAAAAAAGCTCCTAAAAACAGACTTGGTGCAAATACGCCACCATCACCACCTGCAGCTAAGGTTGCAGAAGTTGCGATGGGTTTAAGTATCAAAATTCCTGCGATCAATAATAATAATGAATACGATACATTGATGGGATGTGTTGAAGCAAGAAAGATATCTTTCATAGCATGATACCCATCTCCATATAGTTGAGGACAAAGTAATAATGAGATACCAAGTATTGACGCACTAATTAGTATTTTGGCTGAATAGATATTTAGTTTTGAATATTTAGTTTTGAAAATTAATACCGTTCTGGTAAGATAAACGCCCATTAACCCTGAAAAAACACTTAATAAAATAAGAGAAGGAATAGCATGATATTTCCATCCACTAATCGGGAAAGTAAATAATGGCTCATTATAAAAAAGATAGTTAAAGAACCATGCTGTTGTTGCTGCAATTACAACACTAATGATCGCATTTCTTGATATTCTTTTAGAGATCACTTCTAACGAAAATAATATACCAGCCATAGGACTATTGAATAAAGCTGTTATACCTGCAGCAATGCCCGCATATATTAATTCTTTTCTAAAGGCGGTGTGTACATCGGCTTTCTTTTGTACAGTGGCGCCAAGTGCGGCGGAAGCTACAACTGTTGAAACTTCTATACCTGTAGAGCCACCAAATATTACAGTTAGAAAACCGTTGACATAATGAGAGGGAATTTTATAAGCAGGTAATTCGTTGTGCCTGGTTTTTAAAGTCTCATAAATTTCTTTAATACCCCTGTTTTCTTTTTTCTTAAAAAGATGTACACGTAGTAAGTGGATAATGGATAAACTTATGATGGGAAGCAAAATATATAATAACCAATATTTGGTCGCCATGCCTGCAAAGATATCTTCACAATAACCTGTTATGATTTTTAGTGAATCTCCCAGCAACGCACATAGTAAACCAATTAATATAGAGACAATAATTAATTTAAAATATTCTTTTGTTCTAATGCTTACAGTCATTGTTATTTTATTTTAGAGATTTGAGCTCTCTTTGTTTTTAGCTTTTCT
>DATHNB010000112.1:0-4096 GCA_035486495.1 Ferruginibacter sp. | reverse complement strand
GTCTTTTATTATAACTGGTTTAATTATATCTTCTGCATCATACGGTATCGAATTATCGTTTTCATAATTATGATTAGTTGAAAAGATTGTTAATCCCCTTCCCGGATGAAAATACCGGCCAATACTAACACCCCCTGTACATTCAATGAAAGTATTTGATTTTAAATGGCTTGTCGGATCCATATAAAAATTATTACCTGTACCTTCAATGGTTAAACAACCTTTTCCCTGCGATACAAATTTAAGCGGTATGCCATACTTACTTGAAAGGCGTTTTACATGTACTTCGTGCAAAATCCCCCTGATCTTTTCGCCTAAAATATCAAGCTTCAAAAAAAACAAACCATTGATCAATAAATCTTTCATAAGTCGATTTTTTTATACTTTAACAATGATAAAAGCTGAGAGATAAAACTTTTAAAGAATAAGATCAAGATGCCCAATGTCATAAATTTAACTAATACATTCAAAACGACAGATTGAGTTTTAAGCATATAGTTTTCTATAATAATAAGTAAACAAAAGCCTAAAATAAGACTTAATGATTTCCAGTCAAGTTTTATATAATAGCCTTTCCTTGTAAAATAATATAAAATTATGAAACTAAACGAATTGCAAAATATAGTGCTAATAACCGCAAAGTAAACGCCAAATATTGGTATAAAGAAATAGTTTAATATAACATTTAATGCGGCGCTTATAATAACAGCGCATGTAACCTGCCATGTTTTTTTTGCCTGGTAAAGCATTAAATTTAAGAGACCGCTAATTTGACTTACGATAAATGCAATAATAAAAACAGGCACATAGGAGTATGCGCTATAAAATTGTTTCTTGAAAAATATTTTTATACCAATATCAGAGGCGCCTAAAACCAATATTCCAATAATTCCAATTGTTATTGTAATTATTTTATTATATCTAAAAATGGTATCGTTTCTTTCCCTGGCACTAAGTTGGTCATCATTTGCGACTTTATAAAAAATTGGATTATAAGCCATAAACAAAGCGCTCGAAGCCAATGTAACTAAGCTGGCAATCCTATACGCTAATGAGTAAATGCCAACATCTGTTTGTGTAAAATAGTGTGCAATAAAAACACGATCAGAAACATTCATTACCCAAGCTGATAATAAGGTTGGAAGCATCGGTAAACTAAATTTTATTGCGGCGCGGAATTTACTTATATCAAAAGAAAAATTTATACCTCTAACTATATAGTATAAAACAAAAAGTACAACTATTGCCCCAGCTATTAGTGAACCTGTAATTATGCCGATAGCCCCCTGGTGCCTGTTTATTATAAAAAATAAATTAACAAATGCAGTTAAAAAAAACAAGGCTAACGAAGTTATGATAAACCTCTTTGCATCTTGTTTTACCTGTGATATTGTTTGAGCGAAATTGATAATAGAAAGAATAAATGTATTTAAAATGGTATAGGAATAGTAGGGAGAAAATGGTACAGAGGGGAATATCTGGTCGATGTACTTTTTAAATAGAAAAAGGATCGAAACACTAATTACGCCGATAAAAAGCAAACCAATAAAAATTGTCCCTAAAAACCTTCTCTTTTCATCTTCAGATTTATAATCATAATAAATTCTAAAAATTGATCTTTCAAGCGCCAGTGAAACAATAATAACTAAAATAGCTGATAGGGTTTGCATTGAGCTTACTATCCCAAAATCTTCGATGCTTAAATATTTTGTATAAATAGGCAATAGAATAAATGCTGATAAAGCAGTAATAAGGTTACCTATTGAATAGATTAAAGTGTTGTTTACTACTTTAGACATTAGTTATCTCTTTTTGCAAAGATTTAAACACCATTTCCTCGGGGATCAGAATGGTAGCTATCTTTATATATATTTATTGTATTTGCCCCTAGCGGATCAACTATAGAAACAATACAGAAATTTCGCCTTATCTTATAAATCATATTATCATATAATTTAACCGATGTCAGCATTCCAAAGTTCTTTTTTGAAACAGATTCGTCGGGTGTATATATTTTAATAATTATTTTACATTACTTTTTATGTACCTGATCAAATAATTTATTTTATATACTCGTCCATCCGCCATCCACAATTAAATTATGCCCTGTAATGTAATTGGTTTCATCGGCCAATAAAAAAACCACTGCAGCTGTTATATCTTTAGATTGACCCATTCTGCGCATTGGAACCTTTTTATTGTAATTATCAACGAAAACTTTGGGTTGATTATCAAAGATGCCTCCTGGTGAAATACAATTAACCCGTACCTGGTACGGACCATAATAAGCGGCCAAATAGCGCGACAAGTTAATTAAGCCCCCCTTGATCGCCGAGTAGGCAACTGGCGTTGTCATCGCGGTACCATCATAAACTGTAAAATCTGGCCCCACTACTCCGTAAATTGATGACATGTTAATTAAAGAGCCGTAGCCCTGAATTTTCATTTGTGCCAATACTATTTTGCAACAAAGAAAATATCCATTTAAATGCATATCAATATTGCTTCGCCATGATTCAAGTGGGACGTCTTCCAGTTTATTCCCCCAATCTTTGGTGCGTGGATAAGCATTGTTAAGCCAGCCATTTATTTTGTGATATTTTTCTACAATGGTTTTTACTACTTCGGTAACAGATTTTTCATCTGTTATATCCATTAAATAATCATTTTCCGTTTTATTTTCGAATCTGATATCGGCGCCAATTACTATGGCGCCTTCATCACGCAATACCTTTGTTATATTATTACCTAATAAACCATTGCTGCCAGTTACTACAATAACCTTATCCTTTATAGAAAACATAACTAATTATATTTGCGGAACACGGGTTTTATCACTGGCGAATTTAAATAATTATCAATGCCACTATCAATAGCCTGTTTGTAAATATTGAGTGATTTTCTTACGGCTTCTAATGTAAAATCCAGCTCGTTTTGATTATGTGAATATGAAAGCGCTATCCAGGGCATCATAACATTATGTTTAATCATTTCCTGTGCAAATAGCGTACGCATCGGCAGTGAAATATTTTTATCCTTATCCTTCGTAATGTAAGCTGGCGCACATGGGTAACCCTCCACATAAAAATACTCTTCGATATGTAGCTCTTTGGCAATACCATTCATACCATTTATAAGCTTTTCACCATAGTTCCAAAGATGGTCAATCACATTGTCTCTTTGCAAAATCTCCATCGTTTTTATAAATGCACCTAATGCGCACATTTCAGCGCCATGGGTTGTTGACGTTAAAAATACGCGTTCCGATCCCTCTTTTAATATACCACCTATCTGCATTATTTCTTTTTTGCCGGCTAAAGCGGCCAGGGCAAAACCATTGGCCATCGCCTTACCAAATGTACACAGATCAGCCTCAATGTTATAGTAAGTTTGCGCTCCCTGAAGATGCCATCTAAAGCCAGTAATCATCTCATCCAATATAAATACAGCATTATTTTTAATACACAAATCTTTTATTCGCTGCAAAAAATTATTCTTAGGTTCAACTGTAGTAGATGCTTCTAATATTACAGCCGCTATTTGTCCATCGTACTGTTCAAACAACCGTTGTACAGAGTCTATATTGTTATAATTAAATTTCAGGGTAAGGCTTGCCATTTCGGCAGGGATACCGCGTTGCATTATTGTTGAACCAATAAACCAGTCATCATATGAAAAGAAAGGCTGCTCTGCAGGAACAAGAACATACTTTTTGCCTGTATATGCACGCGCCAGTTTAATTGCTGCAGAAGTAACAACCGAGCCATGCTTTGCAAACTTAACCATATCAACAGATGGTATTAATTCTGCTAATAATTGCGCCGCGTTTAATTCTGTTACTGAGGCCCTGGTTAAATTATTACCCTTCAATATTTCATTGTAGCAGGCATCAGCTATTTCCTTATTGCCATAACCAATATTTACAGAGCGCAATCCCATACCATAATCAAGGAATTTTTTATTATCAGGTGAATATACGTAAGCGCCTTCTCCTCGTTCTAATATTGCCGGGGCATTAGACGGAAACTGATCATCACCCCTGGAATAAGTATGAGCCCCGCCTGGGATTAAACTGTGCAGCCTCTCTTTATACAAA
>DATHNB010000111.1:0-7988 GCA_035486495.1 Ferruginibacter sp. | reverse complement strand
ATTGTATATTTAGTTGGGCCTCCTGTAGTCGTCGTATAGGGCAGACTTACTATCTGTGCTCCAGCAAAAAAACATATAGATACAGGACTCAATGTTATTGTTGGCAGGGCATTGATCGTGACACTGATTGGGTAAACAATACTCGTACAAGTACCATTGTTTACTGTCAGATTTGCTGTATATATCCCTCCCGATACACCAGCCGGTACTGTTATATTAATCGGACTCGCTGATAAAGCAGCATTGGTAATATTTGCAAAACCGCCACCACTCCAACCGTTAATACTGTAAGTTGTTGGTGTGCCAGTTACTGCCGTGTATGGTAAATTAACTGTTTGTATAGCTGCTGAAAAACATACTGCAGCTATCGGACTCAACGTAATTGTCGGCAATGCGCTGATCGTTACACTTATTGGATATCCTATACTTACACACCCATTTGCATTTGTTACTGTTAATATAGCTGTGTAGGTCCCTACTGCTACGCCAGCCGGTACTGCTATACCGATAGGACTTCCAGGTAAAGCTACATTCGCAACATTGGCAAAACCACCACCACTCCAGCCACCAATACTATAGGTTGTTGGTGCGCCAGTTACTATTGTGTATGGTAAATTAACTGTTTGTGTAGCTACTGAAAAACACTCTGCTGTTATCGGACTCAACGTAATTGTAGGCAACGCATTAATCGTAACACTAATTGGATATCCTATACTTACACACCCATTTGCATTTGTTACTGTTAATATAGCCGTGTATGTACCCGAGGTCACGCCCGCTGGTACTGCAATACTGATTGGAGTTGCAGGTAAAGCAACATTTGCAACATTTGCGAAACCGCCACCACTCCACCCACTAATACTGTAAGTTGTTGGAGCTAATGAGGTAGCTGTATAAGGTAAGTTTACCGTCTGAGCAGTTGACGAATAGCATACAGGTGTTGTTGCTCCTAATGTAATTGTCGGCTGTGAATTAATCGTTACAGTCACTGGTTGAACTTGAGAGCACCCCCCAGGTGTGAGTGATTTAATATAATATATACCACTCGTAGTTACTGCTGTTGGTGTAGCTAATACTATTGTTGCTGCAGCATTTGTATAATAAGTAAAAGTTGAGCCTGGAGTACTACCAGCTGTTACTGCTGCAGCTGTTATATCAACCCCTCCCGGTAAACATCCAGGTGCCGGATTTGTAATTGTCAACACGGATGGATTAATCGTCACGCCTATTGAATATGGAAAACTGAGACAAGTAAGATTGTTTACCGTTAGGTTTGCCGTATATGTACCTGCAGCTGTACTTGCTGGCACTGTAATATTAATGGGGCTAGCTGGTAAACCTGCATTAGTAACATTCGCAAAAGTACCACCGCTCCAAGCATTAATATTATATTTCGTTGGCAATGGCGCACCACTAGTTGCCGTATATGGTAAAGTTACTGTTTGAGCCGTTGTTGAAAAACATACCGGAGCTATAGCACCTAATGTAATTGTCGGTGGAGCAATAAGGGTTACAGTAATAGTATATACTTTGCTCGTACAAGTACCATTATTTACTGTCAGGCTAGCAGTATAAGTACCCCCTGATGTTCCTGCAGGTACAACAATACCTATAGGACTCGCAGGTAAAGCGGCATTGGTAACATTCGCAAAACCACCACCGCTCCAGCCTGTAATGCTATATGTCGTTGGTGTACCAGTAGTTGATGTGTAGACTAAATTCAGTGTTTGCGTCGTAGACAACGCACAAACACTTGCTATGGCATTTAATTGTATTGATGGTAATGCTGTTATCTGTACTGATATTGGATAAGTCACACTCACACAGCCATTAGCATTTGTTACCGTTAATTTAGCTGTGTACGTACCGGCTCCTGCTCCGGCAGGTACTGTAATAACAATAGAACCAGCCGGTAAGACCGCATTAGTAACATTCACAAAACCACCACTACTCCAGTTTGAAATGCTGTATGTTGTCGGTGTATTGGTAGTTGCTGTATATGGCAAACTTACAACTTGCGCAGTAGCCGACAGACATCCATTAGATGTTGCCCCCAATGTGATTGTTGGACTGCCATTAATTGTCACAACCTGTGGCGTCCTCGTGACACTTTCGCAAGTATTAATGGTCTGAGTCACATAATAAGTTGTAACTCCTGCTGTTGCAGTACTTGGGAAAACCGGACTAACACCTACTCCACCTGTGGGTGTTGTATACCAGTATGGAAGTGTTCCTGTTGCTGTTAGAGCTACTGATGTAGCTCCCTGGCAATATGTTACTGGAGCTGTTGTTGGAGCAACAGGGTTAAGATGATTAACTGTAACAGTTAATTTAGTGGTACAATAAAATGTTGCCCACTGATATGTATATACTCCTACAGCATCAAAACCACTAATAGTAGTGGTATCACTATTGGGAGAACCTATAACAGGATTATTATCGGGTCCAGAAACTTGACTCCAAGTACCGAAACCTGCCGCTATAGGTGTAACAGAAGAATTATTAGTATTAGTACAGGCTAAAGTGAAATTACCGCTAATAACTCCATTATTAGCGGTAAAATTAATATCATCCAAAAAATTACCTTCTGTGGGATCATTGTTAGCTGTAGTAATCGCTACAAATTCAAAACGCGTAACAGGCTGTCCTGCTGGTACTGTATATGCACCTGTATGCAAACCCCACGCTGTGTTATTATCTTTCTCATACTGTAGTGTATCATATGGCCCTCCGGGAGGACCGGCCAAAACAGCCATTTCATCTATACCAGTTCTTCCTCTATGAGCATAGCTAAAGTTAAATACAACTGGGGCCGGGGTACTATAATCCTGATATAAACCTCCAATAGCATTTGCATTTAATTCAACAAATTGATTTCCTGAATAAGCTGGAACTTTACCACTGCCTCCATTAAAATCTGATTGCCAATATTCAATTTGGTGATCAGCTTCTGTTGTTCTCCAGCCAGCTGTTAAAGAATCCGTTTCATCTTGGTAACAAGGTGATGTTACAGGCGTACCACAAGTTAAAACAGGCAATTCGAAATCAGGATTTACGGTAGGGATATTACATTGCGCTTGCAAATGCTGCCCTATTCCAAATATGGAAACCAAGACAAGTAAACATATATATATGGTATGTTTAGAGCAATTAAAAATATATTTGATCTTGGCCTTCATGCTTAGTTAGTTTTAGTTCTGTATCATATAATGCAGCTATAAAGAAGTATTATATATATCCTAATAGAGATTATTTATTTAGACAATTTGGTATTAACGTATTAATTATCAATAAATTTTACGAAGGGGGATTAATTTTTAACAAATAGCTACTTTTTAAGCACTACTTACCAATCTTTCCCTGAAAATGGAAAGAAAAATGTCCGATTTTTTTTTGAAAGAATTAATGCGAAGAAAAAGAATATTGCAACAAAAGACGACGCTGCAAAGAGGTTAGTAGAGTTTATTATCATATAGCTAGTTTGGTTTATCTAAAATATGGCAATTATTTTATAAAACCTTAAATATTAAAAAAATATTTAAGGTTTTTACTTTACCCCCAACATTATTAACTCAATGTTTAATCATTAATCAAAGGTCTACTGCACAATAAGATACAATGTAAGTTATACATGCTGCCTTATTAAATTAAATAAATGAAATCTTTTTCATTTATTACGGAATTGCACAAGGTATGATAAGTTCCATGTAGAAAAAATATTACATTTAGTATTCATTAACCTCCATCATTGCCATTTTTTAAAAATATATCACCCGAACAACCTAGCGACATAGAGCTAGTTACTGCCTTTAAAAAAAGTAGTGATATAAAGTATGTCAGTAATTTATATCAGCGATATATGGAGCTTGTATACGGTGTTTGCTTGAAATATTTTAAAGATAGTGAACAAAGCAAAGATGCTGTAATGGATATTTTTGAAGAACTATGTAGGAAATTAAACCTATATGAAGTAACCAATTTTAAAAGTTGGCTGCATGTGCTTGCAAAGAATTATTGTTTAATGCAATTAAGAAGTCCAAAGAATATTAAAAGTATAGAATTCAACCCCATATTTATGCAATTCGAACAAGAATCGCATTTGGAAGAAGAACATCTTGAAAAAGAGGAAAATTACGCCAGAATGGAATATTGCATAAACAAATTGGCTGAAGAACAAAAACAAACAATCAGACTATTTTATTTACAGCATAAATGTTATAATGACATTGTCTTAGTAACAGGATACGAATGGAGCAAAATAAGGAGCCATATTCAAAATGGAAGAAGAAATCTAAAGAAATGCATGGAAGATGCGATCAATGAATTAAGGAGCAAACGATCAGAAACAAGATGAAAACAGAAAATAACGACCATATTTATAGCGCAGAAGATATTCATAAATACCTTACTGGTAAATTAACGCCTACAGAAATGCATGCTATTGAAAAGGCTGCATTGAACGATCCTTTATTGGCAGATGCAATTGACGGATTCGCGGCATCTCCTTCTTTTAAAAATGAAAAATCATATACGGAACTACAACATGAATTCACCATTTTACAAAAGAAAATAGCTGCAGTAGGTAATGCTAAAGATTATTCAACCTGGTGGAAATTTGCTGCGGCAGCTGTATTAGTAATAGGCTCCTGTTTTGCTTTTTACTCAATAACAAATCATACAGACAAACAAAAGGAAGCTGCCATAATACAACAACTTATTGTAAAAGCTCCGGAAGTAAAAGACACATTATCTTCCATTGATGCAAAAAATGTTGCACCTCCGGCTGCTGATCGCGAATCAGAAAAGCCTAGATTAAATTTGTCTGCAAAATCTGTCACTAAAAATAGTCACACTAATAAAGATATAATTTCAGAAAATACCCTTCCCTCAACAAATCTAGCTACTGAACCTGCTTCTGCATCACCTGTTGAAATGAAAAAGAAAATGGCATTTAGTAAAATATCCAATGCTACATTTTCCGGTAAAATAACCGACGATCATAATAACCCTGTTCCTTATGCTGTACTTATCATTAATAATCAGCAACGATCTATAACAGATGAGAAAGGTTTTTTTAATATTGAACGAGCTGATTCATTTATAGAGCTCGGCATTATTTCTACCAATTTTTACTCAAAAGCAATTACGCTTCGTGCCGGTAATTTTGAAACAATTGAGTTAATGCCAAGTAAAATATCATTTAAAAAAGATACGTCAGGAAATAATAATAGCCCGGAAAGTCAGGTAAATATTTTGTACAAAAAAGGCACAAATCCTTTAGTTGGCTGGTCGGTTTACTTGAATTATTTAAAAGATCAACTCTCCTATTCAACCTATGATGATGGAAGAAAAGTAACAGGTACAATGATCGTTGAATTTAAAATTGATGCAAATTTTACTATACCTCACGATTTCTATTTTGAAAAATCAATTGATACAGATGTAAACGATGCTGTAATGCAATTAATACAAAACGGTCCTCTATGGAAAAACGAAAACTCTTTCAATTCAGGAACAGTGAAACTAGAAATAACTTTCTAACTATTCAAATACTCTGCATTTATTTCTTCAGAAGTTTTTTATACGAAGTGATAACACCAAAATGTAATCCTTCATGATATAATACAAAATTGATAGAATCATCTACACTCCTGTGTTCAAATCCATACCGATTTGTGAATGGCGTAAAATTAGTAAACACATTATTTTTATAATCAATTTCTAACTGATCAATCATTGTTATGAATAGTTTTTTTATTGTATCTATTTCAGCTCCATCAACAAATTTTCCCGGCTTTGTTCCAGGTTTGTAAGCGTCAAAGAAATCCTGATCTATTATCATTTTTATGTTTGCACCTGCATAACAAATGCCTTGTTGCGTAGCCAGCATATGAGCAAAGTTCCAAATAATATTATTATTAAATCCTGCAGGAATTTCATTTAATTGTTCAACAGTTAAATCTTTAATATCATTTAATAAATATTGTCTTGTCAGTTTAAGTATTTCAAATTGTCTCATAATAGCTTATAATTTAAGGTAGTTGAAGATACAAAAAATCCCCTCCGAAATTGGAAGGGATTTTTTAAAATTTGTTGGAGAGATGATGGTATTAATAGCCACCCATTCCGCCCATATCAGGAGCACCACCACCGTGGCCAGCTTCTTCTTTTGGTTTGTCGGCAATTACACATTCTGTTGTTAATAACATACCTGCAATTGACGCTGCGTTCTCAAGTGCTACACGAGTCACTTTGGTTGGATCAATAACACCCGCTTTAAACATATATTCATACACTTCTGTACGAGCATTAAAACCGTAATCAGCTTCGCCGTCTTTAATTTTTTGCACCACAATGGAACCTTCAATTCCAGAGTTAATAACTATCTGACGAATTGGTTCTTCGATAGCACGTTTAACGATAGCGATACCTGTTGCTTCATCAGCGTTTAAAGCACCTTTTAATTTTTCAAGACTTGCAATAGCACGGATATAAGCAACACCGCCGCCTGGTACAATTCCTTCTTCAACCGCAGCTCTTGTTGCATGCAATGCATCATCAACGCGATCTTTCTTTTCTTTCATTTCTACTTCTGTAGCAGCACCAACATATAGTACAGCAACACCGCCAGCTAATTTTGCCAAACGTTCCTGTAGCTTTTCTTTATCATAATCAGATGTAGTATTTTCTACCTGCGCTTTAATTTGATTAACGCGGGAAACTATATCAGATTTTTTACCTTTACCACCAACAATAACGGTGTTGTCTTTATCAATCGTTATTGAAGAAGCCTGTCCTAGAGATGTTAATTCAACACCTTCTAATTTATGACCTAATTCTTCGCTTATAACTGTTCCGCCTGTTAGTGTTGCGATATCAGTTAACATTTCTTTTCTTCTATCGCCAAAGCCTGGAGCTTTTACTGCAGCAACTTTAATTGTGCCACGTAATTTATTCACTACCAATGTCGCTAATGCTTCACCATCAAGATCTTCAGCGATGATCATTAACGGACGGCCAGTTTGTGCCACTTTTTCTAATATGCTAAGAATATCTTTCATTGCTGAAATTTTCTTATCATAAATCAAAATGAAAGGAGCTGTTAATTCAGCCTGCATTTTTTCGCTGTTTGTAACGAAGTATGGAGAAATATAGCCTCTGTCGAATTGCATACCTTCGACAACATCAACTGTTGTATCAGTTCCTTTAGCTTCTTCAACAGTGATAACGCCTTCTTTACCAACTTTAGCCATTGCCTGCGCAATTAACTTTCCGATTTCGTTATCGTTGTTAGCAGAAATAGTTGCCACCTGTTCGATCATTTTAGAGTTGTTGCCAACATCTTTTTTCTGAGCTACTAAACTTTCAACTACACATTTAACCGCCTTATCAATACCACGTTTAAGATCCATTGGGTTTGCACCCGCAGCAACCATTTTCAACCCTTCACCAATAATAGACTGAGCCAATACAGTTGCAGTGGTAGTACCATCACCTGCAATATCTGCAGTTTTTGAAGCTACTTCTTTCACCATTTGAGCACCCATATTTTCAATAGGATCTTCTAATTCAATTTCTTTTGCAACAGTAACACCATCTTTAGTTACCTGTGGTGCACCAAATTTCTTTTCGATAACCACATTACGACCTTTTGGTCCTAGTGTTACTTTAACCGCATTTGCCAATGTATCAACGCCCTTCTTCATTTTGTTGCGAGCTTCGATATCAAAGAATATCATTTTTGCCATTTGTATTGTTGTTTGAGTTTTATTGATGTAATGATTGGTTGATTAAACGATCGCAAGAATATCGCTTTCTCTCATGATGAGATATTCGATGCCTTCGATTGTAATTTCAGTACCGGCGTATTTGCCATATAAAACAGTATCGCCTGCTTTTACAGTTACGGGTTCGTCTTTTTTACCAGGGCCGGCAGATAATACAACTCCACGTTGTGGTTTTTCTTTTGCTGTATCAGGAATAATAAT
>DATHNB010000110.1:0-3141 GCA_035486495.1 Ferruginibacter sp. | reverse complement strand
TAAATCGGTCGTATAGAATACAAGTAGTCTATTCAAAAACTTACAGGGTTATATTATATTTTCTTATGATTTCTTTTGAGAAGGTTTCCCTTTAAAAAACCACTGAAAAGTAAATTGAGCATAGAAAAAGGCCTTTTCTATTTTTAATAATTAAAACTATAAGATTTATGAAACTATTAGAAGCTAAAAGCAACCTATTAGGTTCTACAGACAACCAAAAGGACAACTCAGATCATAAAAATAAAAAAGATGCCGATTTTACGGCATCTTTCGCGAAAATTGAGGTCCCGAGCGGATTCGAACCGCTGTAGAAGCTTTTGCAGAGCTTTGCCTAGCCACTCGGCCACAGGACCCTTTTTATAGAGTTGCGAAAATAAGGTATTTTTAAGCAAAAATAAAAATTTCGGCACCTCCTCTTTGGTACCGAAATTACGATATAACCTCTTCAAAACAATGGTATGAACAGTATTGCAGCATCTGAACTGATAGTAAATAGCCGTGGCGCTATTTATCATTTAGACTGCCGTCCTGAAGAAATAGCCACTACTATCATTACCGTTGGCGATCCTGACAGGGTAAAAGAAGTGAGCAAACACTTTGACGTAATAGAATACAAAAATCAGCACCGCGAATTCATAACACATACCGGTTATATTGGTAAAAAAAGACTTACCTGTTTAAGCACAGGTATCGGTCCAGATAATATTGATATTGCCCTCAATGAATTGGATGCTTTGGCAAATATTGATCTTGAAACAAGATTGATTAAAGAAAAATTTACGCAATTAAATATCATTCGTTTCGGCACATCCGGTTCTTTACAAAAAGAAATACCTGTGGATAGCTTTGTTGCAGGAACTTATGCATTAGGACTGGATAATGTTTTGCATTTTTATCGCTTAAAAAATAATGAAGAGGAAAAATATTTATTGAAAGCTTTTCAAACACATACACAGTTAGGCACCGGAAATATATCCCCATATATTACAATGGCTAGCGTAAATTTGCTGAAGCATTTTGTAAACAATTATCATCAGGGAATAACGGTAACATGTCCGGGTTTTTACGGACCACAAGGCAGGGTATTAAGACTAGGCCTCGCCTACCCTGAATTAATTGATATGCTGACAACCTTTAATTTAGGCAAACATCAAATCGCTAACTTTGAAATGGAATCGTCTGCGATTTATGGCTTAAGTAAACTATTAGGACATCATTGTGTAAGTCTCAATGTTATTGTAGCCAATCGCATCACAAAAGAGTTTTCAAAAAATAGTGCTGCCGCTGTTGAAAAATTAATAAAACATTCTTTAGAAATAATAACAACCGAAAATATTTAAATTGATGACAACGCTTACGTTTTATAAATACCAGGGCACGGGAAATGATTTTGTAATTCTTGATAATCGTAAAAAACAAATCACGACATTAACAACAGAACAGATCAAAAATATTTGTGACAGAAGATTTGGTGTAGGCGCCGATGGTTTGATGCTATTAGGCGAAAAGGCCGGATACGATTTTGAAATGATCTATTACAATTCAGATGGCAACGAAAGTTCTATGTGTGGTAATGGCGGCAGATGCCTGGTAGCCTTTGCCCATGAAGTTGGTATTCATAAAGCCACTTATACCTTTTGGGCAATTGATGGCGAACACAAGGCTGAAATAGAAAGCGATCATACCGTTCGTCTAAAAATGAAAGATGTTACTAGTGTAGAACAACACTCTTCAGGAATAGTTTTAGATACAGGCTCTCCTCACTACATTAAATTAGTTTCGGATGCCGCAGTGATAGATGTATATAAAGTAGGCAGAGAAATACGGTATAGTAATGAATTTAAGGAAGAGGGCATCAACGTAAACTTTGTAGAATCTATCGACAACCATACAATTTTTGTACGCACTTACGAACGCGGTGTAGAAAATGAAACATTAAGTTGTGGCACCGGTGTAACAGCCGCAGCGTTAGTATCTGCACATAACGATAATGGATTTAATCGTGTAGACGTAAAAACTCCGGGCGGACATTTGAGCGTTGAATTTGACAAAATGGATGATGATAATTTTCGAAATATTTGGCTGTGCGGACCTGCGGTATTGGTGTTTAAAGGAGAGATAAATGCCTAATAGTAAAATTGATAAATTGTTTTATTGATATTTTTTGTTTTTGACTTTTAACTTTTGACTTTACCAATGTATTTTACCCTACGAGTTTACGGCATACTGATCAACGAAACCAAACAGGTTCTAGTTAGTGATGAATATATCCGTGGTAATTACTTCACTAAATTTCCGGGAGGCGGATTAGAAGTTGGTGAAGGAACAATAGATTGCCTCAAAAGAGAATTTAAAGAAGAAATGAATCTGGAAGTTGAAGTAGGTGATCATATTTACACAACAGATTTTTATCAGCAAAGCGCTTTCAATCCCGAACATCAGATCATCGCTATTTATTATTTTGTAAAAGCGTTAGAACCAATAGCAGTCCCTCTACGCAACAAACCTTTTGATTTTGATGAGACTCAATTAAGAGTTTATAACGAGGTACAGCAAACAGAAACGGTACGTTTCATCGATTGGGATGATTTTTCTGCAGAAACGGTTACGTTGCCTATTGATAAAATAGTAGCAGAAATCATAAAGAACTCAAAAGTAAAAAGCTAAAACCCAGAAGTAAAAAACTCAGTGAATTATAAACACTTTTTGGTTTTCACTTCTGACTTTTAACTTAAAAAAACTATCAGCCGATAAGCCGGATTTTGTTCCTGATAAATCAGGTGACTATCATTTATCTGGCTGTAACATTACTGTTACAATCTTGCTGCCTACCCTCCAGCTCGGGCGAGCCGCCCTCAAACACTGGTTTACATGGCATTACAGCACACAAGGTTTACCCAAAAATATAGTTACCTATATTTTTCGTGAGCTCTTACCTCACATTTTCACCCTCATCTTAATAAATTAAGACAGTTATTTTCTGTGGCACTTTCTCTTTCCCGATAAATCGGGAAGCCGGCGCTTAACCGGTGTGTTGCCCTTTGCTGTCCGGACTTTCCTCTTCAATTGCTTAAAGCGATAGTCTGGCTGATAGAACTGCAAAGGTAATTGTTATTTTTTGTACCCTTGATCTATAGGAAG
>DATHNB010000109.1:0-7931 GCA_035486495.1 Ferruginibacter sp. | reverse complement strand
CGTGATCAATAAAAGTGCAGATCCTGTTTATTTTAGAGCTGATACATTATCTGAAAGTTCTGTAACAACGGCAAACTTACATTATGAGGCAGGTAAGTGGGTTGGTACAATTAAATCTGATTGCGGCTATTATGGCTCCTGTACTATTCGGGAAACCATTCGTTCAAAAAATAAAGAAGCATACGAAGCTGCACTCAAATCGATTTATGCTGATGAAGGAACTGTTTCAAATATTAAATATAAAGATCTAGATAGTTGCGAAAAACCAATGGAAGTGGATTATAATATTGCTATTGATGCGGATACAGCAAATGTTATTTATTTTAACCCTATGCTCAAAGAAGGGCATCAGGAAAATTACTTTAAATCGGCAGAAAGAAAATATCCGGTAGAGATGCCTTATAAAACTGATGAAACCTACATATTAAATATTGATATTCCTAAAGGATATCAGGTAGATGATCTTCCCAAATCTGTAAGGGTAACATTGAAAGATGGAGAGGCTGGTTATTTTGAATATATCGTTTCACAAACAGAAACGGGTATTAGCCTACGTTCTCATTTAAAATTGGAACGGGCATTTTTCTCTCCGAAAGATTACCAAGTCTTACGCGATTTTTTTGATTACGTAGTAAAAGAACATAGTCAGCAGTTTGTATTTAAAAAGAAAACCAAATAATGAGAAAATATTTTTGCTTATTTATACTGCATTTTACTTTATTAACGGGCGCTTATGCCCAGGATGTTGATTATAACGTTAATCTAATATCTCCTGCATTACTTAAAAATGCCAATGCGGTAGCAAGGTTAGAAGAAACTAAATTGGTAATAAAAGATATTGGCAGCGCTACATTATACCATAAATATGCAATAACAATATTGAATGAAGCTGCAGCTAATTATGCCCGGTTTTATGAGTATTATGATAAGTTCAGAAAGATCGATTATGTGGATGGTAAATTGTTTGATTCAAGTGGAAAGAAGATAAAAACACTAAAAAAAAGTGAACTCAACGATATCGCGCTTACTGATGGGTTTTCTTTGATGGATGATTTTAGAGGAAAAGTATGTGATCTTGGAGTAAATACGTATCCTTATACAATTGAGTACACAAGCTCTATCGATCTAAACGGACTGATGTTTTTACCACTATGGAACCCTGTGCAAGGATATAATTTTTCTGTTGAAAATAGTAAGCTTACAGTTGAATGCCCTGCTAATTATAAACTGCGCTATAAAGTTTTTGATTACTATAAAGACCCTGTAATTTCTTCTGTAAATGATAACACATCGTATGAGTGGTCAATTGCAAATACTCCCGCAATTAAAGAAGAAAAATATTCGCCACAATTGCATGAGATAACACCCTCTGTTCTTTTAGCACCTACAGATTTTAAATGGGGTGATTATACAGGTGATATGAATTCATGGAAAGACATGGGCAAATTTTTCTTTACACTTAATCATGGAAGAGACGTATTGCCTGATAATATTAAAAAAATAGTACACCAGTTAACGGATAACGTACCCGATACGATCAATAAAATAAAACTACTGTATCAATACCTTCAAAAAAATACACGTTATGTAAGCGTACAATTAGGTATTGGCGGCTGGCAGACTTTTGATGCAGGGTATGTTGCCAGCAAAGATTATGGAGATTGTAAAGCTTTAAGTAATTACATGCATTCGATGCTAAAAGAGGCAGGTATCAAATCGAACTGCACATTAATTAATGCCGGTTATTATAATACTTATTTTGACAGTGATTTTCCTTCTGCACATTTTAATCATGTGATAGTTTGCGTACCAATGGCTAAAGATACTATGTGGCTTGAATGCACCAGCCAGACATTACCTGCCGGTTATCTTGGCGGATTTACTGCAGATAGATATGCATTGTTAGTAGATGAAAATAATAGTAAGTTAATACATACGCCCACTTATAAAATGGCCGATAATTTTCAAAATAGGAATATAAAAGCGACTATTGACGAAGATGGTAATTTAACAGCAACAATAATTACGCAGGTTAAAGGAATGCAGGAAGATCATTTGCATTGGTTAATTAACGGCTTATCAAAGGATAAGATAAGTGAGTATCTTAAAAATAATATTGATCTCCCATCCTACGATATTATAAAATTCAATTATCAGGAAGACTCATTATTAGTTCCTTCCGTTTATGAACACTTAGAACTTACTGCAAATAATTATGCGCAGGTTACAGGTAAACGATTGTTTATTGCACCTGATATATTGACAAAAAATAGTACAAAACTAAATACTGGCGAAGATCATCAAACAACAATCGAATTACCTTATGAACATGCAGAGATAGATACTGTTGATATTAAAATGCCTCCAGGGTATAGTCCTGAAAGTATTCCGGCTGATGTCACCATTAATAGTCAATTTGGTAATTATTCGATCTCAGTAAAGGTTATGGGAAATGAAATATTTTATTATAGGAAACGTGAACAAGCAAGTGGGAAATTTCCTGCAGTCTATTATCCTGATCTTGTGAGTTATTATGATAAAGTATATAAGTCAGATCGTTCAAAAATAGTGCTGGTAAAAACAAATGGCGGATAGCTAGTCCATTTAATTCTTCATAATTCCCCTGTAAGAATAGCAGGAATCTCTTAATTAGACTGCATTTGCGGCAGGCAGAGCCTCATTTAATGAGACATATCTTCTGAATTAATTTTTTGGAGTAGATTTTGTTACATACTCACTAAAATCAAGTAAATACTTACGGTATGAATTTAAATAATTTCACCATAAAGGCACAAGAGGCAGTGGCTCATGCTCAGCAACTCGCTTTTAATAATCAAAACCCAACAATTGAAACGGAACACTTGTTAAAATCGTTGTTGAGCGAAGAAGATTCGGCTATCGGGTTCTTATTGAAAAAGAATAATGTGAACGTGAGTTTTGTAGAATCAAAACTGGATGAAAGCATAAAAAAATTACCTAAAACGCAAAGTGGCGAACCGGCTCAAAATGTGAGTCGTGATATGAATAGTGTTATTCTGAAAGCGACCTCAAGTTTAAAATCTTCAGGCGATGAATTTGTAAGCGTTGAGAATTTATTGTTAGCCATCTTGCAGGGAAATGATAACAGCGCTAAATTATTAAAAGATGCGGGCCTTACCGATAAAGGTTTGTTGGCTGCTATAAAGGATTTGCGAAAAGGCTCAAAAGTTTCCTCTCAAACACAGGAAACACAATTCAATGCACTAAATAAATACGCAAAAAATTTAAACGAAATGGCACGTGCAGGAAAATTAGATCCTGTTATTGGTCGTGATGAAGAGATCCGCAGAACCTTGCATATCTTATCAAGAAGAAGTAAAAATAATCCAATATTGGTTGGTGAACCAGGTGTTGGTAAAACAGCCATTGCAGAAGGTTTGGCCATGCGTATCGTTAATGGCGATGTGCCGGATAATTTAAAATCGAAAGTTATTTACGCTTTGGATATGGGGCAACTAATTGCGGGTGCAAAATATAAAGGTGAGTTTGAAGAAAGATTAAAATCTGTTGTAAAAGAAGTCGCAGAAAGCGATGGCGATATTATTTTATTTATAGATGAGATACATACATTAGTTGGTGCAGGCGGCGGTGATGGCGCAATGGATGCAGCTAACATTTTAAAGCCCGCTTTAGCAAGAGGAGAGTTGAGAGCTGTTGGCGCAACAACATTAAATGAGTATCAAAAGTTTTTCGAAAAAGATAAGGCACTCGAACGTCGTTTTCAAAAAGTAATGATCGACGAACCGAGTGTGGAAGATGCTGTTTCAATCTTACGTGGATTGAAAGATCGTTATGAAACATATCATCACGTACGTATCAAAGATGAAGCAATTATTGCCGCTGTAGAATTATCGCACAGATATATCACCGATCGTTTTTTACCGGATAAAGCAATTGATTTAATTGATGAAAGTGCTGCCAAGCTTCGCTTAGAAATGAATTCTATGCCCGAAGAATTGGATAAGCTTGAAAGACAAATCCGTCAGTTGGAAATTGAACGCGAAGCGATTAAAAGAGAAAATGACAAGGATAAATTAAAAGCATTGAATACTGAAATATCTAATCTTTCAGTAGATAGAGATACGTTCAGGGCAAAATGGCAACAGGAAAAAGAAATTGTAGAAAAAGTACAGGTAGCCAAAGCACAGATCGAACAATTAAAATTAGAAGCTGATCAGGCAGAACGTAACGGTGATTATGGGCGTGTAGCAGAAATACGCTATGGCAAAGTGCAGGAACAGGAAAAGATCGTTGATGAACAAATGCAACAGCTGGATGAAATAAGCGAAAAACGTTTATTGAAAGAAGAAGTAGATGCTGAAGATATCGCACAAAGCATTGCAAAAGCAACCGGCATTCCAGTATCAAGAATGTTGCAAAGCGAAAGAGAAAAATTGTTGAATCTTGAAGATGAATTGCATAAAAAAGTTGTCGGACAGGAAGAAGCAATTGAAGCTGTAAGTGATGCCATACGCAGAAGCCGTGCAGGTTTGCAAGATCCTAAAAAACCAATTGGTTCATTCATTTTCTTAGGTACAACTGGCGTTGGTAAAACTGAATTAGCAAAGGCGTTAGCTCACTATTTATTTGATGACGATAATATGATGACGAGAATTGACATGAGTGAGTATCAGGAAAAACATTCAGTAAGTCGTTTGGTAGGTGCACCTCCGGGCTATGTTGGTTATGATGAAGGCGGACAACTAACGGAGGCGGTAAGACGTAAACCATACAGTGTTGTGTTATTGGATGAAATAGAAAAAGCACATCCTGACGTATTCAATATTTTATTACAAGTGTTGGATGATGGTAGATTAACGGATAACAAGGGCCGCGTGGTTAATTTTAAAAACACCATCATTATCATGACAAGTAATATGGGTAGTCAGATCATTCAGGATAATTTTGAAGGTGTGACTGAATCTAATAAAGATGAAGTAGTAGCATCAACAAAAGCAGAGGTAATGAGTTTATTGAGACAAACTATTCGTCCGGAATTTTTGAATAGGATAGATGAAGTGATCATGTTCCAGCCATTGATGAAAAAAGAAATAAAAGGCATCATCACTATCCAGTTAAATAGTTTGAAAGAATTGGTAGCGAATAATGGCATTCAATTAGAGTTTAGTGATTACGCTTTAGACTATTTAGCAGAGAACGGATATGATCCTCAATTTGGTGCAAGACCGTTAAAACGCCTTATCCAAAAAGAAATAGTAAATCAGTTAAGTAAAAAAATATTGGCAGGAAATATAGATAAGAGCAAGCCTGTTTTAGTAGATGTTTTTGATGGAACGGTAGTTTTTAGAAATGATGTTCAAACACCAACGCTACAGGCTAAATCATAAGTTATCCACATAAAGCGAGAAATGGTGCTAAATATAAAGTATTGATTATCAGTAATAAAAGCATTAATATTTTATAAAAATACCAACAGGTATGGTTAAACGTCTAAAAAATATTACCTTTAAAGCACTTGCCTCTTGATTTAGATGACTTTCCTGTAACAAAAAAGAAATCATTTCACTTAAAATGATTATTAAACAGCCTGGCCATCAGACCAGTTAGGCATAATCTACACACAATAAAAAGGAGAACAATATTATGGCATTCAAAAAAGAGGTCGTTGAGATCATTGAACCGAAAGATGTTTTTGTAGGCAACAAAGATGCAGCAGTAACGCTGGAAGAATTTGGCGAATACGAAAGCGAAATTTGTGCTAAAGCAAATGAAGTAGTTAAACAATTATTGGAAGAATTTGAAGGTAAGATACGCTTCAACTTCCGCCATTTTCCTATGACGAATATTCACCAACGCAGTCTAAAGGCAGGTGAAGCCGCAGTTGCAACAGCACAAGACGGAAAGTTTTGGGAAATGCACAACATTTTATTCGCTAACCGTCGCAACCTTGGTACAACAAGTTTAAAATTGCACAGTCGCGAAGCAGGTGTAAACAACAAACGTTTCCTGGATGAACTTGTAAATGCAACTTATGGTTGGCAGGTACAAGGTGATATCCGCGAAGGTATCAACAGAGGTGTAAAAGATGTACCGACATTTTTCATCAATGGAGAACGTTACACAGGTAAACATAATTTCGACGAAATGAGCAAAGCACTTGATGTTGTAATTAAAAAAACAAAAAAGAAAGCACCGGTAAAAGCAGCAGCAAAAAAAGCACCCGCTAAACAAAGAGCATAAGATTATACAATTGATTAAAAGCCTCAACGAAAGTTGGGGCTTTTTTTATGATCTAACCAGTCCCCGTCAGATCATAAAAACTAAAGATTTGCTTGCGATTAAACATTTTCTTATATAGATAACTATTATTTAATATGAGTTATTCAATTAAGTCAATAGAAAAAAATATACATTTACCCAACCTTTTTACTTTTTAATCAGTATATGAGGATATAATACCAAAATTTTAACCTTTAAAACTAATAAAATGTCCCCAAGAAAGCTGGTAGCACTGCTACTTTCCTTGTTTTTTGCTACGTCCGTACTGGCCCAAACAACAATTGTAGATAATAATATACCTGGAGATGCTTCAGCTATATTAGAATTGCAAAGTGCAGATAAGGGATTTCTTCTACCTAAGGTACCACTTACAGCTACGACTAGTATTGCACCTTTGATTGCACCAGTTGCAGGTATGGAAGTATATAATACTATTACTTCAGCTCCTGGTGCCAATGCTGTAACTCCTGGAGTTTATTATTATAATGGTTTAGTTTGGGTAAGAGAAGGTAGTGATAATTCCTGGTTGCTCACCGGCAATAAAGGTACAGTTGATGGTACCAATTTTATAGGCACTACTGATAACGTTCCATTGAATTTTAGAGTGAATAATATTACAGCGGGACGAGTTGATAATATTTATGAAAATACAGCTTTAGGTTTTCAAGCATTAAAAAACAATGTACTTCCTGCAGGTGTAGAAAATACGGCTATTGGTAATAATGCTCTTGAAATTAATACTACAGGGTACTTTAACGTGGCACTTGGTAGTTCTGCACTTGTTAATAATACTTCAGGTGGTGAAAATATGGCTATTGGGTATCATGCTCTTAATTCTAATACAGGCCCCCTTGCAAATGATAATGTTGCTATTGGTTACCTAAGCCTTGACCAGAATACCTTTGGTGCAAATAATACGGGGGTTGGTCAACAAACGCTTTTTTATAATTCTCAAGGTAGTAATAATACAGCGATAGGAAGTTCGGCAGGAGTGATTGCAGGAAGTGGTAACTTAAGTTATGCAACTGCTATTGGCGCAGATGCACAGGTAAGTCAAAGTAATAGTTTGGTATTAGGCGAAGCTTCAGGAACAGTAGGTGCAGTAAATGTTGGTATCGGAACTTCAGCTCCTAAAAATAAATTAGAAATAGTAAGTAATACACTTGGAACATCGGGGTTAATGCTTGCTAATTTAACTACACTAACAACTCCGGCTCCATCTGGCAATGTATTAAGTTTAGATGGTGCTAACAATGTGATCTTAGTGCCAGAAGCATCAACACCAGTAGGCCCAACTAATGGTAATTTTTGGAGTTTGATTGGAAATAAAGGAACTAATCCCACTGTAAATTTTATTGGCACAGGTGATAATGAAGATGTTGTTTTTGAAAGAAATGGTGTGAGGGCAGGATTTCTAGGAGAATCGCCATATATAAATACGTCTTGGGGTGTTCTTGCTTTGAACCCTGCCTCTACAGGAATATGGAATGTTGCTATCGGTGGTGCTGCAATGCAAACTAATACGTCTGGAACTACAAATACTGCAGTTGGAGAACAAGCTCTTGAAAATAATACAACGGGAAATTTAAATGTGGCTATAGGATATAATGCATTGCAATATAATAGTGGCGGAGGTTCAAATGTGGCTATAG
>DATHNB010000108.1:0-3197 GCA_035486495.1 Ferruginibacter sp. | reverse complement strand
TTCAAACAATTTTTTATCGGCATCATCTAAAATGTCAGCGTGTAAAGGCGGCACTTTGCTGTTGCATAATTTATGCATCATTACAAAAGCACGGTTAACGAAATTCCCGAAAACTGCTACCAGCTCACCATTCACGGCATCCTGAAAACCTTTCCAGGTAAATTCGCTGTCTTTTGTTTCAGGAGCGATCGCAGTTAAATAATAACGCAATGCATCCACCATCATATCTCCACCATTCTCTTTCTTTACAAAATCGTTGATATAATCTTCCATTTCAATGCTCCAGCCACGGCTCGTACTCATTTTATCTCCTTCGAGATTCATGAACTCGTTGCTTGGAACATTATCGGGTAAAATATCACCGTGCATTTTCAGCATCACCGGAAATATAATACAGTGAAAAACGATATTATCCTTACCAATAAAGTGAACGAGCTTAGTGTCTTTATCGTTCCAGTATGGCTTCCAGTCTTTTTTATTATCCAGCGCCCATTGTTTTGTTGCACTGATATAACCGATCGGCGCATCGAACCAAACGTATAAAACTTTACCTTTACCACCTTCTACATTTGCCGGTAATTGCACGCCCCAATCGAGATCGCGCGTTACGGCTCTTGGTTGTAAACCTGCATCCAGCCAACTTTTACACTGACCTAACACATTCGCTTTCCAATCCTCTTTATGATTGTCCAATATCCATTTGCGCAAAAAATCTTCGTATTTATCTAATGGTAAATACCAATGTTTGGTTGCTTTTTTAATTGGTGCATTACCACTTAATGTGCTTCTTGGATTGATCAATTGTTCCGGACTCAAAGAAGTTCCGCAATTTTCGCATTGATCACCATAAGCGCTTGGGTTGGCACAAACCGGACAAGTACCTACTATATATCTATCCGCCAAAAAAGTATTGGCTTCAACATCAAAATATTGTTCTGAATCTTTTATCTCCAGATCACCTTTATCGTTCAATGCAGTAAAAAATTCCTGTGCTGTTTCATGATGAATAGGAGAAGTCGTTCTATGATAAATATCAAAAGAGATACCCAGATCAGCCATATTACTTTTAAGAATAGCATGGTATTTATCTACAATTTCTCTCGGAGTCGTTTTTTCCTTCATTGCCTGTATGGTAATAGCAGCGCCATGTTCATCGCTTCCGCAAACCCATACTACATCTCTTTTCTGCGCACGCAAATAGCGTACATATATATCCGCAGGTAAATAAGCACCGGCCAAATGGCCAATATGCTTTAAGCCGTTAGCGTAAGGAAGTGCTGAAGTAATTAAATATCTTTTTGGTTCGTTCATTTATCGGGAATTTTTGTCTGAATTGGGATTCGTCGGATTTTTGGATTAACGGGATTTTAAAATTCGCTAATCCTGTTAATCCCTTAATCGCGTAAATCCCAATTCAGACAATTTATTAAGCCCGCAAAAATACCTAATCAATTGCCAATACCGAAATTTCTGTAAATTGAGCTTATGAAACGTAAAGATTTCCTTTCTGCTATTGTTCCATTGGGCGCTACACTTTCTGCAATGGCTACAGGAAAGGATTTTAGCGAACCAGAAATTCCGCTGACTATTCCACCATATTTACAAAAAGGAGATATGATTGGTATTTGCTGCATGGCTGGTGCTATTTCGGTAGCGGATATTCAGCCTGCCATTAATAAAATGGAAGAGTGGGGTTTTCAAATAAAGGTTGGAGAAACGGTTGGCGAAAAAGATTTTACTTTCGGAGGAACGGATGAAGAAAGATTGGAAGACTTGCAACAAATGATGGATGATCCATCAGTAAAGGCGATCATGAGTGCAAGGGGTGGTTATGGAACAGTAAGAATTATTGATGGACTAGATTTTAAAAAATTTGCAACACATCCAAAATGGATCATTGGGTTTAGTGATGTAACTGTTTTGCATGCGCATCTTAATCGCAATTATGGTATTGCTTCTTTACATTCGAAAATGTGCAATAGTTTTCCTGAAGATTGGAGTAAAGCGGAACCGATGCAAATTGAAACGATCGAATCAATTCGTAAATGTTTGCTGGGAGAAAAAATGCAATACGCAGCATCAATAAATGTAAATAATAAAACAGGTATTGGAACAGGTGAGTTAGTTGGCGGAAATTTAAAAACACTTGAAACGCTTGCTGGCACAAAAAGTGATCTCATCACCCAAGGGAAAATATTATTCATAGAAGATACAGATGAATATATGTACAGCATTGATAGAATGTTGTGGAACCTAAAGCGAACAGGAAAGTTAGTACAACTAAAGGGTTTGATAATCGGTGGATTTAAATTAAAACCGGATGATCCCAATGAAGAATTTGACAGAACATTGGAAGAAATCGTTTTGGAAAAAGTAAAAGAGTATAGTTATCCAGTTTGCTTTGATTTTCCTGTGGGGCACCAAAAAAATAATTTTGCATTAAAGTATAGTGTGCAACATCAATTAACAGTCAATGGTAATTCAGTTAGTCTAACAGAAATTCGAAAGAAGATATTATGATAAAAATTCCTCCATATTTAAAGAAAGGTGATACGATTGGCATTACTTGTCCTGCAGGATATACAGTAAAAAGCAAAGCAGATACCTGTATCAAAACCTTGCAGCAATGGGGTTTTGATGTGATGGTGGGTAAAACCCTGGGAAGTGATTCCGATAATTATTTTAGTGGAACAGATGAACAGAGGTTAAATGAATTGCAAGCAATGTTGGATGATGAAAGTGTCAATGCGATTTTATGCGGACGTGGAGGATATGGTGTTGGAAGAATTATTGATCAGCTGGATTTTACAAAATTTAAACGCAAACCAAAATGGATCATAGGTTTTAGCGACATCACGGTTTTACATGCACACGTAAACAGTAAAATTAAAGTAGCTTCTTTACATGCGCCGATGGCAGGTGCTTTTAATGATGAAAATGAATTTATAGAATCTTTGCATAAAGCATTGATCGGTAAAAAAGCAAAATATAATTGTCCTATCAATCCATTAAATAAAATTGGAACTGCGACCGGAGAATTGATCGGTGGTAATTTATCATTGCTGGTGAATGTAATTGGTACGCCATCAGATATCAATACAAAAAACAAAATATTATTTGTTGAGGACATTGCCGAATACGTTTATGGTGTTGACAGAATGTTCTATCAACTAAAACGCAGTGGAAAATTAGATCAA
>DATHNB010000107.1:0-4348 GCA_035486495.1 Ferruginibacter sp. | reverse complement strand
CTAGTAATGGTTCCGCCATTCAGGAAGTGGATGTAAATCCTTCTTCGCCTACTTATCTTACTTATCTAGGTGCTTTGCCTATTGCACCTCTTAACGCATTTGACTTTGCTTTTAATTCTGTTGATAGTAATTTATATACAGTAACCAGTGGTGGTACAACCCATCAGCTTATCAGAATAAATCCGACCACGGGAGTGGAAACAGTTGTTGGTACGGTAGCAGGACTTCCGGCAGGTGAAAATTACGGCTCTATATATTTTGACGCTTCCGGAGACATGTTTATTCAAAGTAATACAACAGGGAAAATTTATCGGATCAATTCTACAGCAACAACATCGAGTCCTTTTGCGACTTTTATCACAACAACAGTAACGAGTTCAATTCAAAGTGATGGGGCACGTTGTAATAGTCCAATTACTTTGCCCGTCCAGTTAGTTTCTTTCTCGGGTTTAACGAGTGGTTATACATCGGTATTAACCTGGCAAACATCCGAAGAAATTAATTTTAAAGAGTTTATACTTGAATATTCTCCAGATAACAATGGTAGTGATTTTAAACCGATAGATACCATAAAAGCTAGTGGTAATTCATCTGGCGATACCTATAATGCTTTATATGACGCACCTAAAGGTCCTGGATATTATGTTTTAAAAATTATGGATATTGATGGTAGTTATCGATTTAGTAATGTGGTATTTCTAACAACAACTAATGTCGCCATTGCTCATATATCTTTATTCCCAAATCCCGCAAAAGATCAAGTCATAGTGCGGGGACTTGTGGTTAATGATCAGATAAAGATAATAGATCTGATGGGTAGAGTGCTATACGCTGAATATACATCTGATGATGCAATACAAATTGATATCAGTAATTATCCACCGGGCCTTTATATGGTGCAGGTTTTGCGGGATGGCCAAATAGTAAGTAATATGAAATTAGATAAAGATTAATAAAATACTACTCTTCTTCATTCCCATATTTATTATTTTAATAGTTATTTGCAATTTCATCTTTAGTATTTTTGAAATAAATATTTCTCAAGATGAGTTATTGCACTTACGCAAACGGTTTAGATAAGGCCGATAAAAATGTTCATAAAGAATATCACGATAAGCAGTATGGCTTTCCTATACTTGATGATAACGAACTTTTTTGTCGATTGATATTAGAGATCAACCAGGCGGGATTAAGCTGGGATATCATTCTAAAAAAGCAACAGACCTTTAGATCAGCATATAACAATTTTGACATAGCAACCGTTGCTGCCTATAAAGAGAAAGATAGAACGAGATTATTGAATGATGCAGGCATAATAAGAAACCGATTAAAAGTAAATGCTGCAATAGAAAATGCGAAGGTTATTTTGCAATTGAAAAAAGAGTATGGGTCTTTTAAAAATTGGTTAGATACACATCATCCAAAAACAAAAGAAGAATGGATGAAGCTTTTTAAAAAGACATTCAAGTTTACAGGTGGAGAAATAGTGAATGAGTTTTTAATGAGTACAGGTTATCTGCCCGGCGCTCATTCCGAAGATTGTCCGATATATGCTAAAGCATTGAAAGCAAAGCCTGCATGGAACCAAAAGAAAAAGTAATATATTTACTACTCCGAACATTTTTTATCTTTTATAATTTATAACAATGGCAGTTCATTCCGACTATTTTATTTCTGGTATATGGAAATCTAAAGACAAACTAACTCATTTTTTTGTCCATAAAAATATGGAAGGTGGTTTTAAAAAGGGAGAAGTTAAAACTGAAAAAGAAGTAATCAAATTGCTTGATTCGAAATTTACAATACTAACATTAATTTGGAGCTATGAAACAGCAAGGTGGATCGATGGTGTAGCAGTTAAGCTTATCGAGAAAAATGGCGAAAGAATAATGAAATCTTTTAAAGATAATGTTGAAACAGATCATTTAGATAAACTGATCAATATGCGTCCGGTTATGCTACCTCAATCAAAGTTTTTCATTTAACTATTTACTAGAGCAAATTTTTATACAAAACATTTATTGATAAGAAATAGTTGCTTGTCGATAAATGTTTTTGCGTGGCATAACCATTAGGAAATATGCTCTTTAATTTTTCTTTTATAAACCGGATAATCAGACAACCATTTGAATTGAATATTACCGGATGATTTTACCAACTCGATAAATTGTTGTAATTCTTTTTTATTGGATGGTGTCGTAAACATCCAATCATGACAAAGTAATACAACGTTTCCCGAAGAAATTAAATACCTGCTTTTGAATGCCAGCTTCAATTGTTTAAATAATGAATCGGGTGATTGCTTTGGTCGATTCAATGAATCAGACTCCCATTCAAGATCCCAGCCAATTACTTTATAACCTTTTCGTTTTAAAAGATCAGCAGTTTTATCTCCACTAAAACCATCATTAAATTTTTTATATCCTAAGCGCCACATATTGCGTGCAGGCATACGACATATTTTAGTGTTGAAATGTAACGAATCGTTATTTCGTTGCATATCTCTCAAAACCATTTTTGGGTGACTATAGTAATAATCATAAGCTTCATTTGCGTGAGTATAGCTGTGATTGTTAAGCTCGAGCCAGTGATTTTTATGCAATAAATTCAAATACGCTTTAAACTGCAGTCCCATGTT
This sequence comes from Ferruginibacter sp., assembly GCA_035486495.1. Lineage (GTDB taxonomy): Bacteria > Bacteroidota > Bacteroidia > Chitinophagales > Chitinophagaceae > Ferruginibacter. The sequence goes on along the minus strand of DATHNB010000107.1, from coordinate 1,710 downwards.
TGCATGCATCCCGACTAAAAAAAGATCTGCTGGTTCTTTTTCATTTTGAAAAACGCTGTCAATAAATGGAGAACCTTCAAGAGGGCCATCATCAATAGTAAAATAAAGCACATATTTTTTGGTTTTAACAGAATCTTTCTTTGGTGGAATATGATGTGATAAAATCCGGTTAGTAGGCGATGGAAATGCTTGTAAAAGTATACTGCATGATACAAACACAATTGTAAAGAGGAGTTGTAAAATAGATTGCTTTGTCATTAGTAAAACAAAAGTATTGAAGAGCGATAATATTCATAACCATAAAGAAAATTTATTTTGAATGTTAACGTTTCATTAATTGGAGCGGCAGGGTATTCGCAGTAAAACATTGGTTACGGAGAAATCATGTTTTGATAAAAAAAGCGACATTTTAATTATGCAGTAACTTTAATAAGCATGGAGAAAGAATTTATACACTTCCCCGTTGTTCCCATAGCATTAAAGATGGCTGTAGCTATTGGTATTGGGATGCTAACAGGATTAGAACGTGAGTGGTCCAATAAAGATGTAGGAGTGAGGACGTTTGCCATTGTTGCATTGCTGGGAATGCTTACATCAATAATTGGGGATCAGTTTTCGGTTGCTGCATTTGTTGGCGTTTTCATATTAGTCGCATTAATGAATATACGTAGTATCTTATCTGACAGGTCCCTAGAGATAACAACTTCGGCGGCATTAATTGTAAATTATATTCTTGGTGTAATGGTAGGACTGGGCCATATTTTCACACCTGTGGCTGCCGCAATAATAATGACGATGCTACTTGCCTGGAAGACAGAGCTGAATAAATTTGCGGGAGGTTTGCGTCCGTCAGAAATTAGAAGTGCTATTCTTTTAGGATTAATTGGTTTCGTCATTTATCCTTTATTGCCTGATCGGTACATAGATCCGTTCCAACTGTTTAATCCAAGTGATGCCTGGATCAGTATTATAGCGATTACCGGAATCGGATTTTTGAATTATGTTTTCCTGCGTGTATATAGTTCAAGAGGTCTTTACCTGGGAGCAATATTTGGAGGTCTGGTAAATAGCAGCGCTACTGTTGCAGAGATAGGTAACAGATTGCAAAAAACGGGAATGGCTTACAGAGCATCTACATTGTGTTTGTTAGCCACGATTGCAATGTTTGCCAGGAATTTAATTTTAGCAACGCTGTTTTCACCTCAATCTCTTGCAGCGGCATTAGTACCACTTCTTGCCATGAGTCTTGTTGCAGGTTTATGGATATGGCGCGATAGTCTGATAAAGGTTGAATCATCTGCAAAAGAAATTTTGACGCTGGATTCTCCCATGTCATTAAAAAAAATAACCTGGTTTGGCATACTATTTATCGCCATACAAATCATAGGAACACTCGGTACAAAACTTTTTGGAAGTAACGGTTTATTGGTAACCAGTATTTTTGGTGGTTTAGTAAGCAGTGCCAGTACTACTGCGGCCGCAACAACAATGGCAATGCATGGAAGAATTAGCGCATCACTGGCAGGAAGCGCCACAGTACTTACCTCTTTGGCAAGTGCAGCAGTTAATCTTCCTATTATCTGGAGGACTGTTAAAGATAAATCTGTGGTGAGAAGATTGACTATACAAATGCTTTCCATTATCACAATAGGAATAGCTGCTGTAGCAATAGATCGTTTTTTTCAGATATCAGAAATTTTGTTGAGGAAA
>DATHNB010000106.1:0-8221 GCA_035486495.1 Ferruginibacter sp. | reverse complement strand
ATCGCAGATGAAGTGGCGAAATTTGCACCAAGAAGTTTACCAATAATTGAAACAGTTTTAACCACAGAGTAACACCGAGGTTTAACACAGAGAAATGCAGGAGATAAATATATTAACGGAACGGATCTTAAAATATTCTTTTAAAGTTCATTCAGAGCTTGGCCCAGGATTGTTAGAATCATCCTACAAAGAATGTTTGTGGTATGAATTAAATAAAAATGGAATTTTAACAGAAAAGGAAAAAGCGTTACCACTAATTTACCAAGAAGTAAAATTAGATATTGGTTATCGCATTGATTTATTAGTTGAAGGAAAAGTAATTGTAGAAATAAAAGCAGTAGAAACATTGGTTGATATTCACACAGCACAAGTGCTAACCTATCTAAAATTATCAGGTTGTAAGATTGGGTTATTATTAAATTTCAACACAACACAATTAAAAAACGGTATAAAAAGATTGATATTATAACCTCTGAGAATCTCTGTGTTAAACCTCTGCGTTTCTCCGTGGTAAAGAAAAAAATAAAATGAGCACTACAATAAAACCATACTTAAGGTTAAGCGGGTTAGAACCTTTAATAGTTCGTCCTGAAACAAATTTTATAAATGTTGGAGAACGTACAAACGTAACTGGCTCTAAAAAATTTGCCAGATTAATCAGGGAAGATAAATACGAAGAAGCTTTATCGGTAGCTCGTCAACAGGTAGAAAGCGGTGCGCAGGTTATTGATATCAATATGGATGATGCCTTATTAGAAGGGGTTACCGCTATGACTACTTTTTTAAATTTAGTACAGGCAGAACCAGATATCGCTAAGATTCCGATCATGATCGATAGCAGTAAGTTTGAGATCATTGAGGCAGGATTAAAATGTGTGCAGGGAAAATGTATCGTGAACTCGATCTCAATGAAAGAAGGCGAAGCTAAATTTATTGAACAGGCTTTTATTTGTAAAAGCTATGGTGCGGCAGTTGTTGTAATGGCTTTTGATGAGGTAGGACAAGCAGATACAAAAGCAAGAAAAGTAGAAATTTGCCACAGAGCATATAAAATATTAACTGAACAAGTAGGATACGATCCGCAGGATATTATTTTTGATCCAAATATTTTTGCGGTAGCAACCGGTATTGAAGAGCATAGCAATTATGCCGTAGATTTTATTGAAGCAACTGCAGAAATAAAAAGATTGATGCCACTCGCAAAAATTAGCGGTGGTGTAAGTAATGTATCTTTTTCGTTCAGAGGAAATGATCATGTACGTGAAGCGATACACAGTGTATTCTTATACTACGCTATCAAAGCGGGTATGGATATGGGTATTGTAAATGCCGGCCAATTAGTAGTGTATGATGAAATTGAACCTAAGCTGAGAGATCTTTGCGAAGATGTCATCTTAAACAGGAACAATACTAACAACGAAGCAACAGAAGCGCTCATCAATTTTGCAGAAACGGTAAAAGCAAAAGGCAAAGTAGAAATTAAAGATGAAAAGTGGCGAAATGAATCTGTAGAAAAAAGAATGTCGCATGCATTGGTTAACGGCATTACAGACTACATTGATGTTGACACAGAAGAAGCAAGACTGAAATATCCTAAACCATTAGATGTGATCGAAGGTCCGTTAATGGATGGAATGAATATTGTAGGCGATCTGTTTGGTGCGGGTAAAATGTTTTTACCACAGGTAGTAAAAAGTGCACGTGTAATGAAGAAAGCAGTTGCCGTTCTTACACCATATATAGAACAGGAAAAAGAAGATAGAAAACAAGCACATATTGCCGCAGGTACAATTAATGTTGAAGCCGCAGGCGCAGCTAAAATTTTATTAGCTACTGTAAAAGGAGATGTGCATGATATTGGTAAAAATATTGTTGGCGTAGTATTGGGCTGTAATGGGTATGATATTATCGACCTTGGTGTAATGGTACCTACGGAGAAAATATTAAGCGAAGCTAAAAAGCATAATGTAGATATCATTGGACTCAGCGGATTGATCACACCATCATTAGATGAAATGGTATATGTTGGTCGTGAAATGAAACGTCAAAACATGGATATTCCATTATTGATCGGAGGTGCTACAACGAGCCGTATGCATACAGCAGTAAAGATCGCTCCTGAATATGACAATGGTGTAGTGCATGTATTAGATGCGTCACGTAGTGTAACCGTTGCCGGTAGTTTATTAAGTAAAGAACAAAAACCTGAATTTTTAAGCGGTATCAAAGCCGAATATGATAAACTTAAATTAGATTTTGGCAATAAAAAGACGGTAAAGAATTATTTAAAATTTCCTGAAGCACAACAAAATCCTGCAAAAATTGATTGGGAAAATTTTACGCCAGTCAAACCAACTTTTATCGGAACAAAGACTTTTAACACTTACGATCTGGCCGAGATAGCTGAGTATATTGATTGGCAACCATTCTTCATCGCCTGGGAAATGCACGGAAAATTCCCTGCAATTTTAACCGACGAAATAATTGGAAAAGAAGCAACCAATTTATACAATGATGCAAAAAAGATATTGAAAAAGATCATTGATGAAAAGTGGGTAAATGCAAAAGGTGTAATTGGTTTTTGGGCAGCAGATAAAACAGCTCCAGATACAGTTGTAATAAAAAGAAATAGCGGTAAAATAGATCTGCAGTTTCTGCGCCAGCAAATAAAAAAGGCACCTGGCCAACCAAATCTTTCATTGTCAGATTTCATTATACCTGCTGAATATAAAAAGCAGGATTATATGGGCGCTTTTTCTGTAACGATTGAAGGTATTGAACCGCACATCAAACGTTTTGAAGAAAATCTGGATGATTACAACAAGATCATTTTACAGGCATTGGGAGATCGCTTTGCAGAAGCTTTTGCTGAATTGTTGCATAAAAAAACACGTCAGGAATATTGGGGGTATGTAAGCGATGAACATCTTTCAAACGAAGAATTGATCAAGGAAGAATATATGGGCATTCGTCCGGCTCCTGGTTATCCTGCTTGTCCCGATCATACAGAAAAATATAAACTTTTCGATCTGCTAGGTGGCAAAGAAGCTACAGGTATCACATTAACAGAATCCCTGGCAATGTATCCCGGATCTTCAGTCTGCGGCTGGTATTTCGCTAATCCGGAAAGTAAATATTTCGGTGTAGGAAAAATTGAAAAAGACCAGGTGTTGGATTATACAGATAGAAAAAAAATGCCATTAGAAGAAGTAGAACGCTGGTTAAGGCCAGTGTTGGAATATGACGCATAACATACCATTCACATAATTTGGTATAGAATAATGCCCACAGGTACTTTCTTTTATTTACTTTTACGCCCCAAATACAAATTTTGATGACAAACAAAAAGATCGCAATAGGTTCAATAGCTATAGCAATATTATTGACTGCTACATTTACTTCAAATGCACAGACAACAAAAAAGAAAAAGAGAAAGAAAGAGATCTATTTCTCTTGGGGATATAACACAGAATCTTACACCAATAGTAATGTAAGGGTCAACCAACCTTCACTTGGAAATAACTATACCTGGGTTAATATTGACGGAAACGATCATAGAGGTTGGGATCAGGATCTCCTCCACAAAGCAATATCTATTCCTCAATATAATTATAGGCTCGGACTTTTTATTAATAGAGATAGAGGATTGGCGCTGGAGATCAATTTCGACCACACTAAGTTTCTTTTCTCTGATCAGACCGCTCGCTTGCATGGCACATTAAATGGCAAACAGGTTGATACACTTATTAATTTTAATGCAGCCAACGGATATTATTATTATCTAAACAACGGTGCTAATTTTCTTTTATTCAATTTGGTAAAACGCTGGCACTTAATTGCAGATAGAAGTGAGAATATAAAGTTTGATCTATTAGCAAAAGCAGGGATTGGCCCTGTTATTCCGCATGTTCAGGATGGCTTCTTTTTAGATTCAAGTGCAGGACCTCTTCAGGAAAAACCTAACGATCCACACTTTCAATTAGGTGGTTGGAACGTTGGTGTAGAAGCCGCATTAAGAGCAACATTTTGTAAATATGTTTACCTCGAATATTCAAACAAAGTTGATTACGCTCGTTACTCAGATTTAAAAATTTATGAAGGAACGGCAAAACAAGCTTTTGGTACTTTTGAATGGATATTAAGTTTAGGTGTTACTTTGCCTATTGGTAAAAAAGTAGAAGAGTAGTATCGTTGATATTGTATATTAGCGGTTACTTTAACTCACATAGATATGCGAATCATCTCCTATAATGTCAATGGCATACGCGCCGCTTTTAAAAAAGGATTTATTGATTGGTTACAAACCGATCCTGCAGATATTATTTGTTTGCAGGAAACCAAGGCTACAAAAGATGATGTAGATTTTAAACAACTGGAAGCCGTAGGTTTTGAGCATCATTGGTTCAGCGCGCAAAAAAAAGGTTACAGTGGTGTAGCTATCTTCACAAAAATAAAACCAGATAAAGTACATATTGGCTGTGGACTTCCATCAAGCGATAGCGAAGGACGGGTGATACAATTAGATTTTGGTGATATCCGTCTGATCAATGCTTATTTTCCTTCGGGAACAAGTGGTGATGAAAGGCAAGCATTCAAATATATATGGTTAGATGAATTTCATAAGTATCTTACCAATCTAAGAAAAACCAACCCTAAAATAATTTTGTGCGGCGATTATAATATTGCACACAACGAAATTGATATTCACGATCCAAAAGGAAATAAAAATAGTAGTGGTTTTTTACCTGAAGAGCGCTCATGGATGGATAAATTTTTAGGTAGTGGATGGGTAGATAGTTTTCGTGAATTTCATAAAGAACCTCATCGTTATAGTTGGTGGAGCCAGCGTTTTCCCACTGTAAGATTAAACAATAAAGGATGGCGCATTGATTATATAACAGTAACTGAACCACTAAAACAGCAGTTAGTAAGTGCAGATATTTATCCTGACGTAAAGCATAGTGATCATTGTCCGATTTATGTTGAATTGAAATAAGTGCATCTCCACTTTCTTATTTCTTATTTTTCACTACTTATTTCTTATTTACATGTTTATCTACAATATCACAACAAAAGTTACCTGGACGATTCATGATGAATGGATCGAATGGATGAAAGAAATACATACGCTTGAAGTTGTTAATACTGGTTGCTTTACAAATGTTACTATTCTGCGGTTGTTAGATATTGATGAAAATGAAGGTCCAACGTATGCTGTTCAATATCTGGCAGAAAGTAAAGCATTGTACAATCGATATATAGAAAAATTTGCCCCAACATTTAGACAAGAATTATTTGATAAATGGGGCGATAATTTTATTGCCTTTCGTTCTTTGATGCAGGTTGTTAACTAAATGTGCAAAACAATTTAGTTGATTTTTTAGCAGTTATTAGCGATAAATTACTATCGTCAAAACCACAATGACAAAGGATTTGCCCATTATAAACATTGAAACCCTTACTGGCAAAGGATTTTTATATACAAGCCAACTTCTCCAATTTAAAACGTTAGGTCACTAATTTGCTATACACCTTGTTCCTTATGGATTATAGCCGTTTTTTATAAAATAAAATTTAGTAGAAAAAATTTTGTTGCAATCAAAAACCCTCTATATTTGTCGCAGTAAAAAAATTAAAAATTTAACTATGAACAAAGCTGAATTAATTGCAAAAATTGCTGACGACGCAGAAATTACAAAAACACAAGCGAACGCTACTTTAGATTCATTTATCGAAGCGGTTACTAAAACTTTAAAAGGTGGCGGTAAAGTTACTTTAGTTGGTTTTGGTACTTTTTCAGTATCTAAAAGAGCTGCACGTAACGGACGTAATCCTCAAACAGGAGCTGTTATTAAAATTAAAGCTAAAAAAGTAGCTAAATTTAAAGCAGGTAAAGAATTGTCTAGCAAAATGTAATGCTATTAAACAAATTAAAAAGCAAGACATAATTATTATGTCTTGCTTTTTTAATCTTACTAATCAACAAACATCAATAAATATAAATTATGGGACGCGGAGATATTAAAACAAAAAAAGGTAAAATTTCAAATGGTTCTTTTGGTAAATCAAGACCAGCGAAAGTAAAAAAAGCAGTAGTAGTGAAAAAAGTAGCAGCTCCAAAAGCGGCTACGGAAAAGGCAGCTCCTAAGAAAAAAGCTTAAGTATAATTGTTGATGGTTAATGGATAATTGGGGATTGCATAAGTTGCATTCAATTAATCATTAACCATTTATAATTGCTAAGGTGCTAGCCTTTCAATTTTCCATTTTCCGGTTGCTTCCAAAGAGTATTGTATCCTATCATGCAAACGGTTCGGCCTTCCTTGCCAAAACTCAATTAACTGTGGTTTAACTCTATATCCACCCCAATATGCAGGGCGGTTGATGTTAATATTTGCAAATTCCAGCTCATATTTTTTTACATTTTTCTCTATTTCTTCTCTTTGTTTGATAACCTGACTTTGCGGAGATGCCCATGCACCGATCTGGCTGCCTGTTGGTCTTGATAAGAAATATGCATCATTATCCTTAGTATCTAATTTTTCCGCTATTCCTTCAATTCTTACCTGGCGTTCTAATTCTTTCCAGAAAAAAACAAGGCTGGCTTGTGGATTTATCGCTAATTCTTCTCCCTTGTGGCTTTCGTAATTGGTGAAAAAATTAAACCCATGGTCATTATATCCTTTTAATAATACAATTCTTGCAGATGGTTTACCCTGTGTGGTAGATGTGGCTAAAGTCATGGCATTTACCTCTTCAATGCGGCTATCAATAGCTTCATGCCACCACTTGCTAAATTGCGCAATCGGACTAGCCTCTATTTCCAGTTCGCTAAGTGTTTTAAGCTTATAATCTTTCCTGATGTCTGCTATTGAATTCATTTTGAAGGTATTATTGAGCAAAATTCGAGTAAATAAATTACATAAAAAAGAATAGTGAAATCAATATAAAAAGTAGTAACTTTCATATTGGTTAAGGCTTGCGTAAGATTGCGAATGTTAATATTGCTCAGTACTACAATAAAAAATTTCAGGCAACGTATATATAAATCAGGGCGTCTTGTATTAAGAAGTGCCCAACTGTGTAAACCAACAGTAAATTGACCGAACATCAGTTAATAAAAGCTTGCATAAAGGAAGATGCCGCCAGTCAAAAGGAGGTGTTTGACCACTATAGCGGACGGATGATGGCCGTATGTCTTCGTTATGCCCGCAGCTCAGCAGATGCAGAGGATATTTTGCAAGATGCCTTTATTAAAGTGTTTGATAAAATGCATCAGTTTAAGTTTGAAGGTTCTTTTGAAGGTTGGATAAGAAGAATTGTAGTGAATACGGCTTTGAAAAAATATTCTCTTCGCAGGTATGAAAAAGAAGTGGTAGGGTATGAAATAAAAGATAAAGATGAAAGTAGTGTTGAGGCTTCAGCTTATTCAGATCTAACCGCAAAAGAATTAATGGATTTAATTAATATGCTTCCAAGTGGCTATAAGCTAATTTTTAACTTATATGTTATTGAAGGGTATCAACATGATGAAATTGCTGAAATGTTAGGCATACAGCCCGGTACAAGTAGGAGTCAATTAGTTAAAGCAAGGAATATGCTACAAAAGCAAATTCTTGAACTACAAAAAATTGCTGTATGAGCGATATGAAGAATTTTGATGATTTTTTTAAAACTGAGCTTGGTAAACAAAGTTCCGACGTGCCTTCGCATATTTGGGATAATATTGTTGAAGCAAGGAAAAGCAGAAGGCCTACAGGAATATGGTTAAGCTTTTTAAGTGATAAGAATATGTTCATTTTGGTAGCATTATTACTTATAGGAGGTACTGGTATTGCCATATTCAATAATCCCACTAATATCGGAAGTACTAAAAAGATAAGTTCTAATATCAATACTAGTAACTCTAATATCAATACTAGTAACACTATAAATAAAAAAGGCAATAATAATAGGCCTGTCAATCAGGTTACCTATCAATCTTCTTTACCATCTTCAAGTAATATTCCTTCAAACAATAGCTCTTCAAACAATATTAAATTATCAAATCAGCTAAACGAAAAAAGTGACAATTCTTTGGTAGATAATTCTGCACCTGAGTCAGATCAAAAAATTGATAAGCGTTCGGAAACTAATATAGGTTCAAGTACAGAAAATATTGCTAGTGTAAAAACAAGTGATCCACATATTTATTCAAATAATAATAGCTTTAGTAATAGAAT
>DATHNB010000105.1:0-18652 GCA_035486495.1 Ferruginibacter sp. | reverse complement strand
GCTGCAACTTTTAATGTAGGAGCTGTAAACACTGTTGATAATTCGCAACGCACACCATTCCCATATCGCACACCATCAGCTATCCAAATACAACAAACGCAAAGTGCCAATGGGGTTATATTACAGCAGAATGAGCAAAGTATGACATTGGAAGTATGTAATCTTGTTCAGGGTGATTCAAGAGGTGCCTTTCAAACCTATTCTAATTTAGATATGCGCCAATATGGTAATTTAGCCATGTATATTCACGCAGAGGCTGATCCAACGGATATTACGCTGGCAGATAAAGATCTTACTGCAGTAATTCGTATAGGATCAGATTTTGTCAATAATTATTATCAGATACGAATACCTTTATATTTAACACCATTTGCAGCTGCATCATTAGATCCCAATTCAGATGCGTATAATGATACTTTATGGCGATCCATTAATAGTTTAAATCTTAATCTAACTACTTTACCTGCTTTAAAACAACAAAGAAATTTAACAGATTCATCCGTCACAAAATTGTATAGCCAGATACAACCTAACGGACAGGAATACTCAGTTATGGGGAATCCCAATTTGGGAGCTGTAGCAGGAATATTGATCAGTGTAGAAAATACGAATGCCGCGACTGCATGCGGACAAATATGGGTAGATGAATTGCGACTATCTGATATAAATGAACATGGAGCATGGGCGGCAATGGGCCGAGTCGATATGACATTGGCAGATCTTGGAACCATCACCACGTCTGCAACACATCATAGTGTTGGTTGGGGTACCATAGAGCAAAGTGCTAATCAGCGGGCTAAAGATGACCTTACTCAATTTGATATAGCGACTAATTTAGATCTAGGAAAACTACTTCCTAAAAAGGCCGCAATTTCTGTCCCCGTCTATGCCAGTTATTCTCAGTCCCAGAGCATGCCGGAGTATGATCCTTATAATCTTGATATAAAATTGCAAAGTGAGTTAGCTGCAGTAAAATCTGCCGCACAAAGAGATTCTATTAAAAATGCAGCTATTACTTTTTCAAGTACCACGACCGTGAATTTTACCAATGTACATAAAATTAAACCTGCCAATAGAAAGTCAAGGATATATGATATTTCTAATTTTAGTGTTAGTTATTCATACATCAATATTAATGAGCATGATCCAATTATACAGAGCAGTCAAACAACAAGAAACAGAGGAGGGTTGAGTTATAATTTTGCCATAGCGCCAAAATATATAGAGCCGTTTAAGAAAATGAAATTTTTCAAGAAAACAAGGGGACATTGGTTTGATCTGATGAGGGATTTTAATTTTAATCCCTTACCGTCACAAATAAGTTTCAAAGCGGATCTTCAGGAGCAGTTTGGTGTTACACAGCAACGTAGTATTGGTCCTAGTTTATATAATATACCCGAAACATACAATAACTATTTTACGTTTGAAAGAGATTATCTGGTACGTTGGAACCTCGCACGTTCTATTAATTTTGATTTAACTGCAGTTAATAATTCAGCGATAGATGAGCCTTATGGTCGCCCCGATACGAAAGCAAAAAAAGATACCATTTGGGAAAATTTATTGAGTGGAGGAAGAAATGTTTTATATAATCAAACAACCAACTTTTCTTACACGCTCCCTACACAGAAGTTCCCGTTACTAGATTGGACGACAGTAAGTTTAAAATACCAGGCTACTTATAGTTGGGTAGGCGCATCCCGTGTAGCACTTAACCTAGGAAATATTTTGGAAAACGGCCAGCAGGAACAAGCTACTGTACAATTAGATTTTAATAAATTGTATAATAAATTTAAATTTTTCCGTGCTATAAATTTACCGAGGCCTGCTAATCTTGATAAAAGTATCAAGACAAGAACTGATACTGTCTTTAGACATGTTACCGTAAACGGCATAAGGCAAAAAGAAATAAAGCGGTTGAAAGTTATAACGTTATCGAATCCTAATGCGTTACCTGATGTTGGTACGTTTGGAAGAATAATAGGTCGTGTATTGTCAAGTGTAAAACAAGTGAGTGCATCTTTTTCAGAGAATGCTAATACAAGATTGCCTGGTTACATGGATAGTACTCAGGCTTTGGGACAAAATTGGCGAAGCATGGAGCCGGGGTTACCTTTTATTTTAGGTGCACAACCTGACAGCAACTGGTTAAATAATGCAGCCAAAAAAGGATTGATATCAAGAGATAGTACATTTAATGATCTGTTTCAACAAACATATAATCAACGATTAACTTTATCTGCACAGCTTCAGCCCATAAAAGATTTTACAGTTACTATTAGCTTCAGTAAAACTTTGAATAAAAATTATTCAGAACTATTTAAAGACACAACAGGTACGGGAAATAATTTCGGTCATTTGAGTCCATACGCTGGCGGTAGTTATGATATTAGTTTTACATCGTATAAAACTTTGTTTGGAACATTTGATCCTAATACAGTATCAGCGACATTTTTAAAGTTTCAGGATGATAGGCTCGTAATTTCTCAAAGGATTGGAACTGCTAATAAGTATAATATTTATGGGGTTGGTGGGGCCACTGCAGCTCCTGATGCATCGGGTTATTATTATGGTTATGGCAGGTATTCAACAGATGTATTGATTCCGGCGTTTATTGCCGCATATAGCGGACAAGATCCAAACAAAGTCGCTTTATTAAGCGAACAAAATCCCAATATAAAGTATAATCCTTTCCATGGAATGATCCCGAAACCAAATTGGAAATTAACTTATAGTGGATTAAGCAAACTCAAGCCGCTGAATAAGATATTTACGAATATTACGCTAACACATGGCTATAGTGGAACATTAAGTATGGATGGTTTTACATCTGCTTTAAATTACCTGGATGAATCGCGATATGGCTATCCTTCTTTTTATGATACTACATCTAGAAACTATGTGCCATACTTCGTTGTTCCTAATATAACCATACAAGAGTCATTCTCTCCTTTAGTGGGAATAGATGTAACACTTGTAAATAAACTGCAGGCAAAGTTTGTTTATAGTAAATCACGTACGTTAAGTTTAAGCTTGTCGGATTTTCAATTAGCTGAAACGCGTTCAACATCTTATACTATCGGCGCGGGTTATAGTAAGCGCGGAATAAAATTGTTGGCGGGATTAAAACTGCCTAAAATTTTGAGTGCAAGCGGAGGATCGAAACTGGATAATACAATGACCTTTCGTTTTGATTTGAAGGTAACGAATAATGTATCATCCAATAGTGTATTAGATGCAGGAACTAGCTACGCAACAAGTGGAAGTAAGGAAATTGCATTATCGCCAACAATTGATTATATCTTAAGTAATAGGGTAGACGTAAAATTTTATTTTACCCGGGATAGAGTAATTCCATATATATCTTCAAGTGTGCCAACAACGAATGTTAAAGCTGGTGTACAGATAAGAATTTCATTAGCAGCTACACCGTTAAAAACGACAGTACCATTACCAAAATAGATTATTCCAATTAAAAAGCATTAAAGAAGAGTATCACTATTTCTTTAATGCTTTATTATTTCTTTGTGTTGGAGGAGTAAAAACGTTGTATGCTTAATTTTCTTTCCTAATAGGAATGAATAAGTAATTACTAACGTGTTCTCTTTAATAACATTACATATCCACACATTTTCTTTTTCTTTTTATTAACCTGTAACGGCTTGATCATATAATATTGAGAATCATCAGGTATAAAGGAGTAGCTGATCATATTGTAATCTGCATCGCCCAAACTCTTTTTTTGATACACAATTTGTTTTTCGTCCGCATCGTATATTCTTACTTCATATAATACAGAAGAAGGATCGCCAATAAATATAAATTGATACCAAACGCCTCTATCTAATGGTAAAACAATTGGTAGTTCATATTGGCTCTCCATACCGACAGAAGTTTCTTTTAGTAATACAAAGCCCTGTCTGGTAAACTGATCCCTTATACTATCAGCCTGGTGTATTATTGCTGAATCAACACAATCGGATAGAGGAATTGCGTTTTGTCCGTAACTTTTTGGGCTAAACAGAAAAGAGATAAATAATATGGCAAACAAAGACAAATGTTTCATAACTCTTCAATTATGTCGTGTATAATAAATTTACGAAATAAACAGGTGTTTTTCCCATTTAAAATGATGATTTACCTACGAAGGTGCATAGAATGTGGATTTATAGAAAGACTACTACAAATACTTGATGTTAGTTATTTATTGCCTGAAGAAAATCAAATAGGATTTTATTTGATTTGTCCTTTTCTTCCCACATTCCCATGTGTGCACTATCTTTTAATATAAACATATATGATAGTTGAGGTAAATAGCATTGCTTTAATGATATATCCAATGGAATGGCCTTATCATTCTCACCAATTATAAATAGTACTGGTTTGGTGAAATGAAGTAAAATGGAGGTGCGGTCAGGCCGGTTTATCATTGCTTTGTAGTAGCGAATTAGAACTTCTTCTACAAACATTTTTCCATTATCGACCAATAAATTTATCTCGTCTGAGTGATTTTTAGTGAAAAGAGAAGCAAATAAACCAGGTGTAGTAGCTTTTATAAATTCATAAGCGCCATTTGTTTTAATAAAGTCGATCGATTTTAATCTTGCTTGTTTTTTTTCTTCCGTATCTGCAAAGGCAGATGAATGAAATAATCCAAAACCATTTAATAATTTCGGATATTTTTCTGCTAAAGCTAATGTGATGTAGCCACCAAGACTGTGACCTATCACTGTGCAATTAATTATTTGTTCTTCATCCAAAATAGCTTTTACAGATTCTGCCAGTGAATCAATATTATTTATCCAATCAGCAATAGAAGATCGACCACTGCCGGGAATATCTGGAACAATAATTTGATAGTGATCTTTTAAAAAATCAATCTGATATTGCCAAACATTTCCGTCTTCTGCAAATCCATGTAAAAATAATACAGGCTTTCCTTTACCAATTATTTTGTAATAGATCTCGCAATCTTTATAATCTATTTTTTTGTGCTGCATTATTTTAGTGTGTTCGTTGGCGTTATATATCTTGCCGTACTTCTATAAATTAACAATAGTACTATTGGCAGCAACGCATTATTCATTTGTTGTGGTAAGAAGAACCATATTAGTAACAGCAATGCTAAGAAGATTGCAGTAAACCCAAAGTATTTTTTAACGAAATTCTTTTTGCTGCCAACAAAAAAAGCAATCATAAAATGTGTTGGCCACGCCCATAATAAATTATAATTGTCTTTACACAAAGAATGATCGGTACAGGTCCACATAAAAATAAAGAGGATACCAAAAAAGCCCACTAAGAAAAATAACAATCCATCAAAACTTAATAAAAAATTTCGGGCAAATGGGGCAGCGTTGAAGCTGAATACAACAATGATCAATAACAATAACCAGAAAACTAATGCTGGAGAAAAGATAAAGAATGAAGTTCTTTGTTTTGCTGACGGGCAAAGCTCTGTTTTGTTTAGTACTAATTTTCTGCTGCTTTTACAACTATCAAAAGTTGTCATCAGGTTATCCGGTAAAAATTGTGATTGGGCTGTTGTCATCACATCATCACATGGTTTGCCTAGTAACAGGTCGATACCAAGTTTACACCAGTCTTTATCATTTCTGTCTAAATACAAATGAATAGCTTGTCTGAATGTAGTGCCTGCAGGCATTGCGGGAGTGAAAATAATACGTGCCGTATCGTTATTGATAATAATGTCACGGTTTCTTGTAGTACAGTTATCAAAAAAGAAATCATATTTATAGTACCTGTTTTCGGGCTTTATATTTTCAAATAATGCCTTTTCTATATTTACTTTTTCTGCACCATCAAGGTTCAAAACTTGTTCAGTAATACCGCGATTAGTATTCTGATATTCGCTTTCAAAACCAGGATCATCACCATCAGGGTAAAAACTTTGACAATCTACAAAATAGGGCAATTTGCCTCTGATGAATTTTAAATAAAAACTATTATCAGTAAATTCAAAATTGCCATAGCTGAAAACAACATCCATTATAGGATCTGTTGATTTTAATCTACTACTATCAATTATTCTGATAGCACTGTGCCCAAATGTTGAATACAATTCTTCGCCGGGAGTACAGGTAAGCAAGGAGATACGGATGTGTGAAGAGTCTTGTGCAAAGGTTGTATTGCAACAAAATAATAAAATTAGAAACCCCCTACCCCCCTGAAGGGGGAATTTAGAAGTAAAAATTCTTTTAACGAGTTGTAACATTTAAGGTATTTAAGAATTAAAATAAACCAAAAATCGGCAGAGTGCAACTCTACCGATTTTAAATTTGTATGAATAGTATTAAACTTCCAAATTCCCCCTTCAGGGGGGCACGGGGTTATTACCTTGAATAATTCGGAGCTTCTTTTGTAATAGCTACATCATGCGCATGACTTTCTTTCATCCCTGAGCTTGTTATTTTTACAAAAGTTGCTGATTGCAGATCTTTAATTGTTTTGGCTCCGCAGTAACCCATGCCTGCGCGTAACCCGCCGGTGTATTGATGAACGATTTCTCTCAATGGTCCTTTAAATGCAACACGGCCTTCAATTCCTTCAGGAACAAATTTCTTGATATCATCTTCAGGATCCTGGAAATAACGATCGCTGCTGCCTTGTGACATTGCGCCTAATGAGCCCATGCCACGGTATTGTTTAAATCTACGACCCTCATAAATAATAGTTTCACCCGGACTTTCTTCTGTACCTGCAAACACATTACCCATCATCACGCATTGCGCACCTGCGGCTAATGCTTTTACCATATCACCTGTATAACGAATACCTCCATCACTGATGATAGAAACATTTTTATTTCCTCTCAAAGCATTTGCAGCTTCCATTACAGCAGTAATTTGTGGAACACCAGTACCTGCAACAATTCTTGTTGTACAAATAGAACCTGGTCCTATACCAACTTTCACGGCATCTGCACCGGCATCTGCCAATGCTTTTGCACCTGCAGCTGTACCTACGTTACCTGCAATAACCTGAATGCCTTTGAATGTTTTCTTAACTGATTTTAATGTATCGATAACACCTTTTGTATGTCCGTGTGCGCTGTCTAAACAAATAACATCTACACCTGCTTTGTGTAAAGCGGCTACTCTGTCTAATGTATCTTTTGTAATACCAACACCTGCACCAACTAATAAACGACCGAATGAATCTTTAACAGAATTAGGATGACTCTTTAATTTTAAAATATCACCAAAGGTTACCAGTCCAATTAATTTACCTGATTTATTTACTACCGGCAATTTTTCAATTTTATTTTTCTTGAAAATAAGTTCTGCTTTTTTAAGATCGGTCCCTTCCGGAGCAGTGATCAAATTATCTTTGGTCATTACAGCGCCAACTTTTTGCGCGTAATTAGTTTCAAAGCGAAGATCACGATTGGTTAAAATACCAACTAGTTTATTTTGTGCATCTATAATAGGAATACCGCCAATTTTATTTTCTTTCATGATGCGCAATGCTTCGCCGATAGTTGCATCTGGCGTAAGCGTTACGGGATCTAATATCAATCCGTTCTCACTACGTTTTACTTTACGAACCTGGTCGGCTTGTTTATCGATACTCATATTCTTATGCAGAATACCCAATCCACCTTCACGAGCTAATGCAATAGCCAGTTGTGCTTCCGTAACAGTATCCATAGCTGCACTCAGCATTGGAACATTTAATGTAATTGTTTTAGTAAGCTGTGTAGTAATTTTTACATCTCTTGGTAAAACATCAGAATAGGCGGGCATTAGAAGTACGTCATCAAACGTTAAGCCTTCGCCGAAAAAATGAGCACCTTTGTGCTGCTTCGAGGAGTTGTTTATTGTTGCCATGTGCAAAGATATGATGACTAATTAAAAAGGGAAAATAATTTTTGTTGATGGGCATTTGTACTTTTATCGTCATCGTTGTGTCACTCACTTGGGCGGCATACCGTTATTGAGCATTTTATTGAACCCAGTATCTTTAATTTTATATTTATAGCTTTATCAAAAAATAAACATATTTTTTAGAAAATAAAAGCCATGATGGATAACTACTATTATGAAGTTACAGAGGTGGAAGATTGTATAACTTCTACTAAACAAAAGTTTCAGAAGGTTAAAGTGCGAGTTTATAGACTTTTGATAATTAATGAAAAAAAAACAATAAAGATATATTCACAAAATTCCGCGACGCCAACGTCAGCGCACTCAACAATTTTTATTTGGGAAGATTTAGATAATAGCTTTCCAGTAAGTATAGGGGACATAATTGAGGGAGAAATTGTTTATGTATCTAATTATAATACGAAAGATCATTTTTTAAGATAAAAGTAAATTGATGCTATATAGAGAAAAGCTACAAAATTCTTTTTGGATTGCTAAAAGGCATTGGATAATTCGTTTAGATAATTATCATTGTCGAAATTGTATGCAACCTGCATTTAAGAATGCTTTTGATGCAAAAAATATTATTAGAGAAGGTGAAAAAAATCCAATCTCAAATAGAGCATTTATAATAATAGAAGATAAATTAGAATTGAATGTTCACCATAAGTATTATATAGAGGGCAAAGAACCGTGGGAATATGACGACGACGCATTGATAACGTTATGTCCTCCGTGCCATAAAAAAGAACATGAAAATAATACTATTAATGTTTATAATAAAGACGGGATAATTCTTAAAGAAACTAAACCATGTGGTAAGTGTGGCGGATCTGGGTATATTCCATCATATTCGCATATTCAGAACGGTATTTGTTTTAAATGTGAAGGAGAAGGAATTAATATTGAGGAACTTTATGAATAATATGTATTATCAAACTAGCGCAGATATGCAGGGCAAGGATGAAGCGTAGCGTATCTGTGCTAAGCTTGCAATTACTGCACAGATACACCACACTCAAACCTACACCGCATATCTGCGCTAGCAAGAGAAACAATTTATCCACCCAGCCTTTCGCTATATATTACAGTATATGATATGTATCAAAAGTATTATTATCTAAATATTGCTTTTGTATATTTGGATGTATGAAACATATTTTAACCGCAGTTATAGTATTTCTTTCATTTTGTTCTTATGGACAAAAAATAGCTATTTTGAAATCATATAAATTAGATAGCAGTTATTCTTTGGTAGGCTTAAATCCCGGATATGAAAAGGGAACATTGTATAAAAATTTCTGTTTCATAATTGATCAACCTAGCGATCTTTTAAAAACGCAGAAAGAATGGGTTTTTGAGAAAAAATTAAATGGTGTATTTGATATGAATGGCTTTTCGATTTATCTGGTAAAAAATAAGTCGATAGTAAATACCTGGGTTGTTTCTCCTTCATATAATGATATTGCAACTAACGCGAGCTCTTTTGTATTTGATACAACTATTCTTACCGATCTGGCAATGAGCAGTCCGCTGTTGTATCGGAGTAGAATAGATACATTTAGATCAATAGATGATTTCAAGGCATTTAAAATGAGATCAAAACTAGATTCGTCCTTTATATTTTTATTTAAACCGGATATCGACTATGAAGGATCTTTTCAGGTGAAGATAAAAAAGACAACACAAATAAACTCTCCTAAGAAAGCCACTGAGAAGCTGGATAAACTTTTAAATGCAATAGACAAAAATGGATACGATATATCCTATGAATTATCTGCTGAAAATATAAATGATCCAAGCCAAATAACGCTCACAATAGAATCGAAAAAATATCTGTATGATAATTTTTCTGATCAAAATTTTATAAAAGGTTCATGGGTGCCTACAAGTATCGTAGTGACATCAATTTGGAAAGCACAATAAAAAAGCAGTTATCTCCATGGATAAAAAATTATACACCGATTTTTTACCGCTGCGGGCATTCAATAATTATTGAGAAGCCAATTTCTTCACTACTTTTTTTTATTTATAATAAACTACTACATTTACGTTGATAAAAAATTATTAGCGTTAGCTGATTTTAGGGTAAGAAAAACTGGTACTTTTTAAAAGCCCCTAAATAAAATCGAGCGATACACCTATCCGTATAGGCGTGGGCTTAGTTTATTTGGGGCGTGGTATACCAGTACCTTCTTACCAGTAGGCTAGTGTCCCACGCTTTTTTTACGTACCCTGCTTGAGGGACCAAAGCAACAGTACCTTAACCAATGAAACTATTTAGCATTATTATCCGTATTATAATTGCGGTAGCAATTATCGTAGCTATGATTATTTCTATAAGAAAAGAAGATAAGAATATGATCTATTTTCGGAATGCACCACCTATCAGAAGAACTTTTTTACCTTATGGAGATTAGTATAATTTAATTAAAAGCCCGGCAGCTTTGAGCTTGACTTGTTGTTCTACCAGCTTTTGCAAGTCAATTGTTACGCTCATTACTACCGGGAATATGGTTGTTTTTAGAGAGAGCTTTCTATTATTTAGTTTGTCATTTCCTGATCATTTTATCCTAATTTTACTTGCAGTAAATATAAACCAATATAATTGGTAATACTAAATTAATTAGTAAATAATTTTATTATGGCATTAGACATCTGGAGAATTAATTTAAAAACACTTAGGAATAAATTAAATAAAAATCAATCTTACATTGCATTAGAGCTGGGTAAAACTCAGCAGACAATTGGTAATTGGGAAAGTGGGATTGGCGAACCAAATATTTTAGAATTAATAAAAATTACCAATTTATTTGGTATTTCGCTAGATAATTTTATTAAAACTGTACAAGTAAAGATCAATGAAAATATTGTACATGAACCACAGGCAGATTACGCATCGGCTGGTAATATGGTACAAACACTTAGTTTGGCGGTAAGAGGATTAGATGCAGCAAATATTTTACTGCAAAGAAAAGTAACAGCTTTGGAAGAAGAGAATTTACGTTTGAAAAAGAAAAAGTAGATTGTTGTTATAACATTTTATAAATCTTACCTGGGAGCGATGCCACTACACCTTGCATCTCTAACATCAATAGCGCAGCGGCTACAGAACTACTGCTTAACGCACTTTTAAAATACAATTCATCAATAGCAATGTTTTCCTGCGATTGCAGAATATCTACAATTACTTTTTCATCGGCAGTTAATTCGATAAATAATTCCCGTTGTTTTTTAGGAGATACTTTTTTGTTTTCTTTCCAACCCATATTTTCCAAAAGATCGTTGGCAGAAGTTATTAAAGAACCTTTATTATTTTTAATTAAAAAATTGCAGCCTTCACTTTTGCTATCATTACATCTGCCGGGAATAGCGAATACATCTTTGTTATAGCCATTGGCTAATTCTGCAGTAATTAATGATCCGCCGCGTTTGCCAGTTTCTATTACAACAATACAATCGCTTATGCCTGCTACAATTCTGTTTCGCTTCGGGAAATTTTGTTTGTCAGGATTTGTACCACTCATAAATTCTGTAAGTAAACCACCTTGCTCGATCATTTGTTTCGCTAATGATTTGTTTTGTGCAGGATAGAGGTTATCTAATCCATGAGCCAATACACCAATTGTTTGCAGACTATTTTTTAAAGATGCTTTATGTGCAATGGTATCAATGCCGAATGCAAGTCCGCTTGCTATTAAAACATTTTGTTCACTGAGGTCTTGAACTATTTGTTCGCAAATATTTTTACCGTATTCAGAATTATTTCTTGTGCCAACAATACCAACAATTTTTGAAGTATTCAGATCTGCATTGCCACGATAAAATAATAGTGCAGGACTATCATAGCAATTCAACAATCGTTGAGGATAATTTTTATCGGTAATAAACAGCGGAGCTATTTTGTATTGCTCAATAAATTTAATTTCTTTTTCAGAACTTAAAAATGAATCAAACTCTTTAATGCTTTTGGCTCTAACGGTTCCAATGCCATCGATATGTTCGAGGTCTTTTCTTTTAGCTTTAAAAATAGATTCGGCATCGCCGAAATGAGTAGCTAATGTTTTTGCGTGTACGTTGCCTATGTTCGGCACCAATGTAAGTGCTATTTGGTATAACAGATCTTTGTTCATCATAAAATACGGATGAACAATATTAAGAAAAATTAATTACTAATTACACTCAATTCTGTTCTTCTGTTTAATGCTTTGCCAGCTTCGGTTGTATTAGGTCCGATCGGGTTTGCTGCACCAAATCCTTTTGATTGTAAACGGTCCTTCATGATCTGTCTGCTTGATAAAAGATATTTTACAACGGCCAGTGCCCTTCCATTCGATAGAGCTAAATTATCTTGGGCCGAACCCACATTATCTGTGTATCCGCTGATCAATATTTTTAGGTTAGGATTATCATTCATCAATTGTATTACCCTATTTAATTCAACAATTGATTCAGGTTTTAATGTTGTTTGCTTTGTATCAAAGAACATATTTTTTAATACGATAGAGGCTCCTGCTTCAATAGGCTGTAAAGGAATATCAGCAGTAAAAACAGAATCCTTAAAATTATTACTCAGGTTATAATTTTCTGAATAGAATAAATAACCTTTTTTATTTACGCTAAAATCATAATTTTCCCCAACGGGGAGCGTGGTTAAATAATTCCCATCATCGTCTGTTTCAACATCACTAATCAATCTTCGTGTATTTATATCCGTTAGTTTAACAGAAGCGCGTAAGCCTGATCTTGTTTTTGCATCTGTTACCTGTCCCTTTACCCACAAGGTTCTTGGCGGTTGTACATCCTTTCTTAATTGAAAACTATATATATCAACTAACCCCTTTGTATCGGCGCGGTCACTGGAATAATAGGCTGTAACGCCATCTGCTGCAACTATTAATGCTTGTTCATCATCGATGGTATTAATTGGATAACCCATATTTTTTGGTTCGCTCCATGTGCTATCGGTTAATCTTTTTGTTATGAACAGATCATTTTGTCCGTAGCCCGGCCGTCCATTGGTACTAAAAAATAATGTTTGATTATCTGCATACATAAAAGGACAGGTCTCGTCGCCGGGTGTATTAATTTGCGGACCCATATTTTCAGCATCGCCCCATGTTCCATCATCATTTCTATGCGATACCCAAATATCTTTTCCACCATAACCATCGGGTCTGTCGCTCGAAAAATACAGATCCTTTTTATCAGGAGAAAGCGAAGGAGATGATTCCCAAAAATGTGTGTTTATGGCGGTACCTAAATTTTCTGCCTGGCTCCAGCCATTATCAGTTTTATAAGATATATATATATCACAACTACCTTGACCTTCTGGGTAATTACAACCAGTAAATACTATCCACTTACCATCTACTGAAATGTTTTGCGCACCTTCATTAAGATTGGTATTTACTTTTCCATCCAATAATCTTGCCTTGCTCCATTTTCCGTTTATCAGATCACTTTGATAAAAATCCTCATCCTTTATACGTCTTGTAAAGATCATTTTTTTCCCATCAATCGTGATAGATGGATAGTATTCGGAATAGACAGAGTTAATACTGTCGCCTAAATTTTTGGGTGCAAAAACATAATCCGTCGAAGGATGTTCAATTGCATATTGAATAGCAAACTCATAAGTACCTTTACGATAATTTGCAGATCTTATACTTCCTTCATTTAATCTTGGTAGGGTTAAATAATCATTTACAGCAGTCAGTGCATCTGTAAATCTACCTACACCAGCCAATGAAAGTGAATAGGAGAGCTGCATTGGTTTTGAATAAACAGAATCTAATACTATTGCTTTGGCAAAATCCTGAACAGCTACGGTGTAGTTTTTTAGGTCTTCATAAATACCCGCTCTTGCTATGTATGCGTCTATAAATTTGGGATCTATTATAATTGCTTTACTAAGTAGGGTAATCGCCTCCGTATCATTTTCATTTTGTTCAGCCAGGTCAGCACGTGCATATAGATCTCCTGATTGTTTACTAATCTTTGTAGGATCGTACCATTGTGCTTTGGTAATTAGGAATGAAAAATTGAAAATTGCAAGAATAGAGAGTAGGCGAAGCATATAGCGGAGTTTCGTTTGTATTACAAGATAAGTAAAAAGTTAAAAGCAAAAAGTATGCGAGCATCAAACTTTCTCCGCTTTTTGTTTTTTACTTTTTACGGCACATTAATGTACTTGTGTATCTGCAATGATAGCTCCCATTTTGGGTGAGCCTTAATGTAATCGATCAATAGTGGTGTTACTGTAGATGCTCTGTCCCATTCAGGTTGTAAATACAATTTACAAGCAGGAGATACTAATGCAGCATACTTTTCTGCCCAATCAAAATCAGATTTATTAAATATCACCACTTTTAATTCGTTGGCAAAAGGAACAACTTCTGGTAATGGCGCTTTAAATTTTTTTGGTGATAGACAGATCCAATCCCAACTTCCGCTTAGTGGATGCGATCCTGATGTTTCAATATTTGTTTCGTAGCCTTGATCCTGTAATGCTTTTGTTATATGTGTCAGATCATGCATTAAAGGTTCACCACCAGTTATCACAACTAATTTAGCAGGAGTTTTCTTAATATCAAATATTAGATCATCAATGTTCAATAACGGATGTTTACCCGCATCCCAGCTATCTTTTACATCACACCAAACGCAACCTACATCACATCCGCCCAGGCGTATAAAATAGGCAGCTCTTCCCTGATGAAAGCCTTCGCCCTGGAGGGTGTAAAAGGATTCCATTACCGGCAATGGAGATATGTTATTGGCTGTAGACAAAGTATTTAGTGAGTGTAGAATGTAATTATTTGATTATCAATTAATAACAACCATTCGGTCAATACAAAATTGAGCAAATTTTACAACACTGTCAAATGTTCTTTTCTTGTAGTTATGGAGTTAAAATGTATGCCGCTTTGCAGCCAAGTAATTTAGATAAAGAATCTTTTGCTGTTTCAGCATAAGAGACCGGCTTTGTAAAAGGCATTACAACTAAATAATTGCTGCTGTCTTTTTTTATAAGCACAACTTTATTGCCATAAGCTTTTAGCTTATCATATTCTTTTTGTGCAGCATCTTCTTTTGAATATTGATGCAATACAATTTTGAAAGTACTATTATCAGTGGGAGATGTTTGCTTTGAAACGCTATCAGCTTTAGCTTGTATAGCAACGGCTTTTTTAGTAGAATCAATACTATCAATCATTGGCTTAGTAGTTACTACAGGTATAGTATTAACAATAGGCGCGGGCAAAGTAGCATCATCCTGTTTATCGGAAGAAAATAAATAATACACACCTAATGTTACTAATATAACTGCTGCTATGCCAGCAGCAATTAATAAGTACTTTTTACTATCAGCGTTTTTTCCTTCGGTTTGGAAAGAAACGATCTCATCCTTTCTTTCTTTTATTTGTTTAGGAGCAGTAGTAGGAACAGAATTTACAAATTGGCCAGAAGTAAATAAATAATTTTCCTGTCTGTTCTTTTGTAAAGTACCAACGCCTTCTATAAATAAAGGATTACCAATATTTAAAAACTGCTTTGATAAAGTGACATAAGAATCAATGTCAGAAATAGCCAACGATCTTATCTTTCCAGATTTAACTATAAATTCAACCAGCCCCTTGTCTTCAACTGCTTTTTGATTGTCTTCAAATTCAAATGCTTCTTCAGGCATTACGAAATCCTTGCCTGCATCTGTAGGCAATTCTACAAGTGGGTTTAGTCTGAATGTACCAATACCTTGTAAGGTTACTTCTTTATTCTGGTACAAGTATTGAACTATAAGTTGTTCTATTTTCAAGCGTTGGAATTTTGGCTCAAACAAACTTACCTAATATTGGGCAATAATCAAAACATCAAATTATTTATTGGCTAACTTTGTTGTATTATGATTACCGAAAAAGAGAAACAATTTTTGCGCTATTGGGAAGCCAATAAAGAAAATGAAGACAAGTTTCTAAATAAACTTCTGGGAGGGTTACCCATGGCTATTATGTTTGGATCACCGGTTATCTTATCAGTGGTAGTTGTTAGATTATTTTTTCCTGACTGGTATATGAAAATATCCCAAACAACTCCGGGAATGTTTATTAGCGCTATCATTGCAGTTGTTTGCATTGTGTTATTCTATTCTTTTTTTAGAATGCAATATAAGTGGGAGATGAATGAACAACTTTATCAGGAATTGAAATATAAAGAAGACAGAAAGGAAGATCCAAGTTCAAAATAACAAAATTCAAAACTGCTAGAAGTTAGGTGTATAGCCTTATTTTTTGTTCCGATAGCTATCGGAATTTACTTTTAACTTTTTACTTCGCATGATCCAGGCAAGCATAATCACCATTGGCGATGAATTATTAATAGGTCAGGTAATTGATACTAATAGCGCATGGATGGCCCAACAGCTTAATACAGCAGGTATTCGCGTTGCACGTCGTGTTGCGGTAGCAGATGTATGGAATGAAATATGGAATACATTAGATGAAGAAAGCAAACATGCAGATATCATTTTAATTACTGGTGGATTGGGGCCAACTGCAGATGATATTACCAAACCTTTATTGTGTAAATATTTTGGCGGAAAGCTAATCGTAGATAAAGCATCATTAGCAAACGTAGAATACATTTTTAAAAATGTATTAAATCGTCCGATGATAGAAAGCAATTTAAAACAAGCGGAAGTACCTGATGTTTGCAAAGTGATAGTAAATAAGCGTGGCACAGCACCAGGCATGTGGTTTGAAAAAGATGGTAAAATATTTGTAAGCATGCCGGGCGTACCGCACGAAATGAAAGGCATGATGGAAGATGAAGTAATTGATTCTTTAAAGAAAAGATTCACTTTGCCTCATATAGCTTATCGAACCTTATTAACTGCAGGCATCGGCGAATCTTACCTGGCAGAGTTAATACAAGATTTTGAAACAGCACTTCCTGAAAATATCAAGCTGGCTTACTTACCTAATTATGGTATGGTTCGTTTGCGTTTATCTACTTCGGGTACTAAAACAGATATTGTCGAAAAAGATGTACAGCATCAATTTGAAAAACTGCAATCTTTAGTAAAAGACTATTTGGTAACGAATGAAGACGAGTCTATAGAATCTGCCGTCGGCAAGTTATTAAAAGTAAAAGGCAGAACAATAAGCACAGCTGAAAGTTGCACCGGCGGCTATATTGCGCACTTGTTCACAGCTATGTCGGGTTCTTCTGCATTTTATGAAGGCAGTGTTGTGAGTTATTCAAATGATGTAAAAACATCAGTGTTAAATGTTAAACAATCTACATTACAAACCTTTGGCGCAGTAAGCGAAGAAGTGGTAAAACAAATGTTGCAGGGAGCTTTGCAAACTATAAAAACAAATTACGCCATAGCCGTTTCCGGAATAATGGGACCGGATGGTGGCACCGAAGATAAACCGGTTGGAACAGTGTGGATAGCAGTAGGGAACTCGCAAACAATTGTAACTAAAAAACTCTATTTCCGTTTTGATAGAATGCGGAACATTCAATTAACAGCTGTTAATGCTTTAAATATGTTGCGACAGTTTATTTTGGATGATAAATAATTACCTATTTATGAGGTAAAACCGCTTATCCATCATCCAATTCCATTAGCAAAATATATAGTTGATTTACTTATCTTTGGTTTGTTAGTTAATCGTAACATCAAATTTCAAACATCAAATTTAAATTGTCGTATGAGTGTAGTTGATTTGGTATTGCCAAAACTTGGTGAAGGGATAATTGAGGCCACTATTATAAAATGGCACAAACAACCCGGCGATACTGTAAAGGAAGATGAAACTATTTTGGATATTGCTACCGATAAAGTTGATACAGAAGTGCCTTCTACAGCTGAAGGTATTATCGAAGAGATATATTTTAAAGAGAATGATGTAGTGCCAATTGGTGCTGTTATCGCTAAAATAAAAGTGGGTACTAATTATACGGTTACAGAATTTTCCCAACCAACACAAACTGTTAAACCATCTTACGAAGAAGCCAGTCTGGCCGAAGAAGTGCCTTATCAGCCATCGCACATAATGTATGAAAGCAAGCTGTCTGATTCTTCTAAAGTAAAGTTTTACTCTCCATTAGTTTTGAATATTGCTGCAAGTGAAAATGTTAGCATGAGTGAATTGGAAAGTATCCCCGGAACTGGGCAAGATGGTCGCGTTAGCAAAAAAGATATTTTAGCTTATATCAGTAGCAGAAAAAATAATGGTTCAAACACTGCAAGTTTTGCTGTCGAAAATTCACAGCCTTTAGTGAACAATCATACATCAGTGCCGGTTCGTCCTGCCAACATTCAACAAACAAATAATGATACTCAATTAGCACCAACTGTTTATCAAACAGGTAATACAGAAATAATTGAGATGGACAGGATGCGCAAAATTATTGCCAAGAACATGGTTGATAGTTTGCACACAAGTGCACACGTTACAAGCTTTGCAGAATGTGATGTAACAAACCTGGTGATGTGGAGAGAAAGAAAAAAACATGATTACGAAAGAAGAGAAGGCGAAAAAATAACATACACACCATTGATCATTGAAGCAATTGTAAAGTCGATAAAAAAATATCCTTTACTCAGCAGTTCGATCGAAGGTGATAAGATCATTATAAAAAGAGATCTGAATATTGGTATGGCAACTGCTTTGCCAACTGGAAATTTGATTGTTCCGGTGATTAAAAATGCTGATCAATTAAATTTAAGTGGGTTAACTAAAAAAGTAAATAGT
>DATHNB010000104.1:0-4901 GCA_035486495.1 Ferruginibacter sp. | reverse complement strand
TGCCGCTCGCAAAGATGTAATTATGGCAACAGGGCGTTCCGATTATCCTAACCAGGTGAATAATGTATTGGGCTTCCCGTATATTTTCCGTGGTGCTTTAGATGTTCGTGCAACAACGATCAATGAAGAAATGAAACTGGCTGCAGTAAAAGCTTTGTCAGAATTAGCAAAAACACCGGTGCCGGATATTGTTAATCTTGCTTATAACGAAAAACATATTTCTTTCGGTCCAACGTATATTATTCCTAAACCTGTCGATCCGCGTTTACTCGCTACCGTTGCTCCTGCCGTTGCAAAAGCTGCTATTGCCAGTGGTGTTGCTAAACATCCCATCACAGATTGGGAAGCGTATGAAGTTGAATTGAATAAACGTTTAGGTTTAGATAATTCATTAAGTCGTGCAATAGGAAACAAAGCCCGTCGTGATCCGAAAAGAGTAGTGTTTGCGGAAGCGGAGAATTTAAAAATATTGAAAGTTGCACAAATGACTTTTGAAGAAGGTGTGGGCTTTCCTATTTTATTAGGAGATGAAGAAAGAATAAAAAAATTAGCGATCGCTAATGGAATTGATATTGAAGATATGCCAATCATCGATCCCGAACTAGATACGAATGAAGGATTACGAAAAGAGTTTGCAGAGATATTTTTTACTAAGCGCCAGCGCAAAGGCATCAATAAATTTGAAGCGACCAAAATGATGAAGGACCGAAATTATTTCGGTTGCATGATGGTTGAAACAGGTAAAGCTGATTGTATGATCACCGGGTTAAGTAAAAATTATCCTGATACTATCAAACCTGCAATACAAACGATTGGTACAGAAGATGGCGTAAAAAAAGTAGCGGGCATGTATATCCTGTTCACTAAACGCGGACCATTATTTTTAGCGGATACAACTATTCAATTCAACCCAACTGCAGAAGAATTAGCTGAGATAACTTTGTTGGTGGCAAAGGAAGTAAGGATGTTTAATATCAAACCAAAAGTTGCGATGCTATCCTACTCTAACTTTGGCAGCAGTGATTCAACTGAAGCATCATTGGTTCGCAAAGCAAGAGAAATTGTAAAAGCAAAAGACCCGGAACTTATTTGTGATGGTGAAATACAAGGCATCATGGCTTTTAACAATGATATCTTAAGAGAAAATTATCCATTCAGCGAATTAGTAGATGAAGAAGTAAATACATTGATATTCCCTAATTTGGCTGCGGGTAATATTGCCTATAATTTATTACAGGAAATCGGAGGGGCGGATTCTGTAGGCCCTGTTTTATTAGGATTGAAAAAACCGGTGCATGTATTGCAGTTAGGAAGTTCAATTCGTTCTATTTTCAACATGGTACTAATAGCCGTTGTTGATGCACAAATGAAGAGCGAACCTCCAGCAAAAGAAGAACTAAAAAAGAATAGCATGTTTAAAAGAAAAGCGGCGCACGAATTATAAAAATATACCACATTACTAAACTACTTGAATGATTCAAATGATTTGATTAATTTCATTGTAGTAAGATCAACTGAACAATAACAACAGATAATAACAGATGACAATCTTCAATCATTTTGGCAGATATCTTTTAATGATAAAAGGTATGTTTACCAAACCGGAAAACATGCGCATGTACTGGAAAGAATTCATGCACCAGTGCGTTGATATTGGCATTGGCTCTTTGGGTATTATATCGCTCATCTCATTTTTCATCGGAGCAGTTTGTGCCGTACAGACTTCTTATCAATTGGTTAGTCCTATCATTCCAAGATCTACTATTGCACAAATTGTACGCGACTCTATAATATTAGAATTCTCAACAACTTTGGCATGTATAGTATTGGCAGGTGTTATTGGCAGCAAAATAGCCAGTGAGTTGGGCAATATGAGAGTGAGTGAACAAATCGATGCACTGGAAATTATGGGTATCAATACCAAGGCATATTTAGTATTACCAAAAATTGTTGCAGCACTTGTTACAATTCCTTTATTAGTGGTAATAGGAATGACGTTGGGTATCATTGGCGGAAGGGTTGCTGCCATTGGATCAGGGGTGTTAGATGCTACTACTTATGATAAAGGATTGCTTCAAAATTTTGTCCCCTATAATGTATATTTTGCCTTGATAAAATCCTACGTCTTTGCTTTTATCATCAGTAGTATTCCTGCCTATTTCGGTTATAATGTAAAAGGTGGTGCGTTGGAAATTGGTAAAAGCAGTACCAAAAGTGTAGTGGTTAGTTGTATCATGTTACTATGCGCCGATTATGTATTATCTCAATTATTGTTAAACACTACTTCGCATTAATTATGATAGAGTTTAAGCATATAAAGAAAAGTTTCGGCGATAATTTAGTTTTGAATGATGTGAGCCACGTGATGGAAAGCGGCAAAGCTAATTTGATCATTGGTACAAGTGGCAGTGGTAAAACCGTTCTACAAAAATGTTTAGTAGGCTTGTTTGAACCTGATAGTGGCGAGATCATTTATGATGGTCTAAGCTTTACCGTTATGACTGAAGATGATCGTAAAACATTACGTCAGCAGATTGGTATGCTATTTCAAAATTCTGCTTTATTTGATAGTATGACGGTTGAACAAAATATCATGTTCCCGCTAAGTATGTTTACTAAAAAAAATCATTCTGAAAAACTAAAACGTGTAAACGAAGTATTGGAAAGGGTTAACCTCAAAGACGTTAATAAAAAATTC
This sequence comes from Ferruginibacter sp., assembly GCA_035486495.1. GTDB lineage: Bacteria > Bacteroidota > Bacteroidia > Chitinophagales > Chitinophagaceae > Ferruginibacter. The sequence goes on along the minus strand of DATHNB010000104.1, from coordinate 2,203 downwards.
CCTGCCGAGATAAGTGGTGGTATGAAAAAACGTGTAGGTATTGCAAGGGCAATTGTATTGAATCCTAAGTATTTATTCTGCGATGAGCCCAACTCCGGACTTGATCCACAAACTTCAATGGTAATTGATAAATTGATATTCGACATCACCAAAGAGTTTAATATGACCACCGTTATCAATACGCACGATATGAATAGCGTAATGGAAATTGGCGAGAATATTTTATACATGTACCAGGGAAAAAAAGAATGGAGCGGTACAAATAAAGATATCATCTTCAGTAAAAATGAACGTCTAAATAATTTCATCTTTGCTTCTGAGTTCTTAAAAGATGCAAAAGATATGCGTATGCTGGAAGCGAAGGGCAAGATCGATAATGATCGTAATATGGATGAGATGTTGAAGTAATAGATATAAATAAATTCGTACAAACCAATCCTACCAACCATCCTATGAGTTATATAAAACTAATGGTACACGCCGTTTGGGGTACTAAGAATCGTGAACCTATTTTATTAAAAGATAAGAGAGATTTATTATTTTCCCATATTCAATATAATGCAAGAACAAAAGACATTTTTATTGATACTATTGGAGGACATCTGGATCATATCCATTGCTTAATTAGCTTAGGTTCTGATCAAAATATTTCCAAGGTAATGCAACTGATAAAAGGTGAATCTTCCTTTTGGGCAAATAAAGAAAAGTTATTAGATCATAAACTGTTTTGGGCTGAGGATTATTTTGCTGCTTCAGTTAGTAAATCTTCAATTGCAAAAGTAAGAGGCTATATTAATAATCAGGATGAGCACCATAAGAAAATAACCTTTACACAAGAGTATGAACAATTTATAACTAGTTATGGATTTAAGTTGGGCTAAAGCCCGGAAGACCTTCTAGTCATGGTCCTCCGACTAAAGTCGGAGGTTACTAAACTGAAGATATAAAATACAGCTTCAGTTTTTGAATCAGAGATTGTGAAACAAAATCTATCCTTCGATTTCTATTCTTTTCTAGTATGCTCCTATTTTAAGACGAGATATCATCTATTAACCCCCGACTTCAGTCGGGGGAACAGCTAAATCATAATCCCCGGGCTTTAGCCCAATCATTTGCCTTATCAAAATGCAGCCAAAATTTCTCATTTATTCAATACTTATCTGCCCTATATTTGCAAGTAAATTTAAATTCCTAATTACCATATAATATGTCAGTTCTCGTTAACAAAGATTCGAAAATAATTGTACAAGGTTTTACCGGTACAGAAGGTACGTTCCACGCAACACAAATGTTAGAATACGGCACTAAAGTAGTTGGTGGCGTTACTCCAGGAAAAGGTGGCACACTTCATTTAGAAAAACCTGTTTTTAACACAGTAGCTGATGCAGTTAAAAAAACAGGCGCTAACGTAAGTATCATTTTTGTACCACCGGCTTTTGCTGCTGATGCGATAATGGAAGCTGCTGAAGCAGGTATTGCTTTAGTAGTTTGTATTACAGAAGGTATTCCGGTTCAGGATATGGTGAAGGTTAAAAATTATTTATTAAGCACATCTACTCGTTTGATCGGACCAAATTGTCCTGGTGTAATAACTGCAGGAGAATGTAAAGTTGGTATCATGCCAGGCTTTATTTTCAAGGCAGGAAGAGTTGGCATCGTATCAAAATCTGGTACATTAACATACGAAGCTGCAGACCAGGTTGCAAAAGCAGGTTTGGGTATTTCAACAGCTATTGGTATCGGCGGAGATCCAATCATCGGCACTACTACTAAACAAGCCGTAGAATTATTAATGAACGATCCTGAAACTGATGCGATCGTAATGATTGGTGAAATTGGTGGCGGTATGGAAGCAGAAGCTGCTAACTACATCAAATCAACCGGAAATAAAAAGCCTGTTGTAGGTTTCATCGCCGGACAAACAGCACCTCCAGGACGCCGTATGGGCCATGCAGGTGCAATCGTTGGTGGAGAGGATGATACTGCAGTTGCAAAAATGAAGATCATGGCTGCTTGTGGTATTCATGTAGTAGCTAGTCCTGCAGATATAGGTAAGACAATGGCTGAAGCGTTGAAGAAAAAATAATCTAATCAATCATATATATTCTCAAAAGCCTCCAACAATATTGGAGGCTTTTATTTTGGGACAAACATTTATATTATTATTAAGCTTTCTTTTGTCATTCTTCGCTTCGCTCAGAAT
>DATHNB010000103.1:0-11613 GCA_035486495.1 Ferruginibacter sp. | reverse complement strand
TGAATGATGCAGTGCAATTCCATCTTTTAATTGTGCTGGATTCTCTTCTGTTTCAAGTAAGCTTATATTTCCTTTAGTAGAAGAGATAATTAGCAATGTATTTTTATCATTACTATTTAATCCGCTATTTTTTAAGGCATCGCTGATGGAGACAATTAATAATTGTTCGAATTTTGTTCCCTTAATAGTTGATTGGAAATTATTGAATAGGGAAGCGTGAAAGGGTTCAGGTGAAATTTTATTATCGTCGTGTAATTTGATACCTGATGCTGATCTTTTTAGTTGCGTAAAGTTCTCGGCTGTGGTAGCACCGAGTGGAGATAGAATATTATCAGAAACGATAAACACGTCTTTCATCATTCTTTAAATTAACGCATGTTTCTTTTTCCAGTCAGTAAAAAAATCGGGATTAGTTAATTGTAGAATCGAACCAGCTGCATCTAGAAAAACTTGTATAGAAGAACCTGTTGCAACCAACTCTTTCGTTTCCGCATTTACCAGGCGATAACTGAATTTCATTTTTGCTGCATCACAAGCATTGAATTGTGTTTCAATAATCACAGTATCACCATAACGCAACGAACGTTTATAATCGCACTGAACGTTCACCACAGGTATAACATACCCTTGTTTATGAACATCTAAATAACTTATGCCATATTTTTTTCCAAAAGCCTCTCTACCATCTTCAAAATATCGAATATAGTGACCGTGCCAAACAATTCCTAAAGGATCCGCTTCACTGAATTTTACATCCAATTCTGTAACATGTGTTAGTGTTTGTTGCAACGCACTTATTTTTATGAATGTTCTATAACCTTTTTTAAACCATTAGGGCATTAAGTACACATCGAACTTTAGCAATAATGTACTTAATGCCCTTTAGTATCTCTCTTATTATTTCAGGGCTTTAAGCTTGGAATCTTTTAAGATATTTAAAAAGGCTTTGGCCCAATAATTTTTAAACCCAAATCCTCCTGCTTCACCTGTTTTATAAGCTGTAAGCAATACTTTTCTGGTGCCCATGTCTACAAAAGTTACCCATGCGCCTGCCTCAACTTTTCCTTTGCTCATGCCTTCTACAAAGATTATCATACCAATTCCTTTCTTCCCCTGGAAATTATATCTCTTAACTATTGCGTCAATTTTATCCGCAGTAAGCTTATTATAATCATTCAAATCATTAGAAAAGAAATCTTTCTTAAGTCCATTATTTGCTTTTTCTGTTATATCCAAATCGTACGGAATATCTTTTTTATAATCAATAGCTTTTGCTACATCATACTTTTTTTGCTCATTAATAAATAGTTGGTTCCAACCAACTGCATATTTATCTCTAAAATCATCATTTGTGATCACCCCTGCATCTTTGTATTGAGTTGCGTCACCAATAAATTTTGTTTGAGAAAAATCTAAACCTAAAAATGTAATATCAGCATTGCCGCTAAGAATATCATCTTTAGTTTGTGCAAAAGCTGTTGTTACACTTGTGCAGATAAATAAAAGTGCAAGAAACCAATTTAATTTAATTGTGTTTTTCATGATTGGGTTTTTATTTTGGTTGAACAATAAATATTTTCATTTCGCATTGTGCCAATAATTTTTCATTGCACTTAACCTTTCCAATAATTATTGTAACATCAAAAACCTGGTTTTCAATAGCCACTTCCGTTTCTATTTCATCGTTTACATTGGGCAAAGAAAAGATCTCAAGATTTTTTACTGCGCCTATATAACCAACCTTTACAGGTTCTTTTTTAGATTGTGATTCGTGGCCTGCCCTTGCAGCTGCAGTTTGCGCAATATTTTCTACCAATCCTGCTTCACGAAATTTGCCATTGCTGACAAAAATATTTTCTTTCTTGATAAGATAAGACGAGCGACTACTCTTATCATCAGAATAAGTTAATTGATCGATCATTACAAAAGGTGGCCTTTGCGGAATGAGTGTCAATATAGTTTCTTCTGCTGTCATTAATATATTATTGTTGCCAAAAATTATAATAGTTATACCATTGTTCAGGATATCGCTTCACTTTTTCTTCCATCTCTGTTACAAAATCATGTAACATTTCCTGCATCACTATATTTTTATCCGGATTTGTATATTCCTTCATTTCACTTCCAAAAAGATGATAATGCAAACTATTTTCCTTCATTGCAAATACATAAGAAACAGGTACTTTAAATTTAGCCGCCAATACAAATGGCCCCATCGGAAACCTTGCTTCTTCTCCTAAAAAATTACTGGTAAGTGTTTTGTTCCCTTCTAAAAAACGATCAGCATGCATACAAACCAATTCATTGTTTGCTAACGCATCGCTTATTGCATAGATATGCGATAGATCATTCTTTATTACGATCACATTCACACTCCTCTCTCCTGTTACACCTGTAATATATTCTTTAATTTTCTGATGTTCGCCATCAAACATCACTACATTAATTCGCGTATCTAGCCGCTTCAATAAATGTCCTGCAATTTCCCAGTTACCAATATGTGAACTTAATAATAGTCCTCCTCTTTTCAGTGCAACTATCTTTTTAAGATTATCTTCTCCATCAAATTCAAAGGTGAACCGATTATGTATGCCTGACATCAGTACTACTTTATCGATTAACGTCTGACCAAAAAAATGATAGTTCTGATATAACTTAAATAATGATCTTACTTTACTATATCCAAGCTTTTTATGAAAATAATCGTAGGTACTTTTTGACGACTTATAGGAAAACAGAAAATAATGAAACGCCACGAACCTCAATAAAAAATAAGCCGGCTTAACACCGAAGTTTTTTAAAACACTCACAAATATGCGATAACCCAGCGGCGATCCTTTCGATTTTCCTTGCCACGACGGCATTATACAAGCTCTTTTGAATTTACACGAGTTGTAACATAGTCATAGAAATTTTGAAAGGTTTCTATTCCTATAAAATCTTCAGGTTTTACTTTGAAGGCAAAATTGCTTTCAATAACCACAACCAGATCTATATAATCCAAACTATCCAAATCAAGTGTTTCTCTTAAATTGGCCTCAGGAGTGATCTTTGTTCCATCAACCTCGAATTCTTCCACAAGGAATTCATTAATTTTCGCAATAATTTCTGCTTCTTTCATAAGTTAAATTTTAGCCAGTTTTCTAACAATTAATGAGGAGTTAGTTCCTCCGAATCCAAACGAGTTGGACAAAAATACATTTATATCTTTTTCGATCGTTTTATTTACAATATTCAATTTAGCAGAATCATCATCCGGATTTTCAAAATTAATATTTGGCGCAACAAATCCGTTTTGCATCATTAAAGTTGAATAAACAATTTCACTTGCCCCTGCCATCCAACATTCATGCCCTGTCATTGATTTGGTAGAACTTACAGGAGGCCTGCTAGATCCGAACACTTCATGTATAGCCCTTGCTTCACTTGCATCTCCCGCCGGTGTTGATGTTGCATGTGCATTGATATAATCTACGTCAGCAGCCTGCAATTGAGAATCTTTCAGTGCCATGCTAAGCGATCTTGCAGGACCATCAACTGTTGGATTCGAAATATGCGCACCGTTTGATGAAAAACCATATCCTATAACTTCTCCTAAAATTGGTGCGCCTCTTTTTAATGCAGACTCCAAACTTTCTAAGATCACGGTAGCAGCACCACCGCTAGGAATTAATCCATCACGATCTCTGTCAAAAGGTTTTGATGCTTTTGTTGGATCTGCTTCCTGAATAGAAAATGCAGAAAGCGCATCAAAATTCCCCATTGCATAATGGTTAATTTCTTGTGCACCGCCACAAATTATTGTATCCTGTAAACCACTTTTTATAAAATGATACCCTAAACCAATTGCGTGTGAGCCGCTTGCACAAGCAGCACTAATCGTAAAATTTACACCTTTCAATTTGAAAATAGTAGCCAGGTTCATGGTTACAGTTGAATTCATTGTCTGAAAAACCGAACCAGAACCAACTAGCATGGTATCTTTCTTTGCACGAATAATATCTGTAGCCTCAATGATCGGTTTTGCACAACTATCGTTTCCGTACAAAATACCTGCTTCATGCGCCATTAAATAATCTGCATCCAACCCAGCATTTTTCAATGCCTCTACTGTAGCTACATACGCATATTCACCATGCTCAGGAAGCATAATGCGCGATCTTCTATCCAACGCTTCTTTTAGATTGGGTCTTTCAACAAATCCCGTTAATCCTGAACGGTAGCCAAATTCTTTTCTTACAGCATCGAGTACTATACCGGATTTGCCTTGATATAGCGAGTTTTTAACCTCATCAAGATTTTTTCCAATGCAAGAATAAATACCCATCCCCGTAATCACCACTCTATTCATAATAAAAAAATCAGACAATTTATGATCAACGAAACAAGCATACGCTTGATTATTGTAAAGATGTAGCCCCGAAATTAACGATAAATTAACCGAATTTCTAATAGTTAGGAGTAAAAATAATTTTTAATATGTAGTATGTTGATTATGAATATAATCCACCATTAATTGAGAGTACTTCCGCAGTTATATAGGAAGCTTCCGGTGATGCAAGAAAACCTACCGCATGGGCAACTTCTTCCGGCAAACCAAAGCGTTTTACAGGTATCATTGATTGTAATTCTTTCTCATTTAATCCTTCAGTCATATCGGTTTTGATAAAACCCGGGGCAACTGCATTGACAGTAACGCCTCTTCTGCCCACTTCCTGTGCCAAGGCTTTTGTAAAACCAATTACACCGGCTTTTGCTGCTGAGTAATTTGTTTGTCCTGGTAATCCTTTCAATCCTGAAAGAGAAACCACGTTTACAATTCGGCCGTATTTTTTTGCCAGCATACTATTTATTACCAAACGGGTAACAAAAAAAGTACCATCCAGACTTGTTCTTATTACACTATCCCACTGTTCATCTTTCATCCACATTAATAATCCATCATCTTTAATGCCGCCATTATTGATCAATACTTCTATAAATTTTTCTTTATTAGTTTCTATCCAACCACCTAAAATTGTTGCTATCTCTTCTTTGTCAGACAGATCAAAACGCAATAACTCGCCGGTTCCACTGTCTGCTTTTATTTTTTCTAAGGTTTCATTTGCAGCTGCTTCATTTCCTTTATAGTTTATAACAATATGGTATCCCATACCCGCTAACTTATAACAGATCGCTCTTCCTATTCCTCTTGATCCACCGGTTACTAATGCACATTTCATTTTTTTTGTGTTTATTGGTTTAGTAGTTTATTGGTTTACTGGTTAAGAGATTAATGTTGTTTGCTAATAAACAATTAAACTACTAAACCAATAAACTTATTTTGAAGAAACAATCGGATCTATATTTTCAAAATGGTTTTTTATTTTTTCTATGTCTTTATATTTAGGCGTATCCTCAACAAATTTTGGAAATATTTTTCTGATCGTTGTGTACAAAGATCTTGTAGAAGATGATAAACGCGGAACACAATCTAAATAATCAATTGCCTGAAGTATCGTCATCATTTGTATAGCCAATACTTCAAATGAATTATCAATTACTTTTTTAGTGATCAATGCTGCATTACAGCCCATGCTGACAATATCCTGGTTATCGTTATTATTAGGAATGCTATGTACATACATCGGGAAAGATAAGGTTTGGTTTTCTGCCGTTGTTGATACTGCAGTGAATTGGACACCCTGCATGCCAAAGTTAAAACCAAGCACACCAAGGTTTACAAACGGTGGGAATTTCAAATTCAGTTTATCATTCAACAAATAATTCAATTGTCTTTCTGATAACATTGATAACCTCGTGATGGCAATCTTTAACTTATCCATTTCTAATGAAACATAATCACCGTGGAAGTTTCCGCCGTGGAAAATATTTTTATTGGTATGATCGATAACAGGATTATCATTTACAGAGTTCAATTCCTCACTCACTATTTTTTCCGTTTGAGCAATCGTATCATGAATAGGTCCCAACACTTGCGTTACGCAGCGAAGTGAATAATACTCTTGCACTTTATCTTTAAAAACTTCTTGTCCGATATTATCCGGATTGTATAAATGTTCCGAACGATTGCGAATCATTTTACTATCTTTCAAAATACCACGCATCATTTCAGCCACTTTATTTTGACCTGCATGATGTTTAACAATATTTAATTCGTAAGAAAAATGATCATCATATGCTTCTACAATTTCATTCACCATCGATGATAACATCACCGACCATTCGAATAATTTTTTTGCCTGGATGATATTCAACATCCCGATACCTGTCATAGCAGATGTTCCATTCAAAATTGCTAACCCTTCTCTTACATGAATAGCAAGCGGTTTTATTTTTAGCTTGTTGAATATTTCTATTGTTGGATATAGTTTGCCCTCGTATGTTACTTCACCTTCGCCGATCAATACCAAACCAAGATGCGCTAACTGCACAAGATCTCCACTGGCACCAACACCACCATGTTCAAAAATACAAGGACTAACATTTTTATTGATCAGCTCTTTGATCAGTTCAACTATCTCAGTATGCACGCCCGAATAACCTTGCATTAAGCTGTTTAAGCGTGCGATCATTACAGCCTTCGTCATCAATGGAGACATTAATTTTCCGCTGCCGGAAGAATGGCTCCTGATCAAATTATATTGTAATTGTAAAAGATTTTCTTCGCTCACTTTATATTGAGCCATTGGACCAAACCCTGTATTGATACCGTAGATGAGTTTGTTAGAAGCAAATTGTTTTAAAAATTCATGGTTCACTTCAACCTTTTTAACAGCGGTTGCATCCAAAACAACTTCCTTTTCCTTAAACAAAATTTCAGAGAAATCTTGTAGTGAAAGTGTCTTTTCTCCAACATGTATCATGAGCCAGGTTTTAGTTACTAATAGAAATTTTAAAGTACGCAAAAGTAGAATAAAATGTTTAAAATTTTACTTTCCTTTTCCGGCTTGACTATTGGCTTCTTCTATCGATAAATTTAACCGGTTTTCTAACTGATTCAGGGAACTGCATTTTTTGCATTTCTTCAGCCGAAATGTATTTAACATCAGGACTTACGCGAAGCCGGGCTTGCAGGTAGGCACGTATTTTATGGTCGCAATCTTCTGTATAATTTATTGGCAATATGTATAGCAATACCTCATCCATACCAATATCATTTGAATATACTTCGGCTACAAAATCGCGCACTTCTTCCATTTCATTTAATAGATCAAATAAAGCAGGTGGATACAATGTGGTGCCTTTAAATTTTATCATTTGCTTTTTACGGCCAACGATTGATGATAAACGCAAACTCGTTCTTCCGCAAGAACATTTGTCTTCGTAATGCAAACAAATATCCCCGGTCTTATATCTAAGTAGCGGCATACCTTCAACACCCAATGTTGTAATAGTAACTTCGCCCGGTTGACCAGGTAACACTTGTTGATTATTTTCATCCAATAATTCTACGATCAATAATTCGGGTTGAAGATGGCCACCTTTGCCTTCACCACATTCTGTAAATGCCGTTTGCATTTCTGTTGATGCATAAGTAGAGTACAATTTAATATTCCATGTTTCCGTAATTTTTTTACCGAGAATATTTAAAGAAAAATCTGTATTGCGAATATTTTCTCCAATGCAGATTGCTTTTTTTACTGATGTAGCATTGATATCAATTGTATGCTCTTTAGCAAACTGGATCAACTTTACAATAAATGATGGAACGGCTACTATAGCCGTTGGCTTTAATCGTAGAATCGTTTCCCATTGCAGCGAAGGCACACCAGGACCAAGTCTTATAATACCCGCGCCTATTTTTCTGATGCCCGAATAATAAGCCATGCCCGCCATGAACTGTCTATCCAACGTCAACATCAATTGATAAATATCTGTTGGCAAACCATCCGCGCAGGTGAAAGAAGAATACTCATTATATGCTAACCTATTCAGATCATTCTCTGTAAGCACTATTGTAACCGGACTTCCTAAAGTACCTGAAGTAGAACTGTATTCAATAATTTTATCACGGGCAACACATAAAAAATCATTGTTGCGTTGTTGTAGATCTTCTTTTGTTGTAGTAGGAATTTTTTTAAGATCGTCGAGCGTTTTGATATCTGCAACATTAATATGATGTTGTGCAAACAACTCTTTATAAAAAGGAGAATATTTATTCAAATACGTTACAAGTTCCTGCAGTCTTTCTTCCTGCAGTAGTTTTATTTCTTTGGTAGATTGATATGCTGCCTTAGGTGAATACATTTATTGCTTTTCGATAATTACTACTGCTGATGCAAATGTTTTAAGATGTGATAAAGAAACTGAAATTTTTATAGCGCCATTTTGATTGACTACAACGGCTGTTTCTCCTAATAATATTAATTCCGGTTTGCCGTTTTCATCATTCTTTATTTCTATTTCATTAAAAGCTGTTCCACTCATCCAACCTGTACCCATTGCTTTAAAGAATGCTTCTTTTGCAGCAAAGCGTGCAGCATAATGTTCAAACTTATTTGCTTTTGTTTCGCAATACTCAATCTCATTTTTTGAAAAAACCAGTTCTTTAAAGCCGGCATCTTTTCCAATATTAGTAGCTATTCTTTCTACCTCTATCATATCAATACCCAGTCCTATAAGCATATCTAAAGATTTAATATTTTATCGCATCTCTCAATTTGTTTTTTGATGTGATCCTCTTCTTTTTTTGTAGCAATTACTTTTGTTAAACCAATTTTATAATAAGCCAATGCTTTTTTATACAGGTCATGCTTAAAAGAATAATCACCTGCCAACACATACGCATGAAAAAACTGGGGATTGCTTGCAACAAGACTATCAGTATCTATCGTTTCGCCGTCAGCAATGCGTTGTTTAAATTGTCTGAATTGTACGAAGTCTTTATATTGCTGCGTTAGCAGAAATGAATCAGGTGCAATAGTCAAATTGCTATCGATAATTTCCTGATCTTTTTTCATTCCTTTTAAGGCAAATACTTTGTTTAGATCATATGCAACAAATTGTCCGAGCTGCCATGGAGATGTAGATACCCATACTAATAATTTTTTAGGCTCAAAAACTATTGAGTGATGTGCTATTAATTGGTTGACTGCTTTTTCGTTACCCATCCCTATATCTGCTCCGTTTAATCCTTTTCTATCTCTTAGTATATTAACTGTCTTTTGAACCGTATTTTTCCCATTGCTATCTAACAACTGCATCAATCTTTCGTATCGATACGGTGATGCACTTTCATTTAGCTGCTGAATATTTTCCTTTGATTTACTTAAGCCTTCACTTTGAAAATGATTGGTGCAAACAATCATGTTCTTATGCGGATCGTACACATCTAAAGTGTCTGGTGTTTTTTCAATAATGATCGCTTTATTATCTGCTGCAGAACCAACAAGGAATGATTCTGACACAAACATTTTTCTGCTCTTTGCAATAGCTAAAGCTTCGTCAATATTTTTTGCATATTGCAATATTTCGCGCGCTACCAATGAAACCGGTGTAGCGGAACCCGTTGGAATATCGCTCTTAGCCGCATTGATCGTTACCGTCAACCCTTTTTCGTTCATACCTGAAACCGCACCAATAAAGCCTCCCCATGTAACCGTCATAAACTTATATCCCGCTGAAGGATTAAAAAATGCAACTATTTTATCTTCTGCAAATTTATCACCCACATAAAAATCAAAATTTCTTCCGATGATCATCGTGCTATCTTCAGAATCGTCGCCCCATGTACCAAAAGAGGTACATCCAACCAATGCCATACTTTGTAAAGCATGACCAATATCGTGAGCCGCATGATAATTTAAAATACGCTGATAATTAGAACCTATGTATTGGTATTTATCTGACGCCGATGTTGAGATACCATAAATTTCTTCTTTGTATTCTTCAGAAACATTTTTCTCCAGGTCACGATTAAACCAGCCGATAAAATATTTTAAAAAATGTAAATAGAATTTTGAAGGGACCATTCTATTGATCTGCTCATTAAAATAATCTTCTTGTCTTACTACTAATTCTTTTGATAATTTGCCATTGATAACGCCACGTTCAAAAGGATCACCTTCTACATACATTTCATACAAGCCACTTTTGCTTTTACGGAACCAGCTGTCTTTTAATGTATAAAACCCTGGTGATGGTTCGCTACGTTGCAATTGAAGACTGCTTTCATCTTTCACCTTTGGTGGATATTCCAATGCAACAGCAGCTAAATAAATAGCGCCAATAATTAACAGGCCAATAAATAACAGGAACGCATATAATATCGCTCTTCTGACTTTCCCCCAAAATGTTCTTTTCTTATGCATTTCTAACTTTTTCTACTATATCATCATTTCCTAATAAAGCACTACAAGTAACTAATCCACTCATGGCGGCACCCAATACACCATGCATATTCAAATTCTGTCCTGTAAAATACAAATTCGGCACCTTAGTTCTTGGAGAAATAAATGTTTTTAACGGATCTCGATAATCTTTAACAATACCATATAATGATCCATCATCATTACCGATATAATCCCTGTAAGAAAGTGGTGTTGCTGTGTAATAAGATTGGATGCAATCTCTTAATCCCGGAAACTTCTTTTCTACTGCATCTAATAAGACCTCTGCTTTACGAATCTTAAATTCATCATAAGTTTCACCTCGATGTTTTTCTTCTGAAACTGTATTGAATGTATCGGCCCAGGGTTTTACCTCATCGAAAGTCATGTAACCAAGGATGGTCATCCCTTCGGCATATTCAGTGGATTTAGAGCTTGACGTTAAAAAGATGGCAAATCCTTTTGGCCAGTTCTCTTGTGTATAATTAGCAGCCTCCCATACTGAACCTTCAACGCAGCAATAATAATTGTAGTCAAAGTATTTAAACGATTCCTTTTTGAAAATAATATTTATTGTAAAAGATGAAACAGAATTTTCCAATGCATTGATCCGGTTACGATATGCTTTTTTAATAAGTGTTGTTTCTGTTATCTCTAATGTTTTAACAGGATGTATATTAGATATAAAGTGGTCGGCATACAAGCGTTTGCCATTAGCTAGTTCAACATAAGTTGCTTTACCATTTTCTTCTACGATCTTTTTAACCTCTGTATCACGCATTACATCACCGCCTTGTTCGCGAATATTTCTTGCAATGTATTTTGCGATTTGTGATCCGCCATCAATACATTTCCAGGAGCTTTCAATATAGCTATTGATGATGAGCGCATGTACATATAATGGTGTTTTGCCCGGCTGACCTGCATACAAAGGATTATTTCCCGCTAGTACTTCTTGTAATTTTTTATTAGTAGTAACAGAAGCTATAAATGCTTTTGCATCTATCCCCAACACTTCGGCTTTTTCTAAACCTTCGGATCCTGTGCGAAAATTATACAGAGGAAATTTTTGACACACTTCTTTTATTGCATCGCAATAAGTTATCAGTGCTTTTTCTTCGTCAGGGAAATCAATTAAAAGTTTAGCAATAAAATTATCGTAGCCTTGAGCATAAATATATTCTTTATCATCATTTTCAATCACGATCTTATCAACCACATCCAGATCCATTTGTTTCAGCTTTAATTTATCCATGATACCGAGGTACTTGAATATCTGATA
>DATHNB010000102.1:0-6956 GCA_035486495.1 Ferruginibacter sp. | reverse complement strand
TGCAAAAATGATGGCTGTCATATTTTATTTATCCAATGCGAAGCATGTACAACAAAATTTGATGGCTGTTGTAGTGAAGAATGTCAAACAGTGTATAATCTTCCGCAAGAAACACAAAAAGAAATGCGCAAAGGAATTGATAAAGGTAATATGGTTTTCAATAAATCAAAACATAGATTAAGGCCAAGGTTGAATGATAGCGAATAATCATTTTGCCAGCTCAACAATATCCTTAGAATCAAGAATAGTTTTGCTATAACCTTTTGTCACAGTATGTATCATTGCCAACCCTAGTTTTTGCAAAGTGCAAACGTGTGCGGGTATTAATTTTTTAAGTAAGGGATACATCCAATCTATATAAGCGTATAATTTTTGTGTATTTTTTAATCCTTTTGTTGGTTGTATATAACCGGGACGAAACATATACGCAGCTTTGAAGGGTAAGTTTAATAAATGATTTTCTGTTCTGCCTTTTACTCTTGCCCACATTACTCTTCCTTTTTCTGTACTATTAGTTCCTCCACCCGAAACATAACAGAATACCATATCATGGTTATATTTTACAAGCGTATCAGCCACATGCGTTGTAAGGTCGTAAGTAAGTTTTGTGTATTCAGGTTCTTTCTTTCCAAGCGATGTTACACCTAAACAAAAAAAACAGGCATTGTAATTTTGTAGTTGTGACTCGATAGGAGAAAAATCGTAAAAGTTTGAATGGATAATTTCTTTCAATTTTGGGTGAGTTACTCCGCATGGTTTTCTGTTGATGACCAATACTTGTTCAACTTCGTCGCTTAGCAAACATTCGTGCAATACGCCTTCGCCTACCATTCCTGTTGTTCCTGTTATGATTGCTCTTACTTTCATATTATGCGCCTATCTTTTTTAATGCTGCTGTTATTCTTTCTTCAGTTTCTTTATCGCTTAAATCTTCGGGAATAAATTTTTCGCCGATTACTTTTTCGTAGAGTTCAATATAGCGGTTACTGATAGTGCTGATCCATTCAGCATTCATTTCAGGAACTGTTTGTCCTTCTTTGCCCATAAAATTATTCGCTATCAGCCATTCTCTTACAAATTCTTTACTTAATTGTTTTTGTCTTTCATTTGCGGCTTGTCTTGCTTCATAACCATCAGCATAAAAATACCTTGATGAATCAGGAGTATGAATTTCATCCATCAAATAAATGGTATTACCGATCTTTCCGAATTCATATTTTGTATCAACCAATATCAATCCTTGTTTGGCAGCCATTTCTTTTCCTCTTTGAAAAAGCGCGTGCGTGTATTTTTCTAAAATTATATAATCGCCTTCGCTAACAATACCTCTCTCTATAATATCTTCTTTTGAAATATCTTCATCATGCCCAACATCAGCCTTAGTAGATGGTGTAATGATTGGCGTAGGGAAATAATCATTTTCTTTTAATCCATCAGACATTGTAACGCCGCACAATATTCTTGATCCGCTGCTGTAAGTGCGCCATGCATGACCCGTTAAATTACCTCTGATCACCATTTCTACACGAAAAGGTTCGCAGCGTTTTCCAATGGCACTATTAGGTGTTGGTGTATTAATTAACCAGTTGGGACAAATATCTTTAGTAGCAGTAAGCATATAAGCCGCTATTTGGTTTAGAACCTGCCCTTTATAAGGGATAGGACGAGGTAAAATAACATCAAAAGCAGAGATACGATTGCTTGCAACCATCACCAGTAAATTGGTTGAAATACTGTATACATCCCGTACCTTTCCTTTGTAAAAATTTGTTTGTTGTGGGAACTGAAATTTTGCCATGCTGCAAATTACCTGCAACGAACTCGAAATACCCAATTTATATTAGTTAAGATTTCAACAACTGGGTATAAATTTTGCTACAATAAATACGATTGCCACTCGTTATATAATTAATTAAAAATTGCAATATGAAAAAGAACCTTAGTTACTTATGTACTTTGGTATTGGTCAATTTTTTATCTATATCCGTTTTTGCCCAAACCATTACCCTTACCGGAAACGTAAAAAACAGTGATTCAAAAGAAAATATCCCTTCAGTATCTGTTTCAATAAAAGGATCGAGTAACGGAACAGTCACTGATGCGAAAGGAAATTTCAAGATCGAAGTTGTTGATTTCCCTGACACATTATCTTTTTCCAGTGTAGGGTATGAAACTCAGGAAATTACAGTGCGCAATTCACTGGATGTTATTCATGTTGCTTTTAAAGCTTCCAGTACATTAGGACAAGAAGTAGTTGTTGCTGCCACACGTTCAGAAGTTAAAAGTCTTGAAACGCCTGTTACTATTGAAAGAATGAGTAAAGTAATGGTGCTTGAAACACCTGCCCCATCTTTTTATGATGCCATCGCTAATTTGAAAGGTGTGGATGTTGTTACTTCTTCCATTCTGTTTAAAACGCCTGGTACACGTGGCTTTAATGGGAGTGGTAACTTACGCATGAATCAATTGGTTGATGGAATGGATAACCAGGCGCCAGGTTTAAATTTTTCTGTTGGTAATATTGTTGGATTGAATGAATTAGATGTAGATAATGTTGAATTATTACCCGGGGCATCTTCCGCATTATATGGATCCGGTGGTATGACGGGAACTTTATTAATGACAAGTAGAGATCCGTTCAGATTTCAGGGATTTAGCGCGCAAATAAAAGAAGGTGTAAATCATATTGACGATCCAAATACCGGTGCAGCACCTTATGATGATTACGCTATACGTCTGGCGAAAGCATTTAATAATAAATTCGCTTTCAAAATTGCCTCAGAATATACGCGTGCTAAAGATTGGTATGCCAGCGATTACAGAAATTATAGCTCATTATTAGGACAGCCCATAGCAGGTGACAGAACATTACCTGACTATAATGGTATAAATACTTATGGTGATGAAAGCGCCTACTTTAATGTGCAACAACAACTAAAAAATGCGGCCGCACAAGCTATAGCTGGGGGTAATACTGCTGAAGGGGCACAATTAAATGCATTAGCTGCAGCAACGCCTGCTAATTCAGGAGTTACGCGTACAGGTTATGCTGAAAATAGTTTAACCAATCACAAAGCATATAATTTAAAAACATCTGCAGGTTTGTATTATAAATTAACGGATGCTACAACAGCTAGCTTGACAGGTAATTTTGGGAGTGCCAGCACGGTTTACCAGGGAACAGATATGTATCAGTTAAAAGATGTAGAAATTGGTCAATACAAAGCGGAAGTTGCAGGTAGACGTTTTTATGTGAGGGCATATACTACACAAGAAAATGCAGGTTCATCTTATGATATGGTAGCTACTGCAACTTTATTAAATGAAGCATACGCACCAACAGCAACTGTATGGGCACCCACTTACATGAACGCGTATACGCCGGCATTTGCAGCGGCATTAGCTGGTGGACAAACACCTCAACAAGCCTATATCACTGCCAGTAATGCGGCAAGAGCTCAAGCCGATGCCAACAGATTACAACCGGGAACAGCGGCCTTTAATAAGGCTTTAGATTCTCTTAACGGAATAGCTATTCCTAATGGAGGTAAGTTCAATGATAAAACAAATTTGTATGTCGGGGAAGCGATGTACGATTTCTCCGACTATATTAAATGGGTTGATATTATGGTAGGTGCATCTACCCGCGAATTTGTATTAAACTCTCACGGAACTATTTTCGCTGATACTGCCGGTAGAATTGATATTAATGAAACCGGCGCTTTTATACAATTGCAAAAAGGGTTCCTTGATAGTGCTTTAAAAATAACATTGGCCGGTCGTTATGATAAGAACTCAAATTTCGAAGGCCGCTTTACACCTCGTGCAACAGCTGTGTATGAAATAGCACCTAACAATTTTATTCGTGCTTCTTATCAAACAGCTTATCGTTTTCCATCAACACAAAACCAATATATTGATCTGCAAACAGGTTCAGCCCGTTTAATTGGCGGTTTGCCACAATTTATTGATGAGTATGGTTTAAGAACAAATACGTATGATACAGCATCTCTAAATAAATATGCAGCAACAGGAGTTCCGCCAACACAATACCAATTCAAACAATTTAAACCTGAAACTGTTGAGTCTTATGAGTTGGGGTATAAAACACTCATTAATCATAAATTATTGATAGATATGTATGGATTTTTTGCCCAGTACACCAATTTTATCGGTCTGACTGTTTTGGTAAAAGATCCATTAACTCAACCTCAGACCGCTGCTAATACTTTCGGAATTTATACTAATAGCTCGAATAAAGTAAATACAGTAGGTGCAGGGCTTGGAATAGATTATTTGCTTGCTAAAGGTTTTATTGCTTCAGGAAATATTGCTTACAATGATCTGTCGAATAATGATAATACGATTCAAACAGATTTTAATACGCCAAAAGTGAAATTCAATATTTCATTGGCTAATTATACTATCAAAAAAGTATACGGTTTTAATGTAACGTATCGCTGGCAACAAAGCTATGAATACCAATCTTCCTTTATAAGCGGTACAACACCTGCTTTTGGAACCCTAGATGCGCAAATAAGCAGGAAACTTCCGAGATTATTTCACAGCATGATAAAAATTGGCGCAACTAATTTGTTGAATAAGTATTATGTCGATGCAATAGGTAATCCATCAATTGGTGGATTGTATTACGTGAGCTTAGGCATAAATGTGTTTTAAGAGGAATACTTTTAATGTGTACTGGATAGTTTTATTCCTAGATAATGTCAATCCCCTAAATCGGCATTGTTTTTGGTTTATCTACTATATACTTTTACAAATTAACTTAAAACATATCTTATGGTTGACATAGAGATCAAGGATAGTCTAACAAGATTAGAAGAAGCCTATATTAACTCTTTTGAGTATAAAAATATTTACCGTGAAAAAAACTGGATCGTAGTAGGATTGGTTACCACATTGCTAACCGTAATAACTGTATTGGCTCTATGCATAATATGAGTTTTTAGGATAGAATTAAAATGGGTACTAAATAGTCATTTTTAATAGAAAAATACTACATTCATAAAAGTTTTCATAGGGTACGGATTAAAAACGGGTAGAAGTTTCAACTTCAAGCCCTATTTTTTTAGCCTCTTTTTCCCATTTATTATAACTCCAATTAAGATCATTAAAAAAATAAAGGACTGTAGAAACAGTCCTTACAAATTTAGCGTACGGGATTTTTATCTGCATTACTTAACTCATATACTTTCGTTTGATTCAAAAGGTTGGGCAATAAATGCAAAAATTCCCATATTTTTATTTTACACATTAAATCTAAAGTGCATCACGTCACCATCCTGCACTAAATATTCTTTGCCTTCAATTCTTAATTTGCCGTTATCACGACAAGCAGCTTCTGATTTATATGTAACAAAATCATTGTAAGCAATTACTTCCGCTTTAATAAAACCTTTCTCAAAATCAGTATGGATAACACTTGCAGCTTGCGGTGCTTTCCATCCTTTTTGTATTGTCCATGCTCTTACTTCTTGTACACCTGCAGTGAAATAAGTATAAAGATCTAATAATTTATAAGTAGAATGGATCAATCTGTCTAATGCAGGCTCGGTCATTTTATATTCTTCCATAAACATGGCTTTATCGTCTGCATCTTCAAATTCAGCGATCTGCGCTTCAATGGCGTTGGTCATTACAATAACTTCCGCGCCTTCTTTTTTAACCGCAGCCTTTAATGCTTCTGAATATTTGTTACCGCTGTGCATACTTGCTTCATCAACATTAGCAACGTATAAAACAGGTTTATCAGTTAGTAAGAAAAGATCCGCAACAGCTAATTTTTCTTCCTTTGTTAAACCTAATCCTAAAACATTTTTACCATCATTCAATTGTTTCTGGCATCTTACTAATACGTCGTATTCACCTTTTAATTTAGGATCTGATTTAAGTAACTTTTCTGTCTTAGCTAATTTCTTTTCAACACTTTCCATGTCCTTCAGCTGCAATTCTGTTTCAATAATATCTTTATCGCCAACAGGATTAATAGGACCTTCATCTCTCAAGATATTATCATCTTCAAAACAACGAATCACTTGAATGATGGCATCTACTTCACGAATATTTGCTAAAAATTTATTACCCAGGCCTTCTCCTTTACTCGCTCCGCGAACCAAACCTGCAATATCAACGATCTCAATTTGAGTAGGAACAGTTCTATCAGGCTTTACAAATTCAGCCAGTTTATTAATTCTTTGATCCGGAACATCTACCAGGCCAATATTTGGTTCAATAGTGCAAAAGCGGTAATTGCTTGCCTGCGCTTTAGCACTATTACTAACTGCATTAAATAAAGTTGATTTACCCACGTTCGGTAACCCCACAATTCCTGCTTTTAAAGCCATTTTTTTAGTTTTAAGTTGCAAATGTAAAGCAAAGTCGCAAGATATAAGTATCAGGTCGCAAGAACTGGTATCGAGAACAATGTATTAATCTTGCTATCAATTACTTGATACTTGCGACTTAATTACTACTTATCTTAGCGTTATAACTTTTATACTCACACATTATCATGGCATTAAGCAGAATTTGGAGTGCATTTATTATTATAGCTATCATTGCTGCAAGTTTTACCTGTTTGTTTTCAGGTAATGGAAATGATATTTATAGCAGAATGGTGGTAGGTAAAGCCGGCGACACAACGCATACAAAACAGGTCGATAGTGCTACACTTTCTCCAAAAATCGCAGCAGCGCTTATTACATCAAAAGAATATAAGGATGGCGATATTGAGTATGCAAAGACTGCGGATAATAAAATAATAACTTTCAGCGTGCAAAGTGCAGATGGTGTTTTATCTACCTGTAAAAATGCCGTTGATATTTGTATTGGTTTGATAGGAGTGATGGCGCTATTTATGGGCTTTATGGCTATTGCTGATAAAGCAGGAGGGATAAGATTCTTATCGAAAATTATCGGTCCGTTCTTTTCTAAAC
>DATHNB010000101.1:0-3628 GCA_035486495.1 Ferruginibacter sp. | reverse complement strand
CCAATACAATGTGTTCACGTGTTTGAGGCATCGCACCGTCAGCAGCTGAAACAACCAATATCGCACCATCCATTTGCGCAGCACCAGTGATCATGTTTTTAACATAATCAGCATGTCCCGGGCAATCTACGTGTGCGTAGTGACGGGTTGCTGTAGCATACTCAACGTGAGCAGTATTGATCGTGATACCCCTTTCTTTTTCTTCAGGAGCGCCATCGATATCGTCATAATTTTTTTTCTCCGCTAAACCTTTTTTTGACAAAACATCGGTTATAGCGGCTGTAAGTGTTGTTTTTCCATGATCTACGTGACCGATGGTACCAACGTTAAGATGGGGTTTATCCCTCTTGAATGATTCTTTTGCCATTGTGTTTATTTTAAATATTTGTTTTGAAAATCGGCTTTCATTTTAAGTCTGTAACCATTGACTTTTATTTTTGTGCTCTCAGCAAAGTACTACTATTAAGCATCGTTGCGTCGCACTCTTGTACTTTTTATTTTCTATTCAACTTCCCCGCACTAATAATTATCAATTTTTAATTGTCAATTATTAATTAAAGAGCCATCAGTGAGAATCGAACTCACGACCCCTTCCCTACCAAGGAAGTGCTCTACCCCTGAGCTACGACGGCTAAAGAACTATCTGCCATCGCAGGCAGAAAACTGAGCGGAAGACCGGGCTCGAACCGGCCACCTGAAGCTTGGAAGGCTACCGCTCTACCAAATGAGCTACTTCCGCTAGTGAAAATACAAATAAATAAGAACTGTGGGCAGAGTAGGGTTCGAACCTACGTACACTTGCGTGAACAGATTTACAGTCTGTCGCCTTTAACCACTCGGCCATCTACCCGGTTAATAAGTATCAGGTAGTAAGTCGTAAGTATCAAGAAATCCTGCTACTTACGACTTACTACCTGATACTATTTTCGAGCCGAAGACTGGAGTCGAACCAGCGACCTACTGATTACAAATCAGTTGCTCTACCAACTGAGCTACTTCGGCTTTTTAAAGAACTTTTTTTGCCCCTTATCAAAACAAAGATTTTTATTTCCTTATTTTTTAGGAATGCAAATGTAAGTGAATTTGATTAATACAAAAATTTTGGAAATGTTTTTTTTAACTAATAAAAAAATAATTGTGAAAAGCATGAAGCCAAATTCTAAAAATACAAAAAACAAATCCCAAATTCTAACACAGAATGCAGTAGAACTTGGGATCTCATCTATTGTGATTTAGAATTTGCTATTATGCCATAACCTTTTCTTTTTGTCGCTTCATCTGCGTTATTACAGAGTTTAACGCCTCATCAAAGCTTTCTTCAAAAGATTTAGATGAATGTTTTACAAAAAAATCATGTCCAGGTACGTGAATTTTTATCTCAGCAACTTTATCTTTTATAGTGTGTACTACATTATCTAACTTCAGGTATACGTCTACTTTAGTAATCTTCTCATGAAATTGATAAATCTTAGCAGTTTTAGTTTCTATATACGCTATCAATTTTGAATCTGCGTCAAAGTGTACGGTTTGGATGTTAACATTCATGACAATTTAATTTTAATAAGTTAAGAATTTTGTGAAAATAATGGTGCAGATGTGTTATTTCATATAATGTTTTTTAGATTATTAAAGTGCTTAATTCAGTTGTTTGAAGTTAATTGTTGCACTTGAACTTTCCAAAAGAAAAACACACTGTTTTCTACTTATTATTCTTCCAATAATCATGCCTTAGGATGCGCCTTTTTATATACATCTTTTAACTTTTCAATAGTGTTATGTGTGTATATCTGCGTGGCAGCCAAACTACTATGCCCTAGCAGCTCTTTAACTGCATTTAGATCAGCACCGTTGTTCATTAAATGAGTAGCAAAGCTGTGACGTAGGATGTGCGGACTTTTCTTATCAATTGTAGTAACTTCTGAAAGATATTTTTTTACTACATTATAAACTTGTTTAGGATCAAGCTGACGGCCCTTTTTATTAACCAATACTACGGTGGAATCAAATTCTTCAAATAAAACTCTTTTAGCGCTCATATATTCCAGCAAGGAATTTATTAATTCAGTACTTACCGGCAACACTCTTTCTTTATTGCCTTTCCCCAGCACTTTTATAGAGCTATTGCCTTTATCAATTTGCGATTCTTTTAATCCTACCAACTCCGCCCTACGCATGCCTGTGTTGTATAATATCTGCAATAATAATTTGTCTGTTTTCCCATCCCATGTATCAGGGAATTCCATATAAGCAAAAAGATCATTTATATCTTTTTCCGCGACAAACTGAGGCAACCGTTTACTAACCTTTGGAGATATGATAGCACCCATAGGACTTACTAGCAGGAGTCCATTTTTTAATTGATATTTAAAAAAGGATTTTAAAGCAGATATTTTTCGGTTGATACTTTTAGAGCTGATCTTGTTTTCTTTTAAACTCGCAAGCCAGCTACGGACAAAGGATGTATTAATATCAGCCAGTGGCATGCTGCCAAATTGTATCTCAATAAAATCAAAAAAAGAGATAAGGTCATTCTCATAAGAGATAATAGTATGTTGGGAATACCTTTTTTGAAATTTGAGGTAATCTAAAAATGGCTGTATGATCTCCTGGTTATTTTGGGGCATAAAAAAACTGATAACCAAAGTTACAATAACCGGTTATCAGTTTAAAATATTACTGACAGCAATAAAATCGAGACTAAATGTCTATTTTACCGCTTGCTATATTCTGTTTGTAGACTGCTTTCAACACTTCTTTACGGCGTCTGATAGAAGGCTTGATAAAAGCCTGTCTTTCTCTTAACTGTAATAAAACGCGGCTTTTTTCGAATTTCTTCTTGTATTTTTTAAGCGCCTTGTCTATGTTTTCGCAATCTTTTGAATCTATTATTAACATTTGTATATACCTCCTTTGGTAGTTTTTTAGAAGTGCAAAGATAACTGAAATATTGAAAATTCAAAATCAATATTATAAAATTTGAAAATATCCTTATCTTACTTTTTCAAGCGGGATCGCGGTTATTACCAATGAAAAAAATAAAATATTTAGAAGGATTACGTGGCATAGCCGCTTTAGCTGTTTTTTTAGGTCACTTAGGAGTAGCTTTTTTTATTCCATCTCATGAGATCAGTCTCTTTTCGGCCATCAATGCTATTTCTTTTTTACCTGCTTTTTTAAAAGATATCATCATCCATTTAATAATCCTGTTTACTAACGGTGAACTGGCTGTATGGATATTCTGGCTTTTAAGCTCATATGTAATATCTATCGCCTTTTTTAAAAAGGATAATCCTTACAATAAAATCTTGATCAGCTATTCCTCGAAAAGATATGTTCGATTGTTTATCCCCGTATTTTTTTCTATACTTTTTGCTTATTTTTTATTAAGCTTTGGATTAATGTATAACCATAATGTTGCTTTAACATTTACTCCGCCAAACACTACACTTAATTCATTGTATAATTTTAAGCCTGACATTATAGAAGTATTAAAGTCTGCATTTTTTACAACATTTTTTAATTTTCAGGAAAGTCAATCATATAATTCAGTCTTGTGGACAATTCAACCTGAGTTTCTGGGGTCACTTTTTATATTTGGGATGTTTGGAATTATACGCCATAATACAAA
>DATHNB010000100.1:0-3032 GCA_035486495.1 Ferruginibacter sp. | reverse complement strand
AATGGGCCCCTGACTTTCTATTAATTGTACTTCTAATCCCATGGCTTGCGGTACAACTAAAATATCAGAGAATAGAATTGCAGCATCTACACCAATAATATCCACAGGTTGTATTGTTATTTCGCAAGCCAGTTCTGGTGTTTGACAGCGTTCAAAAAAGCCATACTTTTTTCTTAGTACCATGTATTCGGGTAAGTAACGGCCAGCCTGGCGCATCATCCATACAGGGGTTCTTTCAGTTTTTTCTCCGCGAAGTGTTCTTAATAATAGATCGTTCTGTAATGTGCTCATGTAATTTTTGCGTATCAACGATTAAGCATAGTGTGCAATCGCTTTTTCAAGCAGATCATCTTTGCCATGCTTATCACTTAGTACTATTTTATTTTTTGTGTATTTTTTTATAGTGTTTGCTGTTGTGTTACCAATGGCGAATAATGTTGTTTGTGGAGTGACTTTGTTGGTAGTAAAAAAACTTTCTACAGCACTCGGACTAAAAAATAAAATGCCATCATACTTTTTAGCTATTTTTTCATTGAGCTGAAAAGTTTTGTAGACCTCAACTTCATTCACTTCAATTTTGTGATTGGCTAATTTTTTAGGGAGTTCATGCCTGCGTTGGTCACCACAAAAGAAAGCTACTTTGTCGATATTTTTTTCTGCTATGATCGCGTCAGCCAATTCAGCAGCACTATCAGCTGTTCCTACAATTGATTTGCCGTCAAACTCTTCTACGACTAATTTTTGTGTAGCAGTGCCGATGCAAAATATTTTCCAGTCTAATGGTTTGCTGTCTAAATGATTCCAAACAGCTTCTACTGCATTCATGCTGGTAAAAACAATCGTTAATGATTGATGTGCGAGATCATTGATCTGTTTTTTCAATTCATCACTAATAATATGCTCAGTGCGAATGAATTCAACGACATCAATAGCAATATTTTGTCGTTTTGCTTCTTTGATCAGCAAATCATTTACGGGCCTTGTACATAATATCGTTGTTTTATTTTCCGCCATTACGAATGCTTTCTGCTATTTTTTGTCCGCCATTGTTTAGTAACTCTTGTGCAGCTTTATCTCCCAGGCCATCAATATCTTTTATTGAAACTCTTTTCTCAATCGCTAATTTATCTTTTCCATCGATAGATAAGATATTGCCTTTAAAGATAAGCTCATTATTTTTTATTTCGGCCAATGCGCTAATAGGAGTAGAACAGCCGCCTAATAAGGCGCGTAAAAAATCTCTTTCGATTTTTGTACAGATAGTAGTATGCTCATCATTCAAATGCTGACAAGCATCGAAGGCATAATCGTCACTTTCTTTACAAACAATAGTAATAGCACCTTGCGCCGGAGCAGGCAACATCCAATCTAATTCAACAGAATGTTCAGGACGAAGATCAATTCTTTCTAAACCCGCGGCTGCAAAAATGGCTCCGTTCCAATTACTTTCTTCAACTTTTTTTAATCTTGTATTTACGTTGCCACGAAGATTCTCTAATGTATGATTGGGGTAACGGTTTAACCACTGTGCTTTTCTGCGAATACTGCTGGTAGCAATAATTGCAGTAGAGTCAAACTCTTTCAAAAAATCAATGTCTCCCTTAAAAACAAAAAGATCTTTGTAAGAAGCACGTTCTAAAACGGCAGTCTGTACAATCCCTATTGGCAATTGCGTAGGAACATCTTTCATCGAGTGAACGGCAATATCTATTTTATCGCTTAGTAAAGCAATGTCTAAACTTCTCGTAAAAATTCCTTGTACACCCATTTCATATAAAGGTGTCTGCAAATCAATATCACCTTCACTTTTTATATGAACAAGTTCCGATTCAAATCCATATTGTGCTAATAATTTTTGTACATGCACAGCTTGCCATACGGCTAACTGACTTTCTCTTGTCCCGATGCGGATCAATTTTTTCATGAAAAATTTAATTATTTAAACCGGGAGCAATGAAGTCGTTGATGGCTTCAATATATTGACAGCCATGTTGATTTTGTACGCGGAGCTTTGCCGCCATTCCATTAATTACTTTCTGAATTTTTTCTTGAGAATTAACAGGACTTGCAGGCGAAGATATGTCTTGTGAAGCGTTGGTGTATAGTTTGCAAGAATGCATCCCCTGCAATTTGTTTTTAACGGCTTTTAGTACAGGTACGTTTTTGCGCATTTCGTGCCATAGCACAAATTCATGTATATGTTCTATAATGATCGCTTTTGCTTTTGGGACTTCAGCTTCCCTTTTTTGCAGGGTTACATCTTTTATTTTTGATAACTCATCAACATTGATCAAAGTTACATTGGGCAATTGTTGTGCGGTTATTTCAACATTATAAGGGATAGACAGATCAATAATTAATTTAGTGCCGTTATTTTCCAGATGAGATTTTAATATAACAGGATCAGCAGCATTTGTCGCAACTAAAATAATATCAGCATCTTTTACCTGTGCACCAAGATCATTCATCGAGGCTGATAATAAACCCAATTCTTTTGCGAGTTCAGCAGCTTTATCTTCCGTACGATTGATTAGTGTAATATTTTTTGTACCTAAATAATCAACCAGGTTTTTACAAGTATTGCGTCCGATCTTTCCTGTGCCTAATAAAACGATTTTTTTATCAGCAATATTTGTAATGGTTTCTTTGATATATGATACTGCAGCAAAAGAAACAGAAACTGTCCCACCGCTTAGTTGTGTATCTGTTTTTATTTGTTTAGATGATTGTAACACTGCGTTCACCAATCTTTCCAGATAACAACCAATAAAATTATTTTCTTTAGAAAGTTTTACCGCTAATTTAATTTGTCCTACAATTTCGTAATCACCTAATATCTGTGAATCCAGTCCTGCAGCAACATTGAACAAATGTTCGATTGCTTTATATCCTTGTTTGATATAAGACATCTTACGAAATGTTTCAAGTGAACCTTCTGTTTGTGTAGTTAATAATTCACATAATTTAGAAGCATCTTCAGCAAAACCGTAAATCTCTGTACGGTTGCACGTAGAAACAACAAATAATTCGCT
>DATHNB010000099.1:0-5569 GCA_035486495.1 Ferruginibacter sp. | reverse complement strand
AGGTCCGCCTGGTCTTGGACCTTGGTTAGGACCACCCTGACCCGGAGGTCTGTTGCCAAAGCGATTCATGTTGCTACCGGCAGGAGGCGCTTGTCCGCCGGGACCTTGGTTAGGACCGGATTGCCCTGGAGCCCCCGGTTTCTTTTCCATTGGTATGCGCTTACGTTTGCGCTTATCATCATCATTTCTTTTAGGCCTTGTATCATTATCTACAGGCAGATCAATTTTACCTAAAATTTTAGGACCTTCTAATCTGTCAGCTCTAATGTTTGTAATGGTTGCCGGACCTGTTACAGCTTCATCTACAGGAGGAGTTACAACAGGCGGTTCAACTTTTGCTACAGGAACTTCTTTTACAGGAGTTCCTGTTGCAGCTTTAGGCGTTTCTTTTACAGCAGGTTTTTCGTCAGCTTTTTTAGCTGATTTTTTAGGGCGTGTAGATGAGTCTATCGCTCCAAGATCTATCTTGTTAATAATTTTGAGTCCTTCAATTTCAGGAGCCACTGTATTAATAAAGGTTGATTCTTCCTGTACTGGCGGAGTAGCTGCTGGCTCTTCTGCAACTATAGGTGTGGCTATTTCTTCTTTTGGTTTTTCAGCCTCTTTCGTTGCTGCCGCGGCTTCTTTCTTTTTAAAGGAAAGATCTTCCTCGTCTCTTTTTCTTTTTGATTCTGCTCCGGCGCCTTTCGGAAGATCCACTGCTGATGCTTTTTGTTTAGCAGCTTTATCTTGCTGAAACTCTGCCTGAAGGGTACGGTACATTTCAGGCGATAATTTCGCAGTAGGCTTTAGGTCCTCTTCATTAAATCCTTTAAGCGTCAGAAATTCTACTAAGGTTTCTTTACCTATGTTAAATTCCTTGGCCGCTGCCATCAATCTTGGTGTATTACTTGCTACTTCTGCCATTCGTTTTCTTTATTCAATAATTTTTTTGTGTTAGCAGGTTCCCGACCAAAAGGCCGGGAACTTGTAACGTAACTTATTCTTTCTCAAATTCTTCTTTCAATATTCTTCTTACATCAGCAATTGTTTCTTTTTCAAGATCTGTTCTGCGTTCTAATTCTTCTGCAGTTAGAGCCAATACCGATCTGCCGGTATCACAACCAACTCTTTTCAATTCGTCAATGATCCATGGTTCAATTTCATCTGTAAATTCATCCATATCAATATCAAATTCATCTACTTCACCTTCGTTATCGCGGAACACGTCTATTTCATAACCTGTTAATTCACAAGCTAATTTAATATTAACACCTCTACGGCCGATAGCCAATGAAACCTGATCTGGCTTTAAAAATACAGTAGCACGTTTTGTTTCTTCATTGATATCCATGCTGGTAATTTTAGCTGGCGTTAAAGAACGTTGTATCAACAACTGAAGATTGCTCGTCCAGTTAATAACATCAATATTTTCATTTTTCAATTCTCTAACAATACCATGGATACGACTACCTTTCATACCAACACAGGCCCCAACCGGGTCAATTCTATCATCAAAGCTTTCAACAGCTATTTTAGCTCTTTCTCCCGGATCACGTACGATCTTCTTCACAACAATCAAGCCGTCGAATATTTCAGGCACCTCAATTTCCAATAATTTTTCAAGGAAAGAAGGACTTGTTCTTGAAATAATGATCACCGCCTGGCTGTTTTTTAATTCTACTTTCTTAACAACACCGCGTACGTTTTCACCTTTTTTGAAGTAATCGGCTGGTATTTGTTCAGATCTAGGAAGGATCATTTCGTTTCCTTCTTCATCTAATAATAATACTTCTTTTTTCCAAACCTGGTAAACTTCACCGCTAACGATATCGCCTACACGATCTTCATATTTCTTAATTAATAAATTTTTCTTTAGATCGTTGATACGACTAGCTAGTGTTTGTTTACCAGCTAATATCGCTCTGCGTCCGAATTCTTTCTGAATATCAACTTCTTCGTACAACTCCTCACCGACCTGATAATCAGGTTCGATCTTAATTGCATCTTTGTATTCGATTTCTGTAAGAGTATTATACAGATCATCATCATCAACGATCATGCGGCGGCGGAAAATTTCCAGATCACCTTTTTGGTCATTAACAATTACATCGAACTGTTCGTCGCTGCCATACTTTTTACGGATCAATGTTTTAAAAACATCTTCCATAACTTTCATCAACGTTGGACGGTCGATATTTTCAGCCTCTTTAAATTCCTGGAAGGAATCGATCAAGTTAATACGTGCCATAAACCTACCCAGCCTCACTTTATCCCTGCTGGTAAGGGAGTTTTATTTGTTTATTATTAAAATACTATTTGAACTGTTGTTTGTTTTATCTGGGTAAAGGGAATAACCACTGCTTCTGTGATGGCCTTTTTTCCTTTGCCTGTTGTTGCTTCTATCGTAACATTTGTGTCGTCTGCATCCAACAACTTGCCTTCTTTTTTTGATGTGTCATTTAAGACTACTTCCACTGGCCTCCCGATGTTCTTTTTATACTGTCGAAGTAATAACAAAGGCTCATCAATACCCGGACTAGAAACCTCTAACGAAAAATTGCCATCAGGATACCAGCCACTTTCTTCGATAATTTTATACATACCGCGATTGATCTTTATACATTTATCAATGCTTAAACCACTATCGGCATCTAAAAACACTTTAATATTATTAGTAGGTTTTATTTTGACCGACACCAGAAAAACATCTTCGTTCGCGTCTAATAATCCCGTTACTAATTTTTCTATTGTTTGTATTGATGTTATCTCTTGACTCATGCTAAAAAGAAGAAGGGAACGTTTTTCGTCCCCTTCTTTTGTTCGTTATCCTTTGCAAATATACGTAGTTATTACTTAATAGCCAAACAAATGCCTTTGGTGGACCATTAAAAATGAACAACTGGCTGCGAAACATAATGATTTTATAATAATTACCCAATTAGCAGGTTTATTTTCGTTTGAATGATACCTTTGCACCCATGAGCAGCATTTTTCACTTACTGGAAGACCTTTTTTTGATGTACATCGTATACAAGATAATATTTGATTTTATTATCCCGGTAGCAACAACAACCAAACAGGTTAAAAAACAGTTCAGCAGTATGAACGAACAGGTAAAACAACAATATAATAAACAGCAAAATACACAATATACCACGCAGGCAAAAGAATCGGCTTCAAAGCCTAAAAGCGATGACTATATTGATTTTGAAGAGATAAAGTAATTGTTACAGGCCTAGTTTTTCTATTCTTTCTTCGGGCAGCAATAGGTGTGTTTTAATACCTAGTTCCTTTGCGGCTTCTATGTTATTAATGGAGTCATCAATAAATAATGTTTCAGCCGCTTTCATATTTCCATCCTTCAAAATAAACTCATAAATATCTTTGTAAGGTTTGCGCAGTTTTATTTCGTGCGAATAGTAGCTTTTGATGAAATACTCATCCAGTGAAGGCTTTCCTGTTTCTTTTTGTAATATTTCTTTGAATGCTGTGAGGTGAATAATATTGGTATTGCTCAACAAAAACAAGCGGTATTTATTTTTAATTGATGCCAAAAAATCCAGGCTCTCTATCCTGAAATCAAGCAACATGGCATTCCAGGCTATATAAATATCTTTTTGATCTACTTTCTGCGCAGCATATTTCTGTAGCTCCCGGTAGAACAATTCATCAGAAATTTTGCCGGTTTCTAAATTTTCAAACAACTCATTTGCTTTAAACTGAGAATAGAGGTCATTAAAATTTTCAAATCCTAATTGTTGAAATGCTGCTGAAGTCTTGTTGTAATCAATGTTTAAGAGCACTCCTCCCAAATCGAAAATGATATTTTTTATTTGTTGCATGATTTTTTTTAAAGTTGGGTGCAAAATATTATAATTTACTTACTTTTGCCGTCCGTTATGCAAAAACATAACAGGGCCTATAGCTCAGCTGGTTAGAGCACCTGACTCATAATCAGGGGGTCCACAGTTCAAATCTGTGTGGGCCCACCATTTTTCTTAGAAAGTGCCGTAAAATCGGCACTTTTTTTATTTATATTAATTAGTTGTCCTATTAGTTGACCTTGAATTATATAGAGGTCATTATTGGTTTTGTTGATCCTGATAGTCATATGAGTTGATTTAGTTGTCTTTAAATAAATAAAATAGAAAGGCGCCTTCTACTATTAATTTACTTTTCAGTGGTTTTTTAAAGGGAAACCTTCTCAAAAGAAATCATAAGAAAATATAATATAACCCTGTAAGTTTTTGAAAAGACTACTTGTATTCTATACGACCTATTTAATTAGAATATTTACTTCCAAAAATCCCCTCGTAGAATTTGGAAATTCCTTCCGCTAAAAAGGATAACTCAAACAGTGCAATGATCCTCCTTCTTTTGAAAGCATGTCGCAATTGATCGTTTTTACCTGAAATCCTAATTGAGTTAGAGAATCCTTATTAATATTATTATAATATTTAGTTTCTCTTAAAGAAGGCAAAGTATATTCCGGTAAAATGATCGTATTATTTAACCTCAAGAAATTTATATAATTACCTCTTGCTGAATAAAAACAAGCCTTCTTTGTTTTTCTGTAACATTCACATGGTACTATCTCATCTATTGGTCTATCATATAATTCAATTACTTCTAGTTTTTCTTCTTTTAACTTTTTTCGTACCCGGTATATGAATTGAATATCCTCTTTTAAGAATGATAGTGATGGATAGTTTGACAGTAACACTTTACTATTGGATATAAAATTCAAGAATCCATCTGTATGACCAATGGAATCATTTTCACACCTTTCAATTATCTCTGGTTGTAATGAAGTGAAATCTTTTAAAATATTAATGATCTCTGATTTTGATAACTCTTTGTTATCATCCAATATTTTATTCGTAAGAAATACTGTTTTATCATTATTGGAAAAGTTACCTCCATCTATAACTAATGGCATGTAGTTGATCTTCTTTTGTAAGCATTCTTTTATAATTATTCTTGATTGCTTGTTTATATGTTCAAAGTAATCACCGTATCTATGAAGAGAACAATATTGAGGATGATAATATGGTTTTATTATTCCTTCACTCGTATTTATTCCAATACAATCTCGTAGCCATATTTCATCCCATCCTTTAATTCCAATAACATTAATCTTTTTGTATCTGTACTTACTTTCTAATTTAATTTTTGTTGCATTGTTATTTGTGATCAACCATAGTTGAATATCATTTGGTATGATATTGATGAGTGAATCATAAAATGAGGTCAACTTCTCATACTCATTATAGTAACGTTCTGGATATGCCAATATAAGGTTAGTAACCTTTGAATACTCTGTAAAGATCATTTGAAATAAATAGGAGGGTGTAAAAAATATAAGGTAAAGTGCAAAGCTAAGAAAGGCTTCGATAGAGAGTTTCGAAGTCTTTTGCGATTTATTATCTGCTATTCAATTACAGATCTTTACATTACACAATATTAATTCTAAGGATGAATCTTTTTAAATCGATTTGAGGATCGGTCATAAGTTAGAATAATCGTTTTGTTATACTCTATTATGATTGAGTTAAAAGAATTGTTTGTATATAACTTAATCCCGTTG
>DATHNB010000098.1:0-5298 GCA_035486495.1 Ferruginibacter sp. | reverse complement strand
AATAATAACTTTACCTATGAACAATATTAAAATAGATCAAACCCATTCACCTAGATTTTTCGCAGGTATTTATCCTCTAAATACAATTTACCTTGACGATAAGAAATATTTTATATTTAATAGTTTATTGATAAAATTAGGCTTGTTATAACTATAAGAAATAAGTCAGAGTAGTGTATCGAATTAGTTAGTATTAAGAAAGAGTTAAAAAATAAATGTATATCGGAGGCTAATTTTAGCCTCCTTGCTTTTGTATAATTAATATCGCACTAGCAGCAGTCCTTTACAATTCGTGCATGGTTACGAGGTGAAGAAATAGAATCCGAAATACATATACCTATAGCTGCCATCATTCTAATACTTTGTATTATATTGTTGATAATTTACAAAGCTTATAATAAAGTATAAAGAAAGCACAAACGCATGGCTATTGGAAGGGAGCTTTGGATATTGCTATAGGTGCAGGTCTTTCATATGAAATGTATGATTTGTTCAATCAACGTATGGAAGAAATCAATATACTGCCTATTACAGATAAAACATCTGTAATAGCTCCTTATGTGCATCAAATTCCATAGTAAATTTGTCCTATGAAAAAAATAGTTTTTTGGGAAAAGGTTTCGAATTATTCAATGGCAACCAATCTTTTATTATTTATTATTTTATTTTTTTTTAAAAAGCATATTCATAAAATGGCATTCCCTATTATATGTGTAGGCATTTTTTCTATTTTGATTTATTTGGTTTCTGAGATAGTTAAATTCAGATTAAAAAAAAGCAGAAAATGAGTAAAAAAAATTATTGGAAATGTCTTTATAATTACGAAAAAATCATAACATTTTTTTTATAATTAATATTATTTTTCTTATAGTGAATGAGAAATTAAATTTCTGGATACCACAACATATAATGAGCTATATATTTTGGTTAAATCTTGGTTTATATTTAGGATTTCGTTTATGCAGGTATGAACATCAACGTGTTTGGCGTAAAATTGAAGATGATCAGAGAAATGCGAATAAAGAGAAACTAAATTGATAATGGTGATGCATTAAATTATTGGGAATCGAGAGAGGGTTGAATTGCAGAATGTATTAATTTAATGAAATTTATGAAAAAGTATGTTCTAGTTGTTTTAGTATATTTTGTTACTAGTTGTATGATCGGGTGTGGAACTTTAGGGCCCAAGATATTATGGGTGCCACAAACATATTGTTAGCTATTTTTTATTACCAGTTATTTATAAATTTATTAGGATTAAATAATTGATGTTCATTTCTTCTCACATATCCGAGCTGGTTGGTAAGCATTTGTGTATCTCCTATTTTAAAATCAAGAGTATTGTAATGATGATGACCATATATCCAATAATCAATTGCGGAACTTTTAATTATATCACTGAGTTCTACAGCAAAAGCCTCATTCAAAATACTACCCTTGTAAATCTCAGGATAATTGATAAGAGTAGGAGTATGGTGCGAAATGACTATTGTTTTATCAGCAGTTTTTTCATTTAATTCTTGCTTAATAAAATCAATACTTTCATTGTGCAAATGATTAAAATCATCTGGCGAGAAAACTTCGTCCTTATATTTAACAACATGAAAATCACTTATTCCGCGGCTTATTTGTATTTTTTTGTCATCGCTAATTTTTGACCAAAGTGTAGAAAATATAAGCCGAACATTCTCATGCTTAATTGTAACATTATTAACTAGAAAAACATTCTTCCGTATTTTTTCAAACAATTTTCCAGTTTTTGTAGCTACATCAAAATAGTAATATTCATGATTGCCAGGTAGCCAATAAACTTCTTCAAAATTATCTGAGACATAGTCAAAAAAATCTTTAAATCTATCTATGAACTTAAATGGTATAATATCTCCAGCAAGCAAAAGAATATCACCTTTAGTAGAAATCTTCTCATCTTTTCACCTTCAGCACTCCTCAACGCATCTTCAATTAACATCTTTAAATAAGCTTTTATTGGGATTAAATCCAAAAGCTTATCTGATTTATTAACTATTTCAAGAATTTTTCGCCATTGATTAGCATGAATCTCTCCAATGATAACTTCTCCCTTATATGTTCCTCCAGATCCTCGCCAACTAATTAATCTAAATTTTTCTAGCCAAGTCCTATATTTTACGGAGATGAGTAGATTTTTAACCTACTGCAAAGTAACCGTTTGTGTTGATGCTATTGTGCCTGTTACAAATAAAAAGTTCTTACCGCTAACGGCTTCTCCATCATAGGTGTACATCGTAACATTCAGATAGCCTGTACCCGGCAATAGCGTAGATAACGCTCCTGCCGAGAAAGTGGGAGGGCTACCATTTTCGGAAATAGTTGTGTCGTGCCCACTTGCATCACTAATGGTGGCCTCAATCATATCATAGCCACCATATACAAGTCCGTTTATGCTATAACCATTTGCTCTATTGATGGTTATACCGCCGGGATAAGCACCAACACCAGGGAAAGGTTGGGTGCAGGTATGAGTAAACGACGGAATTGATGAAGCTCCGGCGCTTATTACCCATGTAGTATAGCCCATAAGATCTTTTCCGCCATAGTAAGTGCTATTAGAAGTGCTCCACATAAGTGCCGAGTCATTTACATACACCGAACCAATTTGAACCGAATTAGTAGCCGTTGGAAGTAGAGGGTTTGCAGGAGGTATGTTGAAAAAATTGGCTGTAGCACTATAATTAATAGATTGATTTCCACTAGTCCATTTCGCCAACACAAACAAAGTACCGCTAAAATTAGTACCGGTAGGGATACCTTGTGGAGTAAGACTTAATGTAGCAATGTAGGTAGGACCATTACTGTTTGTGCTTGAAGTAGTGCTACTGTTATTATTTGTGCTATTGTTCTGTTTAGAGCATGATATAATGCTCAGTGTAGCAACTATTGCTACACTACCTGCTAAAAAAAATGATTTCTTCATTTTATTTTTATTAAGCAAATATATACTAGACAGAAGTATAATCATCAATAGTAGATATCCCAAGTTCATGTTTTGGCTGCAAGATGGCTTGACTAGAAGATTATTGAAATGACGTGATGATCACTATAATATTTATAGTGGAGCTGATATCCTGCAGTATCACAAATTTGTTTAACTATAGATAAGCCTAGCCCGTTACCTTCTTGTTTTGTACCTGAATGCCGGTAAAATCTTTTAAATACCATAGTATTATCTAAAGGAGGGAGTGGAGATGTATTGGCAATAGTAAATTCATTTTTTGTGAGGGTTATAGATATTCTGCCTAATTCGTAATTATAGCGAATAGCATTGTTCAATAAATTACCTATTAAGATATCTGCTAATTGTTGATGAAAGATAATATTAACAGGCTCTATGTTTTTATTTACTATAATTCCTTTGGCACTTATTAGATGAGATAACTCAGAAAGCTTTGTTTCAATAATATCATTTAATAATACTTGTTCGTTCAGATCAAACTGCCTGTTTTCTATTTTGGTCAGTAACAATAAGGAGTTAAATAATCGGGATAATTTATTAACGGCTAATTCAATACTCTGTACAGGATTTGCATTGTTTGAAAGTATGTTTTCATCTTGTACCAGGATATCCAGTTTAGCCCTGATAACGGCCAAAGGCGTTTGCATTTCGTGTGCCGCATTGCTGGTAAATTCTTTTAAATTTCTATATTCATGTTGTGCCCTATCTATCATGCCGGCAATGTTATTATTTAAAACATTAAACTCATCAATAGATGTTTGCTCTAATTGCAAAGGTTCTTGTGATGTTAGATGATATGTATTTATCTTCTCAATGGTTTGATAGAATGGTTTCCATAACTGGTTTAATATTATTCTATTAATAAAAAATCCGATAATCAATATTAGCGCGATCATTGCGATCGTAATAAGAATGATCAATTTTAACAGGTCGAAGGTTTCCTCTTCTGAATCGCTTACAGTAATATCATAGATCTTATTATTAAGCGTAACAATAAAATCTATTTCCCGAAACCATTCATTTTTTTCTTTAAGAGGGTTCCATTTTTTTATGGAATAAAAATTGTCTTTATGTTGTACTGTATTTGTAGAGTCTATAATTGTAAGCTGATCTTTAGTGGGAATTATTGGAGCAAAATGACCGAACTTTTTTGTGTATGTAAAGATCTCCTGTTGTTCAGATTCAAGATCTTCATCCATTTGTGCTATTAAAACGTACCGTAAAACAAAAAAAAATGCGATACTACCTATAATAAATATAATGATAGTAGTAATAATGTTGGTTCGGTTATATTTTCTAAATAGTTTCATTATTTGCCAAACTTATACCCCATTGCATACACGCTTCGGATATAATCGCCTGTTCCGGCTTGCATTAATTTTTTTCGGATATTTTTTATATGCGTATAAATAAAGTCGTAATTGTCGGCAAGGTCCATATCATCTCCCCACAAATGTTCCGCTATAGCATTTTTACTTAGTACTTTATTTTTATTGATAATGAAATATAATAGAAGATCATATTCCTTTTTTGTTAGAGTGATCTCTTTGCCTGATACGGAAACTGTTTTGCCTTCTATTTCTAATTTGATGTCTTCAAAACTAAGTGTATTTGAGCCTTGTAAATTTTTTCTGCGTATAATGGCTGCTATTCGAACACTCAGTTCAGAAAGATGGAAGGGCTTGGTTAAATAATCATCAGCTCCCAGTTGCAGACCCTTTATTTTATCATCAAGTTGGTTGCGTGCGGAAATAATAATTACGCCATCTGTTTTGAAATTCTTCTTTAATACTTCTAATAAATGAAGCCCATTTCCATCAGGTAATGTTAGGTCTAGCACAATACAATCATAATGATAGTATTCGATCTTTTCCAACGCATCTTCATAATTTCCTACAGCTTCAACAAGATATTGTTGTGCGTTAAGATAATCTGCCATGCTTTTATTAAGCGAAGGTTCATCTTCTATTATCAATATTTTCACAGGTCAAAATTAGCTGTAGGTCCGTAAAATATATTGTTACCATATTGCTAAGTAATTGTTACTAAATTAATATCATACAGTATTGGTAATGGTTCTTAAATGATTATAAAGATTTTTGTATAATAAAAATTTTATCCTAGAGGTTAAACTGTGTTTTCTGTATGAAAAAATTACTATTTGGTTCAATTATACTAATGCTATTTTTTGTTGCATGTTCTAAAAGAGATGTTCCTTCAAAGGTTACTACAATAGATAGTAATATAATAAAGCCGCCATTACCTAATACTATTGATAAAACCGACAGTTTAAAAGTAATGGCGTA
>DATHNB010000097.1:0-12434 GCA_035486495.1 Ferruginibacter sp. | reverse complement strand
AGCCTTTGCACCAATTGACATCAATAAGATGGCAACACTAAAAAAATACTTCATTCAAAATTCTATTTAAAAAACCTCCCAATAAAAGGAAGCTGTGGTAATTCTTTACGTTCTACATTTCCTATAAACCATAAATAGACCGCTAGTAAAAATGTACCAGTTATAAAACTAAATATTCTGCTACTCCAAAAATGAAGCAACCCTACATGGATAAAAAAGAACAATAGGACTATTAACAAATATGCTACCAGTTTTTTCCATGCATAAGGAATGCGGTATTCTTTTTGTCCCCATACAAATGATATCACCATCATACTTCCGTAACATAAAAATGTTGCCCAGGCACAAGCCATATAACTGTAATACGGAATAAAGAAGTAATTGATAATAATTGTAATGGCAGCTCCTATCAGTGTTATCCATGCACCAGACATTGTTTTGTGTGATAGTTTATACCAGATAGACAGGTTGTAATAAATACCCAAAAACATATTGGCTAATAATAAAATAGGTACAACAGCCAAACCAGCCCAATATTTAGGGCCAATAAAATGTTTCCAGATAGGCAGGTATAATACCACTACTAAAAACATAATGGTAATGATGATCACAAAAAATTTCATCACCCTTGCATATACCTTTTGTGGATTTTGTCCTTCAGCTTGCTTAAAGAAAAAAGGTTCTGCACCCATTCTAAATGCTTGTATAAATAGAGTTATCAGAATAGATAATTTATAACAGGCATTATAAATACCAACCTGGCTCTCTCTAAGATCAACAGAACCCGGCAACCACCAACGCAACATCAATCTATCAAATGTTTCATTAATCATTCCTCCCATTCCTGCAACAATTAATGGCAATGAGTATATCATCATTACACCCCATAATCTCGCATCAAACTTAAAACGTATCTCAGATAATTCTCTTGCTAATAATAATAATGTAAGAGCCGATTGTATAACATTTGCCAATACTACATACACAATAGGATTAGTTGCAGGATTATATATCTGTGCCACTAAACTATTTCCTAAATGGCGCGGACAGTATGCAATAAAGAACCAGGTAAAAAATATATTGATAACGATACCGGTAATTCTAACAAAAGCGAATTTCTTCGGCCTACCTGCTTCTCTCAATTTTGCAAATGGAATTGTACTTAAAGCATCCAAAGCAATGATGCAGATGCTCAGCTGTATGATCTCAGGAAAATCACTTAACCCCGTTAATCTGCCTAACGATGATTGGTTAAACCACAATAATATTGTAAACAATGTTGTTGAAAATATCAACGATAAAGACGCCGTACTATAAATTGTTCCTTTATATTCTTCTTTTGAAGCGAAGCGAAAATAGGCTGTTTCAAAGCCATAAGTAAATATAATATTGAGTATAGGTATAGCAGAATAGATCAATCCCATTTTACCATAATCACTCGTGTTAGCCAACGTGTAAGTTAAAAAAGGAGTCAAAAGGTAGTTGATAAAGCGAGCCGCGATAGAGCTGGCGCCATACCAAATTGTTTCTCCTGCTAATTTCTTAATATTGCTCAATACTCACTGTTTAAGGACAAATTTACTTGTATAATTGTTAATTACTAATTTGTTTATCGTTTCAACAAAACATTTTCTAATATTTGTATCTTTATCTAAATAATAATCCATGAAAAAATTAGCCTTTCTAACTTTTGCACTTTTTTCTTATGTACATTCTTTTTCGCAGGCAATAGTTACAATTACTGATTATCAAAAGGCCCAAGAGCCTGCTATACAATACGAACTTCCTTATCCCGAAGAAACTGTTACCAAAGCTTTGGAAGATACCCTTGAAAAACAAGGCTACAAGGGAAAAGATACCAAAGGATATACGCTTTACCGTGATGTTCATTCAACAGCAATTGGCCCAGATAACTACAATCTTTATTTTAAAGTAGATCGTAAAAGTAAAAATGAGAAGGAAACTTCTATCATAACATTAATGATATCAAAAGATGATATTTTTATCAGCGAAGCAACAGATATGGATATTGTAAATAATGCAAAGGTTTACATGCAGAATTTAAAACCTGTTGTACAGGCTTATGATCTGGAGCAACAGATCAGCGCGCAAATGGATGCGGTAAGAAAAGCAGATAAAAAATTAACTGATCTTACAAGCGACAGTGTTGATATTGCCAAAAAGGAAGCTAAAATTAAAATACAGATACAGGATAACATAACTTCTATCACTAATCAAAAAGCAGATATCGAAAGGCAGAAGTTAATATTGGAAACATTAAAAAGTAAGAGGAAATAATTAATGCTGAACTTTTTTACGACTTTCTTTTAATTCGCCAGTTTTCTTTTTGGTATTGATCATTTTTTCTTTAGCAGCTTTTCCGGGTTTAGTGGATTTTCTTTTTTTAGGAACGATGAGCGCTTTTTCAACAAAGGCATTGATCTTTCTGATTACTTCCTGCTTATTGCCTAATTGAGATCTTTCTGTCTGGCTCTTCACAAATAAGTAACCATCTGCATTGATTTTATTAGCCAGTTTTTCTTTTATCAGTATTTTTTGTTGCTCAGAAACCAGGTCTGACATTGTTATATCCCAATAACCTTCTACCATAGTTTCCACTTTGTTTACATTTTGGCCACCTTTGCCACCGCTGCGGGCAGTCTTAAACCATATTTCAGTTGAAATATCCATACCCAAAATTACCTTATTTACCTAAATATGACCGCAACAAAGGACTTTGTTTGGTATCTTTAATTTTAATAACTGCGAAAAAAAATACATTTTTGCGCTAACGATAATTAGTTGAGAACAAAAGCCATATATAATTCCTTAACCAGCCGCAAACAACAGGGTAAAAAATCCTTTGCTGTTTTAATTGACCCCGACAAGGTTAATGACAGCAATATGGCACAGTTGATCAAACTGTCCGTAACTGCGCAAGTAGATTATTTTTTTGTTGGAGGAAGTCTGGTTATCTCAACATATCTCGATGAATGTTTACAGCTAATTAAACGCAGTTGTAATATCCCAACTATCTTATTTCCCGGCAGTCCTTCGCAAGTAAGTAAATATGCAGATGCACTATTGTATCTATCATTAATAAGTGGCCGCAATGCAGAATTATTAATAGGACAACATGTAGTTTC
Source organism: Ferruginibacter sp. (assembly GCA_035486495.1). Classification (GTDB taxonomy): domain Bacteria; phylum Bacteroidota; class Bacteroidia; order Chitinophagales; family Chitinophagaceae; genus Ferruginibacter. The sequence goes on along the minus strand of DATHNB010000097.1, from coordinate 9,288 downwards.
AGCACCTTTTGTAAAGAAAAGTGGTTTAGAAATTATGTCAACCGGTTATATGGTAATTGATGGCGGCGCGCCAACAACAGTATCCTACATTTCAAATGCGAGTCCAATCCCTGCAGATAAAAATGAAATAGCCATGTGCACAGCAATGGCCGGTGAAATGTTGGGCATGAGTTTAATATACATGGATGCCGGCAGCGGTGCTAAACGGGCCATTACAGAAGGTATGATAGAGAAAGTAGCGCAATCTATCGACGTACCTTTGATAGTTGGTGGTGGTATTATCGAACCTGAAAAAGCTTACCTGAATTGCAAAGCAGGCGCAGATGTAATTGTAGTAGGAAATGCCATTGAAAAAGATGCATCACTTATTAAGGAAATGGCTGCTGCGGTACATTCTGTGCCTGTAAAAATTGTTTAGTTTACAAGCTCATCATCTCTTTAAATTTAACGGCTTGTCTACGACTCACTTCAACTTTATCTCCTCCTTTTATTTCTAATAACAAACCTCCATTAAAATAGGGCTCTATCTTTTCTATCATGCGCATATTTACAATATGCTTGCGATTAGCACGAAAAAACACTTTCTCATCAAGCCTTTCTTCCAAAGCATTTAGCGATTTTAAGATCAGAGGTTTGTTGCCTGCGAAAAAGACTTTCGCATAATTACCTACGCTTTCAAACAAACGAACATCAGATAGTTTAACAAACCAACAGCTCTCTCCATCCTTTACAAAAACCTGGTCGTGTTCACCAAGCAAGCCCCTATTATAAGTTTGAGTAGCTATTTCTTTATCATCAGCTTGTTGTAATTTATGCAAGGCATCAGCAAGGCGTTTTGGCTCTATTGGCTTCATCAAATAATCAAGCGCATTTACATCAAAAGCTTTTAATGCATATTCATCATAAGCTGTTGTGAATATTACATGTGGTGCCCTATCTAGTTCCTGCAACATATCAAATCCTGTTTTACCGGGCATTTGTATATCTAAAAAAATAAGATCCGGATTCAATTCTTCTATTCTTTCTAAACCTTCTGCAGCATTGGCTGCCTCTGCTACTATTTCCACTTCAGAGAATTCCTGTAACATTTTTTTTAGCTCATTACGCGCTAAACGTTCATCATCAATTATAATTGCTTTATACGTATTCATCTTTATCGTTTATATATTTATAGGGATACTAACTTTACTCTGCACCATTTCAGCATTCAGATTTTTTATTTCGAAACTTGCTTTACCATGATACAATAAATTTAAGCGATCTTCTGTACTTTGAATACCAAAACCTTCGGTATTAATAATTCCATTTAACTGCCCGGAATTTTGAACGATCAATTCCAAATTGTCTTCGTTGAATTGTGAAGTGATCTTTACTAAACCGCCATTGATACGTTTGCTGATACCATGTTTTATACCATTCTCAACCAACGTTTGCAACATCATTGGCGGAACGGGCTGTACTAACGTTTGTTTATCTATACTAAATTCCACCTTCAATCTTTCTTCAAAACGCATGTGTTCAAGCGCTAGATAGTCTTTCACAATATTTAACTCTTTTTCAAAAGGCACTGTTTCTGATTTCCCTGCGTGCATACTGCTTCGTAAAATATTACTTAACTCGGTAATGGCAGTCCTGGCGCGTTCCGGATTTTCATCTACCAATGCACGAATACTATTCAACGAATTAAAAATAAAATGCGGATTGATATGAGATTTGATCGTTTTTAGTTCCAGCTCTTTTACACTACTCTCTAATCTTAATCTGTCGAGGCGATCATTGGTATTTTTTTCTACATAATGATATACTATATAAATAAGCAACCATATAGCGATCAATAAAAGGTTCTGGTAAATACCTATCAGGTTTCTTTTATCGTCGTGTATCCATTCGCCGTTTTCATCTCTGTACCATGCAGTTGAATTTTTTATTTCATTAGCAATATTACTTATTGTAGGGTCTTTCGCTTCATTTAGATAATAATTAGCTGCAAGGCCGTACTGGATTTCCATTCGTTTGGCTTTCTCTAATTTTTTATCTTGTAAATATCTGTCATAAGAATAGTCTGTGCTATGCTCTATAATTCTGTCTCCATAAAACAATATTATACCAGATGACGCAACTCCTATTATAAATAACAGTACAATCTTATTGTAAGAAAATTTTAACCAATTGTTTTTTGTAATAAAAGTTTTTAGCAAATGGGTAACTATAATGCCAAGTACTAAGGAAATCAAAAGGCTTATCAAAAACTCATTTTTACCTCCTAATTCTTTAAAGCGATCGCCAAAAACCACCAGGTTAAAATACATAGTTATTAAGCCCCAAACACCCCAGCCCAATACCTGGCACAACCAATATCTTTGACTTATTTTACTCATATAACAAAGTTATCATGTATTGCCAGCAATTTAGACAATGTTTTATTAAAGGTTAAATGAGGGTTTGAGAGGTCAAAATAGGCTGTCGATCTTAAGTCATCGGGAAATTATCAAATACCAATCATCCATTATAAATTCTAATTGAATTAGCTTTACAATATTGATCAAAAACAAGTAATGGCCAATCCAAATTTAAATACTGATAAAGACTTGCTGAATAATGCGGAGAAGGAATTTGAAAATAATATCCGTCCCAATCAGATGGAAGATTTTTCCGGTCAACCTCAAACCATTGAGAACCTGAAAATTTTCATTAAGGCTGCAAAGATCAGAGGAGAAGCTTTAGATCATATTTTATTTCATGGCCCTCCGGGACTAGGCAAAACAACTTTAAGCAGAATTGTTGCGAATGAATTGGGCGTTAATATAAAAGAAACAAGTGGACCGGTGATTGAAAAGCCGGGCGATCTTGCAGGCTTGTTAACCAATCTTGAAACGAACGACGTTTTATTTATTGATGAGATACATCGTTTAAGCAACGTTGTTGAAGAATATTTATACGCGGCCATGGAAGATTACCGCATTGATATTATGATTGATAGCGGACCAAGTGCAAGAAGCGTACAAATAAATCTAAACCCTTTTACTTTAATCGGCGCAACTACAAGAAGTGGTTTGTTAACTGCGCCATTACTATCCCGCTTTGGCATAAAATCAAGATTAGAATATTACAACGCTGCTACTCTGCAGAAAATAATTTTACGTTCTGCTTCTATTTTAAATACTACTATTACTAACGAGGCTGCCGATGAAATAGCTCGTCGTAGCAGAGGGACGCCACGTATCGCGAATGGTTTATTAAGAAGGGTTAGAGATTTTGCACAAGTGCTGAATGATGGCGCTATTGACATTGGTATCACACAACATTCTTTAAAAGCGCTAAATGTAGATGAACATGGTTTAGATGAGATGGACAACCGTATACTCACTACTATTATTGATAAATTTAAAGGTGGCCCTGTTGGTATTACTACCATTGCAACTGCTGTTGGTGAAGAGGTTGGAACATTAGAAGAAGTATATGAGCCATTTTTAATACAGGAAGGATTTATTATGCGTACACCAAGAGGCAGGGAAGTAACAGAAAAAGCATATAAGCATTTAGGAAAGACGCCATACAATGATGGCTCACAGAACTCTTTATTTAAATAAGTTTCACGCAAAGACGCTAAGGGATAAAATACAAAAGCCGCAAAGGAAATTTTCCTTTGCGGCTTTCTTAACTTAACGTTTTTTCGTGAAAGAATTACGCAGACACCAACCTAAATCCGTTTCCATGAATATTTACAATTTCAATCGTGCTATCTTCTTTTAGATATTTACGCAGTTTAGCGATATACACATCCATACTGCGACCATTAAAATAAGTATCGCTACCCCATATTTTTTTCAATGCAATATCTCTCGCCAATAGATCATTCTTATATTCACACAACATTTTCAACAATTCATTTTCTTTAGGAGAAAGTGTTTGTAACTTTCCTTCAAAACCTAACTCACGCAGACGAGGGTTGAAATGATATTTACCTAGATCAAATTCTGCATTCACTTCTTCTTTGTGTAATTCTTCGTTACGTTTTAAGATCGCTTTTATTTTTAACAGCAACACTTCACTATCAAAAGGTTTAGTGATGTAATCATCTGCACCTAATTTATATCCTTGTATAATATCATCCTTCATTGTTTTTGCTGAAAGGAAAAATAAAGGAACATCGGGATTAATATCACGGATCTCTTCTGCTAATGTGAAGCCATCCATATTCGGCATCATCACATCTAATAAACAGATATCAAATTTCTCACGTTGAAAAGCAGCTAATCCTAAGCGGCCATCTCTTTCCAACACAACATCGTAATCATTTAATTCTAAATAGTTTTTTAGCACCATGCCAAGATTCGTATCATCTTCGCAAAGCAATATTTTGGGTTTTATTGTATCCATACTTTTATTGTTTGTAGCAAGTAACGCTAATTCGCTGTCTATCAAACAGAACAGCCATCTAATTTTTTGTTAAAGCTATTGTCGTTTAGTTATTATTCTACAACTAATTTACACATTATTTTTCCAGTTGTTGCACTTTTTAATTCTACAAAATAATAACCCGGATTTATACTGTTACTTAACGTTAAAGGATAATACAAATCCCCTATACTTGCAGAAATTGTTGTTTGATCTAACGGCATTGGTTGTCCTAAATAATTTAATATCCGAATATCATAAACGCTGGCAGATTGATCATTGATATGAACAAATATTGTACCGCCCGCAGTAACAGGATTCGGATATAGCGAAACAGCAGAATATATTATTGATACTATTGGACTATAATAAGGTGATTCACTACTATCTGTACTAATTGCCACTATGCGGTAATAAATTTTACTGCCGGAAGGAGATCCGTCAAGGCTACTATAAGCAATAGTATTACTTCCATTATTGCTAACAGCGGTAATGGTAGCAATCGTAGTGAAATTAATACTATCAGTTGAGCGCTGTACTTCATATTGTTTAACCAGCACTTCGCTGTCTACCGTCCATTGTACATTTATTCCTGCATCCTGTCTTGTTGCATTGATAGATACAAAACGCACTGCAATAGTTGAGTCTATTGTAATTGTTATTGATTCACTGGATATACCTACTGCATTTGTTACTGAAATAGTTGAAGTATAAACACCTGATGTTGTTGGATTACCACTAATAATACCTGTTGCTATATTGACCGTTAATCCATTCGGTAAATTAGATGCGCCATAACTAGTTGGTATATGTGTTGCAGTAATACTATAACTAAATGCTGTACCTACCTTACCAGAAGTATTACTTGCGCTTGTTATTGCAGGTAATGAATCTATTGTAAGTGTTACTGTTTCACTAGCAGAGCCTGCCGAATTAGTGGCCGAAATAGTTGTGGTAAAAACACCATAAAGAATCGTTGTACCACTAATAAGACCTGTCGCCGCATTAACTGTTAATCCATTTGGTAACCCTGTTGCAGCATAGCTTATTGGTGTATTGGATGCTATTATTTGATACGTGAATGGTACTGTCGCAATACCGCTTGCGGTATCAACACTTGTTATAATGGGCGCAGCAAGTACTGTATCACCATTACAAATCGTTAAGGTTGCTGTTCCAAAATCTGCAGTATTTTCATAATCATCGCTATTGGTTCCATTCCAATCCGCTGTTGCTTCCCTTTGTCCGCTGTTATTTTGCTGATCATTTAAATCAATATCAAATCCAATTAATTTACCATTGTATGGAGGAATTCCACCGATTGTTGTCCAGGGTATAGAAACCTCAAGCGTATACCCTCCTGTTATAGTAGGAATAGCATAAGTAATTCCTGTAGTAGAGCCTGTAGTTCCGGATATGTTTGCTGTAGAATAAGGAAAAACATTCCAGTTAAACCTGTATTGGTGATCGTTTATAGTATATGCACCGGCTTTGCTATTATTTCCTGCAATGTAAAGTTCTACTCCATCCTGATCCCAAATACTGGTTCCGATATCACTTAGATTAGAATCTTTTACATTAACCAAAACATATAGGTTGGTAGAGTCGTACATCGCCTGCCATGTGGAACCTGTTTGAATAACGCCGCTAATTGTTTGTGCTATAAGATTTGTTGGTGCTTTTGTCCATAGTGCATCCGCTGCACCATCAATTACCGGGGGTGAAGCAGTATATACAACAACCGGTCCTGAACACGGTAAGATTTCATTACCAACTATAGTAAGCGACGCACTGTCCGTCCCAGCAAGCGCATAAGTTGAATCTGCATTTAAAGTAAGTGTAACTGTTCCTGTTGCAACCGATGCGGTGTCCGTTGATTGAGCAATAGTAAATGTATCTGATGGTGACGCCTGAGTAAGTATAACCGAATCTAACAAAGCAGGAGTAGAAGTATAAGATGTTGATGGCCTTGTTCCTCCTATTGTATAATATACAGTAACATTAGATGTTATATTAGTTGCATTGATGGTAAATGTTCCTGGAGCTCCATTACCAACTGTAAAATTGGAAGACGATGAAATAAATATATTGGGTATAGATGGATCTATACTATCCATTAGTGCCTTGGCATTGCTTATTTGCAGCGACACAAAATAATTAAATACCTGATTCAATTGCGTTTGCTTTGCAGAATTGGTATAATACTTTTTTCTTAAAGTAAAGAAGCGGTATACTTGTTGCAGATCGGAATCTCCATATGGTACACCTGTAAATTTTTGAATGGTATCAAGACTTGCAAAACCAAATTCTACCGTAGGTTCAATAATAGTTCCTTCACTGAAATCATTCCAGGTAGCTATTTGTATTCCATCCATCATTGATTTCTTTGTAGCATCTAAAGACAACAAAGTACTTAACGTATTACCAGAAGGGCCATAATTACGAGGAATTATTCCATCTACATCTGCTCCACCTGCTCCATAAAAATCATTAAACCCTTGGTATGCAGTTCCTAACACAACATTTCGAGAAGCTCTATTATGGATCGTTGTACCATTTCCTGTATAATAATTACTGGTGTTAGCATACCATGCAGGAGGATTTCCACTTTGGCCTGCTTGAGGGTAAGGCCATACAAATTCTCCACCAGCATCTACCCCAATCTGAGCTGATTGATTAAATAAAGGCAAAAAAGCCTGCGTATTACCACTAAGAATGGAGTTCCATTGCCCAGGCGTTTTAAAATTCTGAGGACCAAATACACATACTAAAGGTGCATTTTGGTTAACTGTATCTGTAGGCGCGCGCATATCTCCTAATTTGATATACTGTGGATTAGTAAATAAATTAGCTACAGCATAATTACCATTAGGTTGAGCATATGTAGCAATATTGGTGGTCCAGAAATTATCTTCCATCACTAATCCAAACTTCAGTCCTACATTAGGAGTTTGTGCAATAAGAGCATTCGAAGTATTAAATAAGGGTGTTACATCTCCATTAGAGCCTGTCTTTCCATACCAATCTATCATTATCCCATCTATCCCAGATAATTTCATCAATAATAAATGATATTCAAGCACCGATGTATCTCCTCCATCATAAGGCCCAATTAAAGGATGGTAGTGCGCAACAATATCACGCGTTTGAACGGAGTTCCCTAAGTAATTGGTAACCGTAACAAGATTATCGGGATGAGCCGTGGCAGTTTCTGTAGTCCAATGTGCTCCCCACTTATTAAGTGTACCTGTTGGTCCATTACCAAAACTAGTAGTTCCAGATCCTGGATTTTGTGGTGCCGAAAACCAAGGCATATAATGAACATAAACCTTTGTAGGATTGGTTTTTGTTACTTGTACCGGCTGTGCATCAACGCTAAAAAACATTAACGAACAGGCAACAAGCACCAGTGGCAGTAGTAGAGATTTTTTCATGCAAACAATGTTAGTGTGCAAAATTACACAATATTATTGGCTGCAATTGTTAATTATAAGAAGAACTTATCCGCTGCAATAAGCTTATCAGCTATTCTTCTACGTGCATCTTTACTATTAAAAGGAGCCATTTTTGTGAAGCGCTTTAAGCCTAATAGCATCATATTTTGTTCGTCACCTTCTGCAAATGCATTAATTGCTTCTTTTCCAGCCTTATTTACTTTATCTACTGCATCATTGATATAACAATGCATCATATCTATCTGGAATTGAATAGCAGCTTCCCCTTGTTTATCTGCCAGTTTAATGGTTCTTAATAAAGTGCTTTCTGCCACAAATGTTTCGATGGTCATATCTGCTATGTTCATTAATATCTCCTGCTCATCAGATATTTTCATCATCAATTTTTGTACGGCTGCGCCTGCAACCATTAAAATCGATTTTTTCATATTCAGGATAATCTTTTTTTCTGCAGCAAAAGCACTTGAATCATCATTGCCAAATTCGGGAATACTCATCAGCTCTTTAGACACTGCCATTGCAGGTCCCATCAGATCAAGCTTTCCTTTCAATGCTCTTTTCAGAATCATATCAACTGTAAGTAATCGGTTAATTTCATTTGTTCCTTCGTAAATACGGTTGATCCTGCTATCGCGATATGCTCTGCTAATTGAATATTCATCGCTAAAGCCGTTACCGCCATGAACTTGCACACCTTCATCTACTACATAATCTAACATTTCACTACCAAACACTTTTAATATGGCGCACTCAACTGCAAATTCTTCCGCACCACCTAACACTGCTTCGCTAAAAGATTTACCCTCTTTTACTAAGGCAATTTCTGTATCATCGATCCATTTAGCAGTTCTATATAACGCCGTTTCAGCGGCCCACACTTTAATGGCAGATTCAGCTAATTTATATTTGATGGCACCAAAATTTGCAATAGGTGTTTTAAACTGTTCTCTTGTTTTAGCGTATTGAATGGTATCTTCCAAAGCGACCTTAGCTCCTCCCATTGCAGCAGCACATAATTTCAATCTTCCGATATTTAAAATATTGAATGCGATGATGTGTCCCTTACCTACTTCACCCAATAAATTTTCTACCGGCACTTTGCAATCCTGAAAATATAATTGCACAGTAGATGAACCTTTGATGCCCATTTTATGTTCTTCATGACCTTGTGTAAATCCTTCAAATCCTCTTTCAACAATAAATGCAGAGAATTTATCTCCATCAATCTTTGCAAATACGGTGTACACATCGGCAAAACCACCATTGGTGATCCAGCATTTTTGTCCATTTAAAATATAGTTTTTGCCGTCGGCAGATAATACGGCTGTTGTTTTTGCGCCCAATGCATCACTGCCGCTATTCGGCTCCGTTAGTCCGTAAGATCCTTTCCATTCGCCACTTGCCAACTTCGTAACATATTTTTTCTTTTGTGCTT
>DATHNB010000096.1:0-10732 GCA_035486495.1 Ferruginibacter sp. | reverse complement strand
CAATATTTATATTTAATAAGAAATCAATGATAGTAAGGGTTTTAGCATATGCTACAGACAGGAATTTCACAAAAAAGAAGAAAATGGGGAGAATACTCTACAAAAAGGGAAAGCCTATTAGTAAGCCAGTTGTTCAACTGTTTGGTAAATCATATCGCGTGTAAAGGGTTTTCCTATAAACCCATCTACACCTAGCTCCATTGCTCTGCTTCTATCTGCAGATGTATCATATGCGGTAATCATAATGATTTTTGTTCCTGGAGAACTCTTTTTTATATGTTCAATAAAATCCATTCCCATCCCATCAGGTAAATGATTATCTAAAAAAATGATCGAAGGAGTTTGTTTTTGTAAAGCAAGCGCTGCATCAGACAGTGAATTAACATAATTTGGCAGTAAATTTTTATGTTTTAAAATTCCACTTAACAGATAACATATATCTATTTCATCGTCGATAATTAACACACTTGACATTATTATTAGAGTATTTATACTAGTTCACAATTCTTACCGCAATTTTACTACCAATTATCAAAAGCATCTTACTATTTTGTAATAATACAAATCCTATCAAGATTATACAATGCCCCTTTGTTTTGATTAAAAGCTTTAACTGAGTACGATATTACCCATTTTGCACATATTTCGCTACATTTTTTTTAAGTTTTTTTAAAATAAATAAATATTTTAGCAGTAAAATTAATGAGATCAAATCTTGGCAGGGTATTTCATTAGTGTAAAGAATATTACCCAATTTATTCAACAATTGGCATAACGGTAATAAATCCTTAAAACTAAAGGTAACACTACACACTAAAGTTGTGCAAGATTACTATGGTAAAAGGGTCGAAACTAAGTTGTACCTTTAGTAAAACAAAACCGCGCATGAAGAAGAGAATATTAGTAATTGATGATGATGCCGATATGTGTGTATTATTGAATCGCTTTCTTACTAAGAATGGATACGAAGTAGATACTGCACATTCAGGTGCAAAAGGTGTTGAAAAATTCAAAGAACAGAAATTTGACGCTGTATTATGTGATTATCGTCTTGGTGATAAAAAAGATGGCAAAGACATATTGTTGGAAATCAAGGCCCTTGAACCACAAACTATTGTTTTGATCATTACCGGTTACTCGGATATCAAAACCGCCGTTGATGTTATAAAATTAGGGGCATACGACTATATCACAAAACCATTGATTCCTGATGAAGTATTAAATGTTTTAAGCAAAGCACTTAATCAACAAGCAACAGGAGGTTTAACTACGAACAATAATGTTGAAAGAGGACAAACACAAGCATCTTCAAAAACGAAAGAACAAAAAAACTCTAACAATAATGAATTTCTTGTAGGTACTGCGGGGGCCACTAAAGAATTATACAAGCAAATAGACATTGTAGCTCCAACTAATTTCAGCATTATTTTATATGGTGAAAGTGGTACCGGTAAAGAAGTTATTGCGAAAACAATACATGAAAAAAGTAGCAGAAGCAATAAACCCTTTATTGCCATGGATTGTGGTACTTTATCTAAAGAATTAGCAGGTAGTGAATTATTCGGACATATGAAAGGTTCCTTTACGGGTGCCTTAACTGATAAAGAGGGCCACTTTGAATTAGCCAATGGCGGAACTTTATTTTTGGATGAAGTTGCTAACCTCTCTGCAGAGATACAAGCCTCCTTATTACGCGTTATACAAGAAAGGAAATTTAAACGTGTTGGCGGAACGAAAGAAATGGATGTGGATGTAAGAATCATTGTAGCCTCTAATGAAAATTTACAGGAAGCATATCGTAAAGGAAAATTCAGAGAAGATCTATACCATCGTTTTAATGAATTCTCCATTAACCTTCCTCCTTTAAGACAGAGGAAGAATGATATACCTCTTTTTGCAGAATTCTTTTTAAGCAGAACATTGAATGAACTTAATAAAGATTTAGATGGTTTTGAAGATGAAATAATGGATATGTTCATCAACTATTCATGGCCAGGCAACTTGCGTGAATTCAGAAATGTTGTAAGGCGTTCTGTATTGCTTACTAATGAAGGTAAAATTTCTGTGAATACATTACCATGGGAAATCACTAATGCAACAGCCGGCGAATCATATCAAAACAAGTCTGCAGAAAGCTCTAACGGCACTTCTGCTCCTGCAAAAGATACAAAAGTAGATCTAAAAGACACTGCATCTAAAGCGGAATATGAAGCTATTATGAATGTTTTAAAAGAAGTAAATTTCAATAAAACAAAAGCGGCAGAATTATTAAAAATAGATCGTAAAACTTTATACAACAAGATAAAAAACTATGAAGAGTCACAATAATTATTAGTACTTTTCTTGCACATAAATAAAAAGCGGATCCTAAAAAAGATCCGCTTTTTATTTACATACTTATTACGATATTATTTTCTAATAAACTGAAGATAAGTTTCCAATTGAGTAGAAGTAATTGGTTTCTCCCAAATAAAATCATCTTCACCAAATGCAGTACTAAAACTTTTATCTTTTCCAGACATCAAATTTATTTTTATCGTTGGATGCTTATATTTAATTGTCTTTGCAGCTTTCCAACCTTCACCGTCAGGCAACATATTATCTATAAACACAATTAAGGGCTCATGTTCATCAATAATATTTAATCCATCGATTAAAGTATTGGCCATTAAAACTGAATAACCCCGCTTTTCAAAAAACATTTTTAATAATGTGCAAAGGTCATTGTCGTCATCTAAAATAAGGATCTTCATAATTGAAATGTATAAACTGTTGGTGATTGGTTTAGGTCCGTCATTACATTTTCAAAAACAATACCATAGTTATATTTATTAATACCATTTATCAAACTATTTAATTACGAGGAGAAACTTCTACATTTTTTTATAGTAAGCAGGTATTTTTTCCCATAACCAGTTGTATATAACCCGATTTAATCATATTAAATTGTTGGTAGCAATTTTGTATGATAATAAATAACTAAAATGAATTTATATGTTAAGATGGACACTGATATTCTTTGTGATCGCTATCATAGCAGGGATATTTGGATTTACAGGTATTGAAGCTGGAGCCGCTTCAATAGCTAAAACTATTTTCTTTGTATTTGTAGTTCTCGTAGTGCTTAGTTTTCTATTGGGAGTTACAATATTTAAGTCTAAATAGAATTTTGATCCTACTCTATTTGGTAAGCATGGGTTTCGAAAAGAAATCCATGCTTTTATTTAAGCATCAGGCTATTACTCCAAATTGTATTTTTAGATCTCCTTAATTCTTTTGAAGCTTTATCCGTATCACAAGCCTGCACGAATTTGAACCCGATTTTAAATTTTACACTATGTAATTGTTTAGTGTTAAGAAGCGATATGAGCCTCAACATTGTTTCTTGCCGTTTATGCGGCGCAACTTGTATCAACAAAGCCGTATCCTTGTCACATTCAGAAGTTGGGAGATGAAAGGCTCTTGAATCTATCACATAATAATTTGCCCAGGAACAAGACATAGATAAATACCTCAATGTATCTGAAGAATTATTTGTGATGGTTGTTTGTACGTTTATATAAATCCCCTGATCCATGCTTTTAATATTATCAACCTTCGCTGTAAAAGCAATATAAGAAGGATCTACGCATTTCAATATTTGAGCATTAACTGCAATAGATATACCGATTAAAAATATACTAATTATTAAACACTTATTCATTTTTTATAAATTAAATATACTGTGAAAACCTTTACAGATAAAACTTTCAAAGAACATGCCACCTAAAAAATTCACAAGACAGTTTTTTTAACTCCAGAAAGAACACTCTTCCACAAAAAATTAAAAAATGATTTGGTCGTATCTCTACTACAATCAATTGGACCAAGCCGGTTTTCACCTAATACAGGATTTTTATTTTTTATGGCAGCATTAGCAAGAAGACTTTCTATACTATTTGATCTTAATTGATCATCTTTATCTTTTTTAAGCACCGAGATATTTAGATCGTTATAGAAAAACAAGATATTTCCTGTAGACCTATAATTACCACCATGAATCGTAAAATCAAGTTTTTTTACATTACCTTTTTTTACAGATACCATAGCAAGAGGTTCTACAAGCGAATTTAAAACGACTGTATTCATTTGTCCTAAGTTACCGGTTATATTGAACATTGTATCAGTCGTATTCATAGGCAATTTCCATTGAGTGGTAAGTTTGCCTACTCCCATAAAAAGTGCAGTCGCATTCAAAGTCAATATCTCGTTAGCTTTTACTCTTTCTTTAATGTTTGTAATATTATTGATCATTGCATTTATACGACTAAAAAAAACGGTACCAGCCTTTAACGATTTTTTTGATCTTTCTTTATACGCAACATACCCATTATTTACATGCAACTTTTTTATATAGAATGGAAATCTTATTGAGGATAATTGTTGGTTAGGATATTTACTAATTTTAGTAGAGGTATCCCGAGGAGCTGTACGATCATTAAATATCTTGAGAATAGGCTGCAACGATGCCTGGTTAATTTCCAGCATATTATCATTTATGAGTTTCTTAAAATTAATCCCTTCTAATAAAATATCGTTAAAGACAAAATCATACCTATCTTGCTGGTGACCAATTTTTATAGCAAATTGTTCTTCTGAAAACTGTGGCTGAACGTTTATACTTTTTATACTGGCAGATGATGTAACATTATTGAGTTGAACACCTTCGATATTAAGGTTATATAATTTATCTTTTGTAAAAAACGATAGACTCCCCAGAGATAATTGCCATGCTGCATTATTTATTATATCACTAAGCTTACTTCCATCCGTAACATTATACACTTTAGACACAGCAAACTTTACATCATTTAAAACAAAAGGATTTTCTTTTGATCTTGATGTGTCAATTATAATGATTTTAGTATTACTCAAATTCATACCATCCACTTCTACCTCATCAATAATATCCGATGAGAAATTGATCTCAGGATTCTTTTTCTTTGCTTTATTTCCATTTTTATAGATCGTTACAAGGCCGCCGTCACAAGTCACCATACCGGCCCTTAATTGCTGATTTAATATAAAAGCATCTGTGTTTAATGCATTTATATTAATATTCTTTAGATCAATAAGAGGCTGCGTGCTATTTGTCTTATATTGCTGTATCTCACCTATGTGAAGAATTTTATGGGGAGCATCATAAATTAATGTCCCGATATTAATGCGTGTATTATTATCTGATTCCGGCAACTGAATGTTATCTACCGTTACCTTAACATCTTTAATAAAATAGCTTATAATATTTTTATAATCATGCGTACTATCTACCAGAAAATTATATAGTTCTACATTAATATTTTCTAATGTAGTTAAAGCTTTCCCGTTTTTATCGGTAATTAAAACAGTTCCATTATTAATTCTTATTGTATCAGCGTGTATACTTTTAAACTGACCCAATATTCTTTTATATAATTCCAACGTATCATTATAAGTAGATGGCATAGCTTTATCAGAACCGGTATTAATTATTTGAACAATTGGCTTATTTAGAAATATTTTTTTTGCCGCTACATTCTCATTTTCCAATAGTCCCGCCATATCAACACCTACCACTTTTACCTCAGCAACATGAATATTATATAAAGCATTCGGTAAGCTATCCGTGCTTTTAAGTATCTCTTTCTGAATTGAATCTGATTGCAGAGAAACATTAAAGAAAGAAGCATCCCCATCTACTGCATCTATTTTAGAACTATCATAATGAATATAATAAAGGCTATCTGTTTTTTTCTTTAACGCATTATCTATAGAATCTTTCACAAAATGCTTTTTGTTTTTCTGCCAATACCAGTACCCTCCCGTTGTAGCAAGAAGTAAAACGACGATGATGATCTTTGTAAATATTTTCATTTAGTGAATTGTAGCGATTATTGGAAAGAAGGCCTGATTGTTATTTTTAGAAGTAACCATAGAAATTATTGTACCGTTTACAAACCTATGATAGCAGAGAGTTTAATGATCCACAACTAATAAAAAAGAAGGACGTGTGGAAATAATTCCCCAAAAAGCAGTGTACAGACTTAGTACACCAGCATTTGATAGTGATAGTTAAACGGTACAATTTTTGAACTTTAGTGCAAAAGGTGAGTGCGATAAAAAAAATATTATATTATGTATACTTTGAAAAATAAAAAAATAGCCATTCTTACTGAGAATGGTTTTGAAGAAGTAGAATTAACAAGCCCCAAAAAAGCTTTAGAAGATGCCGGTGCAATCGTTCATATAATTTCTATGCAGGAAGGAAAGGTAAAGGCTTGGGATAATGATCAGTGGTCAATAGAATTAGCGGTAGATGTAGATCTTAGAAAAGCTAATAGTGAAGATTATGATGCATTGATAATTCCCGGAGGAGTAATCAATCCTGATAAAATGAGATTGCAAAAAGAATACATTTCGTTTGCACAAGAATTTATTGAAGCTGGAAAAACAGTTGCTGCTATTTGCCATGGCCCACAATTACTAATTGAAACAATGATGTTAAGTGGAAAAGAAATGACATCTTTCCCATCACTAAAGACTGATCTGCAAAACGCAGGTGTCATTTGGGTTGATGAAGAAGTGGTAGTTGATGAAGATATTATTACGAGCCGTAGTCCAAAAGATCTGCCGGCATTTAATGCAAAGCTTATACAGGCAATTGCTGAAGGTGATCATCGTACAAGGCCAAGCTTCGTGCATCATCTTAATTAATAAATTGTAACGTTATCTTAATCATTAACCGAAAAATTTACATTAACTTTAGTTATACATGCCCAACAAGATAATTATATATGATGACGATGTTGATATACTGGAAGTTTGTTCAACTATTTTACGTATGAGAGGTTTTGAAGTTCTTTGCAAAAATAATTGCAGAGATGTAATTAAAGATATCGCAGACTATGATCCTGATGTGATATTAATGGATAATTGGCTTCCCGATATTGGCGGTGTCAAAAGTGTACAACTAATAAAGGGTACACCTGAAATGCAAAACATACCTGTAATATTTTTTAGTGCTAACAGCCATGTAGAACAATTAGCAAGAGAAGCAGGTGCTGATTATATGCTGCAAAAACCTTTTGAGCTGACTGAGCTTGAACAGATCATTACCAAAGCGGTAACAGAAAAATCCAATATTTGCTAGAGGCTGTTAAGAAATGAAATTATTTCCTGAATGGAGTATATATTATTTATAGAGGTATGTTCTATCGCTTGTTCCGGCATAAACGATACTATTGCTTCACGAGGATCCTGAATAATGATCTTACTTCCTACTTCAGTTGCATAAGCAACGGCTTCCGCGCCATCACCATTGGCTCCGGATAAAATAATACAGACTAATTTCTCCCGATAAATTTCTGCTGCGGATTCAAAACTTACATCTATACTTGGCCTGCTGTAATTTACTTTTTCCGAATAATCTAAAGATAGCGTATGATCTTTTTCTATTAAAAGATGGTAATCTGGTGGAGCAATATAAATATAACCAGGAGTGATCAATTCTTTTTCTTCCGCCTCCTTTACTTTCAATAATGTACGTGAAGCTAATACTTCTTCCAATACAGAATCACTGGCAACATTCCGATGCATTACAATAACAATAGGAATATTAAACGAGCTACTAAGCTTGGGCAATATTTTTAAAATGGCATCAAGACTACCAGACGACCCTCCGATAATTACTAACTCAATTATTTCACCTTGCGCCATATTTTTTCTTTAGGGTCAAAGTGTATATACTTAGGTGCGATCGATGAAAATTTAATTGATTCTTTACTGCCTAATGCAAGAAAGCCAAGATTATCAAGGCTTTTATCAAACAGATCTAATACTCTTGATTGCAATTTTTTCTCGAAGTATATCAACACATTCCTGCATAATATTAACTGAAATTCATTGAAAGATGAATCTGACACAAGATTATGTGTAGAAAAAACCATTCTGCCGGTTAACTCTTCATCAAACTTTGCCAGATTATAATTAGCCCTATAATAAGAAGAAAAATCTTTTTGTCCACCCGAATTAATATAATTTTCAGAGTATTGCCTCATAGCACTCACTTTAAAAATTCCGGATTCTGCATGTCTAACAACAGTAGGGTTTAGATCTGTAGCATACAAAAGTGATTTGTGTAATATATTAGCTTCTTTCAGCATGATCGCCATTGAATACACTTCTTCTCCGGTTGAACATCCCGCGTGCCATATTCTTATAAATGGATATGTCCCGAGAATGGGCAATATGTTTTCGCGCAAAACTTTATAGAAATGGGGGTCTCTGAACATTTCTGTAACGTTCACGGTTACTTCCTCAACAAAATACATAAAATAATGAGGATCGTTAAATAGCTTATTCCTGAAATCTATATAACCAGAGAATCTGCCTTTCAAATAAAAAGACAATATTCTACGCTGTAACGATGCCCTGGAATATTGTGAAAAATCATAGCCATATTGATCTGCAATATCAACAAGTAAACTTTCTAATTCTTCCCATTCTATTTTACTTGAGGCTAACGTCATCGGTTAAATGCTTATCTAATATTTTTAATAGTAAATCAACATTAATAGGTTTAGCGATATAATTGTCAGCGCCCATAGCAAGACACTTCTCTCTATCTCCGATCATTGCTTGTGCAGTTACCGCAATTAAAGGTAACTTTTGTAAGCCCGGTATCTTTTTTATAGCTGA
Source organism: Ferruginibacter sp. (assembly GCA_035486495.1). Taxonomy (GTDB): domain Bacteria; phylum Bacteroidota; class Bacteroidia; order Chitinophagales; family Chitinophagaceae; genus Ferruginibacter. The sequence goes on along the minus strand of DATHNB010000096.1, from coordinate 2,017 downwards.
TATCATTTGATAGCCATCCATTTCCGGCATCATCATATCTATCAATGCAATGCCTATATCTTTTGTACGTTGTAAAATTTCCAATCCTTCGTTTGCACTTGTAGCTGCTATACATTTAAATCCTTTTGCTTTAAGCACTGCGTTCAAAGCGAAAATATTACGATCATCATCATCAACTATAATTATTTTTTTACTTACCATAACCATTTATTTTAATAGCCTTTTTCATACAACCATACACGCAATAATGATACCAGCTGATCTACATCCACAGGTTTTGATATATAGTCCGATGCACCAGCGGCAATACATTTTTCTCTATCGCCTGTCATCGCTTTTGCTGTTACAGCTATCACCGGAATTTTTTTAGTGGCCGGTTTTTTTCTGATCGATTTGATACTTTCATACCCATCTAGCTCAGGCATCATCATATCCATTAACACTATATCAACCTCGGGATGATCCTTTAATAATTGTAATGCTTCTTTACCGTCCATCGCCGGTATAACTGTCATATTGTATTTTTCCAGAGCCTTCGTCATTGAAAAAATATTTCGCACATCATCATCTGCTAATAATACGACTTTATTTTTCAATACATTTTCAAGAACACCCATTTTATCAATACCGGAAAGGATCTTAGCACCTTTTTTATCTTCCACCAAATGTAAAAAGATAGATACTTCATCCAATATTCTTTGATACGAATGTGCTGTTTTTAAAACAATGGCATCCGCATATTGTCTGATCTTAAGTTCTTCCCTACTCGAAAGGCTCTTGCCTGTAAAAATGATTACCGGTATATCTTCCAGTCCTGCACTCTGTTTTACCGTTTCTAAAAGATCGTATGCTTTCAGATCAGGAACCCCCATATCTAATATTACACAGTCAACATCATTTCTACGCAATGAATTAACACTTTCTTCAACGGTTTGAAATATTTCCGTGTTTACATTGTAAGTACTTAAAAAATAAGCAAGCGCTTTGGCATGTTTGTAATTATCTTCAACTATTAAAACCTTCTTTTCTTTTTTACTTAAAACATATTCTATCTTTTCAAAAATTGTATTGAGCTGTTCAAACGCTACAGGTTTGTTAATAAAATCTATCGCACCTTTTACCAGACTTTCTTTCTTCAATTGAAAAGACGACATGATATGAACGGGCACCGGTCTTGTTTTTGGATTTTTCTTTAGCTCATCAATTACTTCCCATCCATTTTTTACAGGTAATTGAATATCCAGCAGGATTCCTAATAATTTGTATTGATTGGCCATTTCAATTCCCTTATCTCCTCTTACAGCAACCAGACCTTTATAACCTTTCTGTCTTGTATAATCTAATAAAGCTTTTGCAAAAGCCGTATCGTCTTCTATAATTAATATGACCCTATCATTTTCATTTATTGAATTTCTATCATCTTCTATTTCTTCGGGAATATCTGTTGTAGTGTATTGTAAATAATTATTACTTACTTTTTCAACTTCGGCATTATCATCACTCTTTTTATCGATAGCAGGAACCTGAATAATATCATTCGATAACAATGCTACCTCCTTCGATATTGGAACATACAATGTAAATTCGCTACCCTCTCCTATTTTGCTGGATAAAGTAATTTCTCCTCCTAATAGTTTTGCTAATTCGCGGCTAATAGATAATCCTAACCCTGTACCTCCGTATTTACGGCGTGTTGATCCATCCTCTTGTTGAAATGCCTCGAAAATTAATTGCTGTTTATCTGATGCAATACCAATTCCGGAATCCTTAACAGTAAAGGAAATGAATGAAGACTTATCTGCAGGTATACCAATAATCAGGTGAATAAAACCTTCCTGCGTAAATTTAAAAGAGTTAGAAAGCAGGTTCTTAATTATTTGTGTCACCCTCATCTTGTCTGTTTCTATCATGGATAAAGTATTCTCCTTAACAATAACTTTCCACTCAATGTTTTTTTGTTTAGCTACAGGATCAAAAAGTTGCCTACACTCTTCTACAATACTTTCTATCGATACCG
>DATHNB010000095.1:0-5489 GCA_035486495.1 Ferruginibacter sp. | reverse complement strand
AATAATAAATTATACGGCGATGTACAAACCATACCATTGCAGCCTAACCCAATAAGCGAGCATTGTGTGATATTGGGTAATTACGAAATTGACAGTTATACCAAGATCGGGATCTTTGAAATTCAAATAAGCAACAAAGTAAATATTACCCGTAACCGCGTAGCATTGCGCAACATTTTGAAACAAATAACAGCCCAGGTTGCAGGGGCCATGGTTGTATTTGTACAGGGCGATAAATGGAGGTTTAGCTATATCAGTAAGCGAAAGGTTAAAAATAAAGATACTAACCAAATTGAAGATAAAGAAACCGCACCCAAACGATACACATATTTGTTTGGTAAAAATGAAAAAGCATTAACCGCAGCGCAAAGATTTGACAAGCTTATCCAAAAGCAGACAAGTAATTTGTTTGATCAGCTTTCCCTTGATGATTTTGAAGATGCTTTTTCGGTTGAAAAATTAAGTAAAGAATTTTTTCAACATTATAAAGATGCATATGAAGATTTCGTTCAATTCATCACTGGTAAACGCTATGTTAAGAGTGGCAACAAATATGTAGAACGGATAATTCACAATCCAAATTGGCAGTTAACCTCTATTTTCAATAAAGACGAAAAACAGGCCAGGGATTTTTGCAAGCGAATTATGGGCCGGATCGTATTTTTGTATTTCATTCAAAAAAAGGGTTGGCTAGCCGTATCACAAGGTAAAAAATGGGGAGAGGGAAATCAGGATTATCTTTTTGATCTTTTTAAAAAATCAAAAAACAAAGACGATTTCTATTACCAGGATTTAGTTCCATTGTTTTTTAAAACTCTTAATAATCCCGATTCAGAAAAGGACTTTAACCCTTTACGTTTCCCCTATTTAAACGGGGGATTGTTCGACGATAGTTATGATAGAAGATATAACAAACTGCATTTACCGGAGGAAATATTTGAAAACTTACTTGAAACTTTTAACAATTACAATTTTACCGTTTACGAAGACGCGCCGGATGAGCATACCGTAGCCGTAGACCCTGAAATGCTTGGGCACATTTTCGAAAACTTATTAGAAGATAATAAGGATAAGGGGGCATATTATACACCCAAAGATATTGTGCATTATATGTGTAAGGAAAGCTTAAAGGCTTATTTATTGTCAAATAATGAACTGGCTTTCCCCAATAATGACATAGCCGAATTAGCCATTGATAAAATTATTCAGCAACAGGAGTTAAATGATGATGAGAAGCAATACGCTGAAAGAAATGCTTTTAAGATTATTGATGCCCTGGAACAAGTCAAAATTTGTGACCCTGCTATAGGGTCGGGCGCCTTTCCAATGGGGTTGCTGCAAGAGATATTCAACACACAAATTTATCTACAAGAATTAAAAGGATTTAAAAAGAATGTTTCGGATGCGGATATCAAGAAGCACATTATCGAGGAAAGCATTTACGGGGTCGACATCGATGCAGGAGCAGTAGATATTGCACGACTGCGTTTTTGGTTAAGTTTAGTAGTTGATGAACCTGTTCCCCAACCTTTACCGAATTTGAATTTTAAAATTGTTTGTGCAAACACACTAATTCCATTAGGAAACTTAACTGGCCTCGATTTTAATGAAAAAGCCAGTAAAGCTGTGAAAGAATTAGAGAAACTTAGACACGATTTTTTTAGTGTAAGCAACGAAGACAAATTAAAATTAGAAAGACAGTTTAAAAAAATACAAACTGACCTTTTAGATTTAAGGGAATTAGCTACTAATACAAATTATGAAATATATACTAAGCTATACGAATTTAATCCGTTTGAAGATTCTTCATGCTCTTGGTTCGATCCCTGGTGGATGTTTGGTATTAAAGATGGCTTTGATATAGTTATTGGCAATCCTCCGTACATAAAAGAACCGACTAACAGAAGCGCATTTGATGGCTTTAGAAAAACTAAATATTACCAAGGTAAAATGGACTTGTGGTATGGTTTCGCATGTGTGATGCTTGATAACCTTAAAAAAAACAATGGGGTACTTACTTTCATCGCTACAAATAATTGGGTCACCAACGCAGGGGCTTCTAAATTTAGGAATAAAATAGTTACCGATGCACAGATATTACAAATAATAGATTTTGGCAATTATAAAATATTCGAGAGTGCCGATATTCAAACCATGATTATGGTTTTTAAAGTAGAAACTAATCTTAGCACTTATAAATTTGATTATCGAAAAATAACTGATACTCAAGTAACGATCGAGGATGTTAATTTACTTTTAAATGGAATTAAGAACGATAAATTAAAGATTCTTAGCCCAACCTTTGATAGAGAAAAATTATTAGACAAATCTTTTTTATTCAGTGAAGGAAGTATTGACGATATTTTGAACGGTATTGTTTCTTCTTCAAATTTTCAATTAGATGATAGAACTGAAGTCGCACAAGGTATCGTCGCACCACAGGATTTTGTAAATAGAGCAAGCCTTGACGAACTCGGCAATAATTATCATTTGAACCAGGGAATATTTTATTTAACAAATAAAGAAAAAGAAATACTCAATTTTAATGAAAAAGAATTGGAGTTGATAAAACCATTCTACACAACAGAAGAATTAAGTAGATTCTACGGGAACAGGCAAAATGAATTTTGGGTTGTTTACACAAATTCTTCTTTTAAAAACCCCCAGAATATCAAACCATATCCAAATATTAAAAGCCATTTAGATAACTTTCAAAAAATAATTACTTCTGACAACAAGCCATACGGTTTACACAGATCAAGGGACGAGTATTTTTTTACAGGGGAAAAAATTATTTCCTTGCGAAAATGTGCTAAGCCAACATTTACATATACCAACTTTGATTGTTATGTATCCCAAACTTATTTTGTGATAAAGACTAAAAGGGTTAATCAAAAATATTTAGTCGCCCTTTTAAATTCAAAGCTGATTGCCTTCTGGCTGAAGCACAAAGGTAAAATGCAAGGCTTTCAATACCAGGTGGACAAAGGCCCTCTTTTGGAATTGCCCTTAATCGAAACGAAAGATGTGTCAATTTTTGAAGCATTAACGGATTATATAATTTTTGTCAAAGAAAATACTTCTCTCAAAATCAACGAATATGTCAGCAATGAGCATCTTATACAGTCATTTGAAGATATTATCAACGCTTGTGTCTACGAATTATACTTTGGTGAACACATGAGAGCGAAGGAAATAAACGTAATAATGTTCGCAAAAGACTTAATAAAACCTATTACCACATTAAACGACCAAATAGAAAAGGCGAAAACTATAAATGAGGTTTATAATCGCTTGAAAGAACCGAGCAATGAAATTAGAAATAGGATGTTATTGATAGCCACTCGAAGTGAAAGCACTTTACTGCCAATCCAAAAAATATATTGAGTAATGAAGCGAATATCAAAACTAACCATCAATAATTTCAAAGCATTTAAACAAAGTGAAACAATTTCTTTTGATGCAAAAAATATTTTAATACATGGTACGAATGGTAGTGGTAAATCATCTTTATACTGGACGCTTTACACATTTCTTCAAAGTAGTTTCAAAAAAGATTTAGAGCAAGTAAAAAAATATTTCAGATTGAATGACCCTGAAAGCCTGAGGAATATCCATGCAGACGATACCGCTGATTCATTTATCGAATTAGAGTTGATAAACACCGATAATAACATTAAAAGGGTATATAAAATCTCGGAAACACTTGTTAACACACAAGAACCAAACGACAGCAACATAAAAGATGCTAACCAGGCAAGTGACTTTATTAACTATCGTTTGTTGTTAAACTTTTATAATTCTGCACACTCTGAGGAGATTGAATTATTTTGGGTCTTTAAGAGGGATATACTTCCCTACTTTAATAATACAAATGGTGACAATTTTAGTGTCTTGTATAAAGAACTTTCTGAAAACACAGCTGAGAAAAGGCAAGAAGCCGAAAAAGTACTACGGGGTATTCAAAAACTGAGTGGTTTAACAATAAGTTCAGTGAATAAACAATACAATAATGAATTAACAAATTTTAATACCGACTTAGAAACATTTGTTGTTGGTCTAATTCAACCCTCAAACGCCTTTTTGAATACTCATTTTCTTGGTGGAGATAGATCTTTAAGAATTTCATTGGCAATGACTGGCGGCGCTTCCTATGATAAGAAGAAAAAGCAATTTTATGCACCAAGTATAAAAATGACCATTGAGCAACTAATGGCAGACGGTACCTATAAAATGATTAACCGCCCACATTCATTTTTAAATGAAGCAAGGCTTACCCAAATTGCCTTATCTGTACGTTTGGCCGCGATGCTTTATCGTGTCCAAACCACTAACCTTTTCAAATTTTTAGTATTAGACGATATGCTCATTAGCCTGGATATGAGCAATAGGATGAATGTTGTTAAAATAATCTTAACTGATCCCGCTTTTGCTGATTTTCAATTAATAATATTGACCCATGATAAATCTTTTTTCAATCTTATAAAACGAAATACGATCTCACAAGACTGGAAATATTTTGATTTTGTAAAAGACGACGATCCTGCCAGCCAACCTAAAGTGAAAGATTCGAAAACCGAATTAGAAAAGGCAAAGGAATATTTTGAAGATAAAGATTTTGAGGGATGTGCAAATTACCTACGGAAAACAGCGGAATCGTTGTTAACCCATTTCTTGGATCCAGAAATGAAAAATATCGATAAGGGTTTTGTGACTTTATCAAATAAGATAAACGAAGCGATTAATAAAGTCGGAGACGATGGATATTTAAAATTCAAACAAACATTTATAAGACCATCTTTAACAATCGATCAATTGAAAGAGCTTGAAAATGACTTTGAAAATAATCCGGCATTAGGGCCAGATGAAAAAGGTAAATTAAGAGGTCTAAAAAAGCAATTATTTCGTTTTACAATCGAGCAAAATGCGCAACACGCATCCTCAAGAAATGTAATAAATGAGTTAAATGAAATTAAAGATAGGATTTTGAATCCGCTATCTCATGGCAATGCTGTGCCTCACTATGAACAAGAATTAAAAGATGCAATTAGGATAGTCGAAGATTTAAAAGTGTTCTTGGATTCTAAAGCCCATCCGGTTAACTGACCCCGCCACTGCTGGTGTATCACCAACAATGGTTGAAAAATCAAGTTTCGGCAGCAGGGAATGGTTTTCCCGGGAGGCATATCCTGATGGCAATTCGATATTTCACCCTTTCAGGGCTAAGCAGGAAAGTATTATAATTTCATAGGGCTTCGCCCTATGCGGACGTATAGCGCCCTTTCAGGGCTGGCATTTGAAGCTACAGTCCTGAAAGGACGTAATATGTTAACGATGGGTGCAGCCCATCGGGATATGTCTATGATGGGTGCAGCTTCATCGGAAACATCATGGACGCAGCCACATAAAGAGCGGCACAGCTTAATGGCAATTCGATATTTCGCCCTTTCAGGGCTAAGCAGAAAGTATTATCTTTTTCATAGGGCTTC
>DATHNB010000094.1:0-3472 GCA_035486495.1 Ferruginibacter sp. | reverse complement strand
GCTGAACTTTTTGATAATACTTTAAGGGATATATCGATCTACAACAATGATATATTTTCTGTCAAAACGGGAACAGGAGCTAAGATAACTCTTTTTGATGAACTAAGTCAATATATTACAGATAGGTCTCAGAGAGACAATTTCTGTAAAGCTTTAATTAATCAACTTGTAGATTTTAGTTTTGAGAAAATATTTACTCAGAAGTTTGATTTTTTCTCCACCATTTTCGAGTACTTAATCAAGGATTATAACAAGGATGGTGGAGGTAAATATGCCGAATATTACACACCACATGCGGTATCAAAGATTATGGCTTCAATATTAGTTGATAAGCCAGTAAAGAATGTAACTTGCTATGACCCTGCTGCTGGATCAGGTACTTTGCTAATGAATTTAGCTCATGCTATTGGAGAGGACTCCTGCACAATTTATTCTCAGGATATCTCCCAAAAATCTTCAAGCATGTTGAGATTGAATTTAATATTAAATGATTTGGTGCATTCTATACAAAATATTATTCAAGGTAACACGCTCCTTACGCCTTACCATAAAGCAGAGGATAAGCTGATGCTTTTTGACTATATTGTTTCAAATCCTCCTTTCAAGCTCGATTTTAGCGATTGGCGTAATGATTTAGATACTAAACAAAATCACGATAGGTTTTTTGCGGGCATTCCAAACATACTCGAAAAAGATAAAAATAAGATGGAGATATATCTGCTTTTTATTCAGCATATTATATTTTCACTTTCTGCCAAAGGTAAAGCTGCAATAGTTGTTCCTACTGGTTTTATAACATCAAAAAGTAGTGTTCAAAGAAAGATACTGAAGAAGTTGGTGGATGAAAAGATGCTTCGTGGTGTTGTATCTATGCCAAGCAACATTTTTGCGACCACAGGTACAAATGTTTCTGTCCTTTTTTTAGATAAAGCAAATGCAAAGGGCGATATTGTATTAATGGACGCATCTAAGCTTGGCAGGACTATTAAAGAGGGTAAAAACCAGAAGACTATATTGTCGCTGGATGAAGAAGATTTAATCATAAAAACATTTAATGATCATAAATCAATAGAAGATTTTACTGTGGTGGTTTCGTATGAGCAGATAGAAGAAAAGAATTATAGCTTAAGTGCTGGACAATATTTCGATGTGAAGATCGATTATATAGATATAACATCTAAAGAATTTGATAAGGAAATGGACGGTTTTAAAAAGACTTTGGATAAATTATTCTCCGAATCCAGAGAATTAGAGAAGGAAATCAAGAAGCAGTTAGGTGGGTTGAGGTATGAATAAATCAATTGTGAAATTAGGCGATCATTCTTTTGTTACAAAATTAGCTGGCTTTGAGCACACAAAATATATTCAACATAACGCAACTCATGAAATTAATGATATTCCATTAGTTATTGGTAAGAATATAAAGAATGGCAGAGTTATTTACGATTTTGATTGGTATATTCCTAAAAAAATATCAGAAGCGTTGCCAAGAAGTGTATTAAACAAGCGGTGTATTGTAATACCTTATGTTGGAAGTAGGCTTGGAGAATTAGCAATATTCGAAAATGATATTACCTGCCATCTTGGAAGCAATGTCGCAAAATTAGAATTATTGGATGATGTTATCGATCTCGAATATTTATACTATTATTTAAAAAGTTCTTATGGACAATCCCAACTTTTTAAAGACAAACAAGGTTCTGCTCAACCAAACATCACGATGGATTCAATTAGGAAAACATTGGTTGTAACTTTTGAGAGGACTTATCAAAAAAAAATTAGTAAAGTGCTTTCTGCTATTGATATGAAAATTGAACTCAATAATCGCATCAATTCTGTATTAGAAAAAATGGCAAAAAGATTATACGACTATTGGTTTGTACAATTTGACTTTCCAGATTCATTAGGAAAACCCTACAAAACTAATGGTGGAAAAATGATTTGGAGTGAAGATTTAAAGAGAAATATTCCAGATAGGTGGGAAGTTGGCTCATTATTAGATATAGCTGAATATACCAATGGTTTAGCTTGTCAAAAATTTAGACCAACAGGTTCAGGGTGTTTACGAGTAATAAAAATTAAAGAAATGCATGAAGGCTTTAGTTCAGAAACAGAATTTGTAAGAGATGATATACCGCCAAAAGTAATTATTGAGGATGGAGATATATTATTTTCATGGTCAGCTTCTCTAGAGGTGCAAATATGGACTGGTGGCAAGGGAGCTTTAAATCAGCATATCTTCAAGGTTACTTCTGAGAAATATCCAAAATCATTCTATTATTTTCAATTAGTAAATTATATTGAACATTTCAAAATGATGGCAGAAAACAGAAAAACAACAATGGGGCATATAACTCAAGACCATCTAGAACAAAGCAGGATAGTGTTACCTCCCCAAAAATTAACAGAGATTCTTGAAAATATAATTAAACCATTTTTAGAAATGAGCATTAACAATAAGGTTGAGAATCATAAACTTTCAGAATTAAGAAATTGGCTCCTTCCCATGCTTATGAATGGGCAAGTAAATGTAACTTAAAAGGTAAAGTATGATTAAAGTTATAGAGATTTTTGAAGCAGAAACAGTAACGGACTGTACGTTGCCACTATATTTATCCCGCATAAAAGCTGGTTTCCCTTCACCGGCAGAAGATTACTTAGATAAGAAATTAGATTTAAATGAATATTTAATAAAGCATCCTGCATCTACTTTTTTTGTAAAGGTTAAAGGGGATTCGATGACTGGCGCCGGAATAAACTCCGGTGATATTCTCATTGTTGATCGTTCTCTTGAGCCTAAAGATAAATGTATTGTTGTCGCTGTTGTTAATGGGGAGTTTACTGTGAAAAGAGTCAGTAAAAAAGTAAGTCGTGTCAGTTTACTTGCGGAGAATCCCAAATATCCTGCGATTGAAATAAATGAGAGTATGGACTTTGAAGTGTGGGGAGTTGTGACTAATGTAATCCATCAGGTGTAATATGAATAAAGTTTTTGCTCTCGTTGATTGCAACAGTTTCTATGTATCCTGCGAAAGAGTGTTTCATCCTGCCTTTAAAAATAAGCCCGTAATCGTTTTATCCAATAATGATGGTTGTGCTATTTCGCGGTCACAGGAAGCTAAAGATGTCGGCATAGCCATGGGCGCCCCGATTTTTAAATGCGAACAGATCGTTAAACAGCATGACGTTAAAGTTTTCTCGGCCAATTTTATTTTATATGGGGATATGTCAGGCCGGGTTATGTCCACTTTGGCTTCTTTTACCCCTAATCTTGAAATTTATTCGATTGATGAAGCTTTCCTGTCTTTAGAGGGATTTGAAAAATATGGGTTTTTGGATTATGGTAGGAAGATCCGCAATACCGTTAAAGACAGAACTGGTATCCCGGTTTCTGTGGGCATTGCTCCAAGTAAGACTTTAGCCAAGGTTGCCAACCATATTGCAAAGGATAACCCTAAGATGGGTGGAGTAT
>DATHNB010000093.1:0-3243 GCA_035486495.1 Ferruginibacter sp. | reverse complement strand
ACCAGCTACAGCTCCATAATCAATAATATTATAGGTTTGAGCAGAAGCACTAACAGTAATAAAAAAGAATAAAATAAAAAAGCAATATCGTTTTATCATGGTAATACAGCGTTAAAGAATACTCCTGCAAATTACTATAAGAATTACTATATTTTTGTATTGAATAATAAACAAATGAATAATTCTGCTGATAAGATTCTTTCCTGGGGTATCATAGGCTGTGGTGATGTTACTGAAATAAAAAGTGGCCCGGCTTTTAATAAAGTCAGCAATTCGAAACTTGTAGCAGTAATGCGCAGAGATGCTGATAAAGCTGCAGATTACGCTAAACGCCACGGTGTTGCTAAATGGTATAGCAATGCAACTGATCTGATCAATGATCCTGAAATAAATGCTGTGTATGTTGCTACGCCACCAAAATTTCATGAACAATATGTTATTCAGGCTTTACAAGCAGGCAAATATGTTTACGTAGAAAAGCCGGTAACTACAGATATTGCTTCCTGTAAAAGAATGATTAATTGTGTAAATACTACTAAAGGGAAATTGGCTGCAGCACATTACAGAAGAGCATTACCAATGTTTCTTACCATAAAAAAAATGATTGCCGAAAATAAAATTGGTAAGATAAAGTTGATCCAATTAAATATGCTGCAACCCTACCAATCTCCTATCATTGCTAATAGTGAAAAAAACTGGCGCGTTGATCCTGCCATTGCAGGTGGTGGATTATTTTTTGATCTGGCTCCGCATCAATTAGACATTATCACTTTTATTTTTGGCAATTATATTAATTGCTCCGGGATGTCTGTTAACCAGGCAAAATTCTATGACGCGGAAGATACGGTTGTTGGGTACATCCAATTACCAAATGATATTCTATTTACAGGTAACTGGTGTTTTACCGTACCGGAGAGTATGAAAAAAGATGAATGCAAGATCATCGGAGAAAAAGGCTCTTTAAGTTTTCCATTTTTCGGTAATGAATTGAAAATGATCACTGATGAAGGAACACAAAATTTTTCATTTGAACACCCTACGCATATTCAACAACCAATGATCGGCAAAGTGGTACAATATTTTTTAGGCAATGAACCTAATCCTTGTCCTTTGGAAGAAGCTATTGTTAGTTTGGAAATCATGGAACGGTTTAGACTTGGAAAATAATTATATCAACAATACATAATAAATAAAGGAGAGCCCGCAATAATTATTGCAGGCTCCTTTGTGTTAAGGTATAGTTAGCGGAAATGTATTCTTATATTTTACTCCATTCTTCTATTGTAAGCACATCGGCCTGACGCGGGAAAACTTTAGTAGTTAATATCCTGTGTACCTCTTCGTCTCCATCTGCGCAGCCATCAGCTAATACAGTTATTTTATAATCTTTATCAGCTGCTTCGCGTACTGTTGATAATACAACTCCGCTGGTTGCAATTCCCGTAAGTACAATACGCTGAATACCTTTTGCTCTTAAAACAACTTCAAGATCACTTCCTGTAAATGCACTAACGCGGCGTTTTATAGTAACAACTTCATCTGCCAACGGCACAACATCTTCATGTATCTGTAGCCATTCATTCGAGTCAATATTAGCAAACATAGATTTACTTGCAGAGAAACCTTTATTGTTCATATTTATTTCTGGTGTTCCCGTCCTGAATCCTACCGTTACATAAATAACGGGAATCTTTTTATCACGTGCATGTGCAATTGCTTTTGCTACATTACCGATAAATACTTTTGAGAATTGCGGATACATGGCCAGCATTTTAGCTTGCATATCCATTACTAACAGTGCAGTGTTTTGTTCCATTTTTTATTTTTTTGAATGATTATATGAGTATATTATTTATTACAATTACTTTCTGCTACGAGTTCTTTTATGAATTATCCTTATTTGCAAAATTTTTAGCCATCATCACGCTAAGCAAAGCAAAACCAATAAAAAATATAATAAGCGAAAGATAATTGTGCAAGGAAACTTTACCGACCTTAAAAAGCAAACCACCTATTACTAAATTAAGCAGCGCCCATAGTACATTTACAACAGGTGATGATAACCCTTTGCCGGGAGGTTTTGCAAACGGCGTAGGGAAACCATTACCCGAAACTCCATTAACAAAATGAGGAACAAAGTTGGCCAAAAACATACCGGCCCAAAAGCCACTGAAATAATGATACCATTCCATAATAAAAAAATTAAAGATTAGTGATATATTTTATTGTTAGATATTTATTGATCAAACGTTCTCAGTTACGACTTCTTCCGCTTCTGTTAATTGCTCTATATGTTCTTCATTCATTTTATCTTTTTTCAAGAACTTAAAGAATACAATAACAATAATAAGTGCTGCGATACCTTGGCAAAGCATGGCATTTGCAGCTCCTATTTTTTGAGATACCATACCAATAAGCAAACTGCCCAATGGTAACATGCCGAAATAAGCCAACCCAACATAACTCATCATTTTCCCCCGCATAGTAGCATCTGATTCAACCTGTATAATAGTAATACAAATTGTATTTTGAGACATTGAACCAAAACCTGCCACCACTACAAATAACATTGCCACAGGAAAATAACTGATGTGAGAAAAGAGTGCCAGTCCTAATCCTAAACTAATACTACTAAACAACAATATAATTTTAAGGTCCGTTCCTTTTTTTAAAGAAGCTAAAAAGAGCGTTCCGCATATAGCACCCAATCCCATAAAGCTATTGATGTAGCCGAATGTTGCAGCATTCCCTTTAAAAATATCTTTAGCAAAAATTGGCAAAAGCGTACCAAATGGTAATACAAGCAAACCCGACAAAGCAAGTATTAATATAATGCCACCTATTGCAGGTGTATGTTTTAAATAGTTAAAGCCTTCGGCAAGTTCTGAGATGACTTTCTTTTTAATAGCAGGCGGATTGAATGGCGGTAATTTCATTAATAATAATGAAGCAATTACAGCCATGAAGCTTACAGCGTTTGAAAGAAAGCAAATACCTGCACCAAATTTCTGCAACACGATACCAGATAATGCGGGTCCGAGTATAAACGCAAGGTTTACCATCGCAGAATTAAGTGCCAACGCATTAGGCAGATCTGCTTTATCATTTATCATTTCATGCACCATCGGCTGCCTTGCTGGCATATCAAAGGCATTGATCACACCCAATATGATACTTAAAAAAAGAATTTCCCAAACAGTATAATGGCCCGTAAATATTAATGCTGCCAGCAATACAGCCTGT
>DATHNB010000092.1:0-5746 GCA_035486495.1 Ferruginibacter sp. | reverse complement strand
AGGCTGACCACATTGATGACATTGAGAAATAATATCTTCCGTTATCCGCTCTCCCAGCCTGTTATCAAACACAAAATTCTTACCGATGAATTTGCTTTCTATCTTTTCTTCTTTAGCCTGCTTTGCATAATTAATAATACCACCTTCTAAATGAAACACATTATTAAACCCATTGTGTAACATATAAGCACTTGCTTTTTCACAACGAATCCCCCCGGTGCAATACATAATGATGTTTTTATCTTTATGTTCCTTCATCATTTCTACAGCCATTGGCAGCTGTTCACGAAAAGTATCACTTGGTATTTCTACTGCTTTTACAAAATGCCCCACTTCATATTCATAGTGGTTACGCATGTCGATCACAATGGTATTATCATCCTGCAACAATTCATTCATTTGTGCTGCATTCACATATTTACCTTTTTTCTCCATGCTAAATTCCGGGTCGGCAATGCCATCTGCAACTATCTTGTCTCGCACTTTTATTTTCAATACCCAAAAAGATTTGCCATCATCATCAATGGCAACATTTAAACGAATACCATTAAATGCTTCAATAGAATACAGGTAATTTTTAAGCGCGTAGAAATTACTGTCTGGAACACTTATCTGTGCATTGATACCTTCTTGCGCAATATAAATTCTGCCAAACACTTTTAATGCGTCAAGATTCAGGTATAGCTCATCTCTGAATTGTTTGCAATCTTCAACAGGGAAATATTGGTAGAAAGAGATCGTTGTACGATGCTCCGTTTCGGCGTACAGCAATTGTTTAAGCTCCGTTTGGGAGATACGATTGTATAATGACATAAAATAAATTGATCCCTTGTACAGGGAAACTTTTAAAAGTTGGATGCTTGCAGGGCAAACCAAATGTTTTGCAAATGTACAAATAAAAATAAAATTAAAACTTAAGCGGGTTCTCTTGTCTTCTGAATTTATTTTGTCCACCTAATAAGCCCTGTGTACCAAGCCTTAAGCCTGTTTCTGCAGTTTTGCCATCTTTATAACTGGCTATTATATCTATTCTAAAAATGTGTAAAAAATTCTCGATACCTACAAATACTTCCGTGTAATTACCACTTCTGTCTATATAAAATGCATTGGATCCTACTATCAAATTCCAATCGTACCTATTAAATAGGGGGATTTTATTTGTAAGCAATCCGTTCAAATGATATTCAATATGCCCTTCACTAAAGAAGCTAGCGGTATTGCTATAGGTGTAATAATCTGCTAATTGAAAACTGTTTAAATATGCACTTGCTGCAAAATATTCATTACCATTGATGTGATCATAGTCTTGTATAAAAACTGAATTCGTATTTAGAAACCCTCCTATTATAAAATTATATTTTAATAACCCGGCCAATTTAAAATTAACATCGCCTTTGATTGAAAAATTCCATTTATCAAAATCAACATCGCTGCTAAAAATATTTTTAATGCCTTTTGTATAATTAACACTAAACGTTGGATATTTTGATCCTAAAGAAACTTTGCCATTAGGGTATTGAATAAATTTTTGTCCGGGTTGATAGCTAAGATCCATACTTAAAAGAAATGCCTGATACCTTGTAAACTGCGCCGATATTTTTTCATTAGGATAGTTAGGCGTAATATGGATTGTATCTTGCGGAAGAAACACGAAATTAGTAGTATTGTTCAATGGTATCCTGTCTTCATACAAACCATTAATGCCGATATGCACCCCATTATCATATTCTTTTGAGAAACCAAGACTTCCGAAATAGTTTTCATACGTCTTCATAAAATTCTTCCCGGATAACAACGTACTAATACTATTAATATCTGGCGAGATGGGACAATCCTTATTAAACTGGCTCACTCTTTTTCCTCCGGACAAACTCCAGGTTTCTTTTGTATTTTTTTCATTCTTGAGTTTTTTCGTTTTAAGCGTGATATTTGTCCAGGCATTTAAATGCGTATTACTAAACCCATAACGAATGGTTGGATCAACAGAAAGAATTGAATTTATTTTTTCTAATTTTTTATTGAAATGGCCGTTGACATTTACAACCAATCCCTCTGCCAGATTATATTCTATTTTTTGCAACAGTCGATCTATACTGTATCTATAGGCAAAATTTTGACTATAATGCATTCTATCAATGCCATTCAAAAAAACTCTGTATAATTTTAGAGAGCCTTCTCTTTTTCTTAATGAGTCGATAGTTGTTTTGCTTAAAGCTGAATCTTTTTCTATTTCATACAAACTATCTTTTACCTCATAGTCTTTCATTTCTTCTTTTTCTAGCGGCACCGGGCGAGTGCTATCCCAATACGTTACAGGATTTTTATTTACACCGGTATCATATTTAATAACAACATTATTAAAAAAGTTTTTCGGCAACGCCGGATCGATTGTGTACTTTGAATAAACACTCATAAAATTTCCAATAGCATCTATCGAATATTTTTGAAAATTGAAATGCAACAATTGATTTTTAAGTTGCCATACATTTTTATTTACTGGAACATAAAACTGGGTGATCTGTAATGTATCAAGAAATTCTAACGATTGTTTTATGGTAAGTGATAGATCGACGCTATGAATGTGCCAATCATCTTCGGAAATATTAATAACGCCTGAAAACAATGGAACATAATTTCTACGTGGTGTAACCCGAATACTATTGATCTCTTTGCCATCTTCCCAAAAACTACCAAGGTATTGGAATTTATAAAAATTAATGGCTCCATCGGCAATTGGCGAAACAAAACCGCGTGGATTAAGACGACCGCTATAAATAGTTACATTATTCTGATAAAAATTAATAGATGTCGGGAAAGTGAACCCAAAATTTCCATTACCACTCACTCTGCTCTTTTTTATTTCTACTTTAAATTTATCAGGTTGCTGGGAAGATATTTTTCCGACTGATTCTGATAAATAAATAATGCCTTGACCAGTTGAATCTAAACGCATAGCAGCTTTATAATCATCCGGTATTTTTTGCCCTAGAATTCTTATGGGTAAATGACGAAGCTTTATTATGTTCTTTGTGTACAGGTCGCACTGAAAAGATTTTACTTGTCTGTTATAATACGATCGTTTTTTTATTGCCTGCCTGATCATTTCATATGCAGGATCTTCGCCATTACGTTTTACAACAACTTCTTTTAATTCTAATTTTTGTTCCTTCAATACAAATGCCACTTCTTCATCACTACTATCCGTAAGTGTTATTTTTTTTTCTTGCGCACCAAAACCTATATACTGACAAACCAACGTATAATTACCTGGCGCGATTCTAATTGAATATTTTGCTTTATTATTTGCACTCGTACCAATAGTAGTACCCTTAATATTTATAGAAGCATATGGCAATAGGTCGCCCGTAGCATTGTAAACAACTCCGTAAATTTTTTGTGAAAATGAATGAAGAGAAATACCAATAAAAAGAAACAATAATAATTGACGCATTACAAATTGAAGTTGCAGCGAAATTACCCTTGATTTCGTTACTGAAAAATTAAACTTACCCCAGCGATCATTTTTTGGTTGTGCGGGCAAAACCTCCTGCCAATGCAGCAAAACCTGCAACTAAAGCTCCTATTACTGCAGTCATTAATATTAATGCAAAAGGATTATCAGATTTTAAAATGATGATAGATACTTTGTGCGCCAATATATGTTCGTTGTTGTTACTGATATACAAGGTTAAAGAAAACCATAAAATAAATAACGCAAGAAATCCCGTTAAAAAAGATACAAACGGTTTTTGCGGAATTAATGCAGCAACAACAAATGCAACAATAGCAATACTCCACCACGGACAATAAAGACAGATGGCAAAACTTAGTAAAGCTGTTAATATTAAAGAGATTATAAATTTCATTTTTGTTTAATGGTTTAATAGTTAAATAGTTAAATGGTTTGACCAGCAATTCGCTAATTACTAAAAGTCATTTTCCATTTTATGCGTTGATCAGTTTCCTGACCCTTTTGCATCATCCAAAGAATGTTGTATTTTCCTTCCACCCACTTGTTTATATAATTATCGTAGAATTTACTGCCTGGGTTACCGCTTTGTCCACCCGGATAAATACCATAGGCTTCTGTTTGCGGTTTAAGGCTAACAACCATTCTCCAGCTTGGACCATGATCAGCCTTTACCGCACTAACACAATATGTGCCGCCGCCAATTGGCAAATGCATACTACTAAAGGCTTCTAATTTTGTAAGATGACTAATGTGAGTATCCTTATATTTTGCCCATTCTAATTTACCGTCTTTATTAGCTGTATCCAATTCTACCGTTGCTTTTTTAAATGCTTCTGTTACATCATCTCCTAATGTTTCTACTTTATCCGTTTCAATATTATCTAAAAACTTATACGCGGTATCGCGTAATACGCTTTCTAACAAAGTACTTTCGAATGGATGCATAATCACTTTCGGTGCATTAGCATATTCATCATCATATACAACTTTTGTAAATTGTTTCCATAAAATATTAAAAACAGTTGCTCCTTTTGAATTAGCATCATCCGTAAAATTCCAATTTTTTAAAACATTGAAATACCGTTCCTCATCGTCATTCAATTCATCTTCTTTCATATTTTTTAAAAAGATCGGTACGGCCATCTCCGCAAAAACATCATACTCACTTGTTTGAAGATCCATCATATCCTGAACGGTTATGTCATTCATCGCAGCCAACCTCCTGTTAATATACAAACCACGATATTCAGGATAATCCCTTCCCAAATAATATGGATAAGTTGAATCAGTTGGTTTTTGATTGGCACTGCTTACAAAACCTCTTACAGGATTGTATTGAAAAGGTGTTTCATCTTGCGGTATCATTCCCTGCCACATATAACTGCTATCCGTACCCGGCATTACAAAATCTCCTTGTCCTTTCCATTTTGCAGGAAATTCTCCTTGCGTACGCAGAGCAATATCGCCACTTTTGCAGGCAAATACACAATTTTGTCCTGGCGTATGTAAGTTGGTAATGGCAGCATTGTAATCAGCGTAATTATTTGCATGATCTAGCATATTAAATGCCCTAAGATCATCACTTGGATCGTGTGCTTTCCAGCGAACTGCATAATTTTTATTGTTGCTAGTTCTTCCACCCGTATAGCTTTTATCATATATTACCGGACCAAAAATTGTGTATGCAACAGTATCTAAATAATCAGGCTTACCTTTTATCTTGATCACTTCAACTCTAAAATCGGTTTTCTTCCAGGTACTATCAAACCAATATTCTTTACGACTATCATCTTTAAATTTGATCTCATAATAATCCCGCACATCTCTTCCACCGTTAGTAAATCCAAATGCAGCACTATCATTAAATCCAATAACAACACCCGGTGCACCCGGAAAAGTTGCACCATAAGCATTAAACGTTGGCGTAGATAATTGCATCTCAAACCAAAGCGATGGAAGATTTAAACCAAGATGCGGATCATTACATAAAATGGGCGCACCACTTCTTGTTTTAGAACCGCTTACGGCCCAATTGTTACTGCCATTATCGCGATCAGGTTTTTCTTCCTGTACGTTTGCCAGATCTTTATTATCAAAATAGATAGAATCTACGTTAGTTGGAGCTATCGGCTTTACTTTAGCACTATCGAAAACAGTTCCTTTCGGAATGATCGGATCTAAAGAATCCTGAACGAGTGGAAATAATTTATCAAAATCTTCCGGACTAAAAAAGCTTTTTGCATTCGTCATTTCAAAATCATCTTCATGGCCGGC
>DATHNB010000091.1:0-4113 GCA_035486495.1 Ferruginibacter sp. | reverse complement strand
TCCTCCCCCATTATATGTCAAAACTTTCCATCCCGGATTTTTATACAAGCCTTTCATGGTATTAGCAAATATACCTGGCGTCCAATCTTGAAAGACATAGTGTACGGGCAACAATTTGCCGGTACCTCGTGGGTCAGGCATTTCATCTGGGTACTTAGTTTTATCAATTATGTGTAAACTGTTTTTCCCGGGCCCAAGCACCGCCTCTTGGTGCCGTTGAGTTGTTCCTGGTTGGTCGGTGCATGTAGAACCACCACTAAGTGAAACGCTCATATCTACGGCATGACGCTCATTGCCATTATTATTATTTGGGCGTTCTGGTGCCGGGCTACTACTGCTTTTATTATTTTCAGGGCCTTTATTAACACCCATGCTTGTATTGGATGTGTAACGCCCAATATCTTTGTCGCCTACTAGCTTTAAAACAAGGTGCTTGAAGTCATCCCATATATTATACCCGCTTGGGTCAGTATATTTCAAGGGGTTATTCAAACAATACGTATATCTCGCAAAGCCCTGTGAAAAGCCCGGAAACTGTAAGCAGGGGTCGGGGCTTAGCATTTGCCCATATAAGGGGTCATAGGCACGGCCGTTCATATTTATCAGGCCAAAATCGGGTAGTTGTTCATGGCCTGTATAGCCACGTATTAGCCAATCGGGCGGAGTGGTTGTATTGGAAGGCGTGAAATTCCAATTTATTGTATTTCTATAATTCCCCCAGGCATCAAAGGATTGGTTATAATTTAGCGATGAACCATATACATTTAAAATAGAGCCTGAATGGTCGATATGAACGTAGTATATTTGGTTATTCACAGCCATTGCCACCAAGCCATCAGGTGCTTTTATATAGTTTACCTGGTAGTTATTGGTAGGGGTGGTTATGTATTCATAGTCTCCACTATAAATAATTCCCTTTTTAGGCAACGAGTTAAAGAACTCAAAAGACTGTCTCCGTTGGTGGTCGGGCTCATAGATATAATCTGTTTCAAATTGATTGGGGCTGCTTCCTTCAGTAACGGTGCTTAGTTTTTACTTTGCTGCATCCTTATTATAGCAACTGGCTCATGAATTTTTTAAAATCCTTTTCAAACTTTGGAAGGTTGAAATCGGGGAACTTATATTTAGCAATAATAGCTGGAACCTCGGCAATAAGCTTTTCGGCAACTTGCCTTTCTCTTACTTTCTGATCAACATCCATAAATTGGTAATAATCAAGTATAATATCCATATATAAGATCTTCTCTTGTTTAAGGAACCGTATTCTTTGTTTAAACTTTAAATGAGGCTCCCTACACATTAATATGATAGCTATCTTATTTACAGAACTACCGTAGTTTTTATTAGCAAAAAAATGTTTGATGTGATAGTCATGCATGACACTTGTAACCTTATCAATCCTGGTTTCCCACCAACTATCTGTAGTAATAAAAAATTCCATAGTATTATTTTAAAATTTTACTTTATTCCCAAAAGGTAATTCGCCATAAATATCCAAATAATCATAATAATTGGCTCATGAATTTTTTAAAATCTTTTTCAAACTTTGGAAGGTCGAAATCGGGAAACTTATATTTAGCGATGATAGGCGGAACCTCTGAAATAAGCTTTTCAGCAACTTGTCTTTCCCTTATTTTTTGCTCTACATCCATGAATTGGTAAAAGTCAAGCATAATATCTATATATAATATTTTCTCCTCATTTAAATACCGTATTCTTTGCTTGAATTTTAAATGAGGTTCCCTACACATCAATATTATCGCGATCTTGTTTACAGAATTCCCATAATTCCTTTTATCAAAAAATCGATCATATCCGAGATGGTATAAAGTACTTACTACTTTATCAACTTTAGTTTCCCACCAACTATCAGATGTTATAAAAAATTCCATGATTTTATCTTTAAAATTTTACCTTATTCCCGAAAGGTAATTCGCCGTAAATATCTATATAATTATTAAGTTTCATATTCTCCAGTATAGCCGATTCTTGTCTTGTTCCAATAAATTCAGGAAATAACTTAAGCCCTGCTCCAGTATTATCAAGGAAAGTCTGAGAATATCTTGTTGCTGGATTTTGTGTGATTCCAAATTTACATACATCGCCTTCTTCCAGCCAAGCCATTTCCTGTAGGTTTGCAAAACCGCGCACCATCACTGGATAAAATCCACTTTTTGCAGCTCGTAAGGAATATTGTGTAACAGGTGTGCTTGAAAACTTAAGTTCCGGCACTGCAATGACAACTGCAAAGCTATTTACCCCACTAATCAGTGTTGATGAAGCTTGTGAAGAGGAAACCGGGTCACCAGTTACTGGATCAGTACCATACATATATTCGCTTATGGCATCGCCAACTCCTTGGAGTGGGTTAAGAGCACGCAACACATTCATAGTGCCATAATACCATCCTCTTCCCATTACTGCATCTTCTCTATCTTGCTTCATTTTCAATACTGCGGGAGAGGTAGGAGTTCCATAAATATTTACGCCCCTAAGTTGAATATAAGCTGGGTCATGCCCTCCACCTGTGCCATCAGTATGCCCAGATTCCTGTCCACCACGCCCTCCACCCATTAAACAACCTCCAGCTTCTTCTGTTGAGTGAATTGCACCACCATCACCTTCATCTTTTCCTCCTCCATCATCACCTTTACCATTTCCTTGCCATTCTTTTTCATTTTGTTTATATTGATTGGGAATCCCATCAACTGCATCCTCATCATACCCAGTTGGATCAGTATATTTTAAGGGATTATTCGAGCAATAAGAATATCTTTGAAAACCTTGAGAACTTTCAGGAAACTGAAGGATTGGGTCGGGGCTTAAAATATTTGCGACTAAAGGATCATAAGCCCGGCCATTCATATTTATAAGGCCAAAATCAGCTAACTGCTCGTGCCCGGTGTAACCTCTTATTAGCCAATCAGGAGGAGTAACTGTATTGGAAGATACAAAACTCCAATTACTAGGGTCTCTATAATTTCCCCAGGCATCAAAACTTTGATTGTAATCAAAACTTAATGTTTCATTATGGACATTTAAAATTGAGCCTAAATGGTCGGTGTGTCTTTCAAAGAACTTTTAGAGACTAAAGTACTACAATATTCACTAAGACCTCCAGTAGTCGGAATTTGGATTCATTTTTTTAGAGATTTCAAAATATTTAGTAAAATTAATATCTATCAAACCCTTATCATCTATAAAATACACATCTTGTTTAAAGCATGCATTAACCGAAACAAACATTTGATAAAAACTATCATATATTGTTGTGTACAAATCACATTCAGGATCCCATGTTCCTAAATAATATACATGAGTCGTTTCAGGTTTATTTGAATAATCTTTTAAATTCAATGCCAAATATTCGCCATGTCCAGTCGAAAAAATAGGAAGAAAGCCATTTTTCTTTAATTTATAAGTTGACTCGACAGAATCCATAATCTTTTGTATTTTTTCTATGGAATTAAAAAGAAACTCAGCAAACAAATAAGATTTACGAACAGGGATATTACTTTCTATTATTGTTCCATTATGCCAAAGGAATATATCCCTTATATCTTCGACTAACGGACTCCCGGGAAAATACTCACTAAAAAAATCAATGAGTATTTGTTCGCTAGCAGGCGGGTTTAACAATTTTAATACGGGAGCATTAAGAGCTTCCAAATTTTTTACCAAATCCGCCAGTTCATTAGAAAGATTAGTTACCATAGATATGCAAAATTATGAAATCCTTTTATTATTATAACTCTATTGCAACCCTTTCCAATAAATTAATTATGACGGGCAATGGTACATTAATTGGCTTTGTTTGGGGTACTGGCGAGGGAACCCAGCTGGGTTCTCCATCATTATCTATAGGCACAACAAGAAACTTCTCATATTTATTTACCAGTTTATATAATTCAATTAGCTGTAGACGCTGTATCTCTTGTTCCTTTATTAGCACACATCTAACAGCTGCCTGTGATGTACCTCCTTCCATTGTTGAAGCATAGGGAAATTCATCCCGACTTTCAATTTTAGTATCCTCACAATCATCATGGTCTTTCAATGAATAATATCTATTACTTCTTTTTTCAGCTCCGCCACCATTTCTAGTTAATACTT
>DATHNB010000090.1:0-4794 GCA_035486495.1 Ferruginibacter sp. | reverse complement strand
ATTATGCACTGCTACCGGCCTTTCCCAACCATCTTTCCAAAAATAAAATAAACGGATTTCTGCTTTAGCATTTCTGTCGGGGGTTTCTATAGCTGTAGCATATTTCACCTTTCGTTGTAATATCCAATTTTCCGGATCGTTTACTTTAGCTATATCTTCTTTTGTAACATCAATAATAACTCCCATTCCTGCATAAGAGAATAATGGTTTTAATACATAGTTTTCCAGGTCGGCAGGCAATGTCGTTATCTCATGTAAAAAATATGTTTTCGGTACATATTGATTGCGTATAAATGGTAAAGTATATTTACTGATACGATAAAACCAATTAGGATGTGATATCCATTCAACATCCCATGGATGTGTTATATCGATGATATTTTTTTTATCCTTCAATTGATGTAGGTCATCAAATACAAGCCTGTTAAATATTTTTTTTATTTCGATCCTTTCTCCATTATTGTCGTAAAATAATTTATCGCCTTGCGGTATCAATGCCGTTAAACAAACAGCTTTAATGCCCAACACATCTTCAGTACAATAAAAGTCAAGACGGGTTTTTTGTTTATCAGGAAAGATATCCAGCAGTATTGCATGCTTAGGATCTGTATCTCCTACAATTATTTCTTTTAATAATTGTAATGTTGTTTCTTTTGTATAACCATTAAGATAACTGCTATGTGTTGCAGGTATTGAGGCATATGATTGTATAATATCATTAAGAAATACCTGGAATGCAAACAGCGATGGAAAGCCCTGCATCTCTACCAATTGTGGCTCTAACTCACCATCTTCATTTTCACAAACACCAAAATCGAGTGCAAGAAAATGAGCGTGTTCATTTTCATTCGCAACAACCAGATCTTTGGGAATAGCATTCTCTGTATTTTTTTTAAAGCGTGAGTCAACAATAATATCAATAATATCTTCTCCTGCCTCTAACAATTTTTGTGTAAATGCTTTGGATATAAATACTGGCGTTTCTGCTAACCTAAAATCTAATGCTCCCGGGTGAAGATCTTTTATCTGATCAATATAGGCACGGTATCTCTCTTCGGTAAATTTTTTATTAAACTGTTGCCGTAATTCTTTTTGCATAATGAATTGCTTGATAGCTGGAGTGATTAATTGTTTAGTTATTTACTCTATAATAACTATTTAAAAATAAGCCATATAACAATTTAACCAATCTCAACAGCACTCCGCAAAAAATTGGGAATTAAATGCGTATAAGTCATCATGATCTTATCCGGATCGTTTAACTGATCGATCATGCTCTGCCATTTTTCTTCTCCGTAATTTTCAATAACTGTTCGTTTCTTTTCTTCAGTTTGCAAATACATACTCATGCCTGTTGCATCTGCCTCAGGATGAAATTGTGTACCGATCATATATTTATTAAACCTGATAGCCATAATAGCTCTTTCTAGAGGAATATGTGGTCGCTCTTTTTCAATGGCTAAAACAGTTGCAGGTGTTTTCCAGAAGGTTTCTGCATTGGGTTGTATTACCTGGTAATCCCTGCTATCAACAGCATAAAAAGGATCTTTCATTCCTTTAAATACATGTTCCTTTTTCCCATCATTTAATAAGTGTATAGGAAATACGCCAAAGGCTGTACTTTTCCTTTTGCATACATTTCCAATATTTAAATGTCTACACACAAGCTGAAAAGAATGACAAATAAGGAAAACGAATTTTTTGTTTTTGTTTGAAACATTATCGTTCCAATCTTGTACCTGGTGTAACCAGTTGAAATAAGCCTTCTCCCATTCACTGCCTTCGCTATCAATCGGGCTACCAGGGCCACCCGAAGAAATAAATACATCATAAGACATATCCGGCACTTCATTTTTCAACCTGACATCAAACTCAACCAATTCAATAGTGATCTTTTTACTGTCGCCGAATTGTTTAAGAATATCACGTATACAACGCATACCCTCGTTCGCCTCACCTTGATAGAGGTCTAATATTGCGACTTTTATTTTTTGTTCTTTGCGCGCCATACTGCGATCAATTATCAAATTTATCTTAATCTAAAAAAACATCATGAACATAATCAACCACATTAACCAAACTTTTGGTCTGTTCAAATATTTTCAACTGTTTATCTGCACCAGTACCTTGTTCCATTATTTTGTGAACATAATCAATTGCATTTCTGCTTCCCAATTCTGGTACGACATCATCAATAAAATTCAGTAACTCGTAAATGAGCACTTTAGTTTCTACTTCGCACTCTTTACCAAAATCAATCAGACTACCGTCAATTCCATAACGACAGGCGCGCCATTTATTTTCGTTTATTAATGCACGTGAGTAAGAAATAAAATTCAGGTTCTGCATTCTCAACTTATACAATTTGGCGCTGATAGCCTGAAACAATGCAGCAATAGTAATAGTTTCACGAACAGTTAACGGCACATCGCAAATACGGTATTCAACAGTATTAAAATCCGGATGCACTCTTAAATCCCACCAAATTTTTTTAGCATTATCAATGCAATTCGTCTTTATTAAAAGTGCTACATAACTTTCATACGATTCTATATTTTCAAAATGATCGGGAATTCCTGTCCGCGGGAATTTATCAAATACTTTACTTCTAAAGCTTTTATAACCGGTTTCTCTTCCTTCCCAAAAAGGTGAGTTAGTACTCAGCGCGTAAATATGTGGTAAAAAATATCTTGCACTGTTGGCAATATGTATAGCCATCTCTCTTGATTCCATACCAATGTGAACATGCAAACCAAATATCAAATTACTACGAGCAGCTTCCTGCAATTCATTTACAATTTCGTTATAACGGACATGATTGGTTAACAACTGGCTCTGCCAATGACTAAAAGGATGAGTGCCCGATGCTCCTACCCATAACCCAAGATCGCCTGCTATATTGTTGATTGTTTTGCGCAAGCCGGCGACATCTGTATAAGCCTCATCTACATCTTTGCAAATATCTGTACCTACTTCTACTACGGCCTGATGCATTTCGGCCTTTACCTTTCCTTTAAATATTTTTTGGCCTTCAAGTACGATTTTTTGTTCATGGCTTTTTAGTTCCCTCGTTTCAGGATCGATCACCATATACTCTTCCTCAACACCCAGCGTAAATTGCTTATATGAAATATTTGCCATTAGTTAATTTTAAGTGCTCATGTAGAAACAATTATCTATGAAGCACTTTTTCTGATATACTCTCCCCACGTTAAATTATCCTTGCCATTTTTTTGTTCCTGTGCTTTATCAATAGCATAGGTAGTGATCGTTTCAACTACCCAATCAAAATTTTCTTGTCCGATAGTCCCCTTTTCTGCATCTGCCGTCGGATTAGAAAGATCAACCGCATACAACACATCATCACGCAGTGCTATATCAACCGTATTAAAATCGTAACCTAAATGTTTATTGATGCGCAGTACCATATCCTCAATTAATTTTATTTTTTTTGAGTCTGGTTTAAAATCGACCGCGTAACGTGAACCATGAGGATTACGTGGCTCGTAACTACAAATACGAATATGTTTTGCTCCAATACAAAAACACCTGTAATATTCTTCAAAAATAATTTCTTCTTGCAGCATCATCACCAACCCTCCTGTTTCAGCATGCTTGCTAAAAAAGTCATTCATGTGAGTGATCTTATATATTTTTTGATTTCCTTCGCCGGAAAAAGGTTTCATATAGGCGGGGAAACCAATGTATCGAAATATCTTTTCCCAATCTAACGGATAAGCAAGGTTAGAAAATTCTTCATCTGTTGTTCCAGGTGGTAAATTTCTCGAAGGCAATATCACTGTTTTAGGAACAGCTACTTTTATTTTTGTTGCTAAACTATTATCGAAAAAATTTTCATCAGCACTAAGCCAGAAAGGATTGTTTATTACAGCTGTTCCATACAATGCTGCATTTTTCAAATAAGATCTGTAGAAAGGAACTTTATGAGATATTCTATCAATAATAACGGCATATCCACTACCTTCAGCATGCTCTACTTTTTCGATGTAAACAGGCTCTGCCTTAATGCCTTTTATTTTTTTACTATTTACTTTTTCAATAAAGGCATCTGCAAAACCTCTATCCTTCCCGAATAAAATTCCAATTTTTTTCATTACTAATAATTATTAATAGTTTGTTATTTAGCTGGACTATGAAAAGGGCGAGGATTAGCACGCTCAAATATAATTTGTAAAAGGTGCTTTAACAAATTATGTTTGACAATAAAACATACTATCCAAGAGTATAGTCGCATGTTGTAAGCATTAATTATGCGCCTGAAAAGCAATTTTTAGTTAAAATTGTACGATTCATTACTAATAACTTTTTCCTTATTTCATAATAGCTACCCTTTAAAATTGAGCTCAAACCTTGTTACCTTTGCATAATAAATTAATAGATATGTTGGATAATATAGAAAGTGCCATTGAGGACATAAAGAATGGTAAAATGGTAATTGTAGTAGATGATGAAGACAGAGAAAATGAAGGAGATTTTGTTATAGCGGCCAATACAGTAACGCCGGAGATCATCAATTTTATGAGCAAACATGGACGTGGCTTGATATGTGCCCCACTTACCGAAGAACGTTGTAACGAGCTTCAGTTAACACCAATGGTGCAATCCAATACAGCTTTGCATGAAACTGCTTTTACTATTAGCGTTGACCTTTTAGGCCATGGTTGTACTACGGGCATTTCGGCTCAAGATAGAGCTAAAACTATCCAGGCATTAATTGACCCTGCAACAACTCCTGAAATTTTGGGAAGACCTGGACATATTTTCCCTCTAAAA
>DATHNB010000089.1:0-12732 GCA_035486495.1 Ferruginibacter sp. | reverse complement strand
AATGATTATGGAGAAGGGACCATTATAGAACCAACTGTTCAATTTGGTTATGGATACTTAACCACATTACAGCAAGATTTAGGCGTTCAGTCAACATTATCTCAATCAGACTTGCAAGCTGTAGCACAATTATATCAACTCAGACAAACGAATGCAGGTAACCCTGCAGCATTAGCAAAGCTAGATCAAGGGTTTTATTTTATGGCTTCTTTGCAAATGGATAGTGCTAAAGCTTTATTGGCTTCATTTTAATCTCAATCAAATAATTTTATGTTGCTAAAAAAATTAAGTATTTTTTTACTAGGCATTGTATTGCTTACGCCTGCAATAGCGCAAGATATTACTGCAAGTATGAACAAAGTTAAAGTAACGTTCATGCTAATTGATAATGGTGTTCCTGAATATTCAGTTGCTTACGGAGATAAAATAGTGATTAAGCCTTCAACTCTGGGATTTAAATTGACTGATGATAAACCCTTAGACACCAATTTTGAATTGATCGGAAAAGAAGTCACATCATATGATAATATGTGGAAACCAATTTGGGGCGAAACAAGTGAAATACGCGACCATTATAACGAAGTAAAAATTCATCTAAGACAAAAAAATACGGGACGCTTACTAGATATTGTATTCAGAGTTTTTGAAGATGGAGTGGGCTTTCGCTATGAATTTCCAAAACAACCAAATCTTAAATATTTTATTGTATCGGATGAGTTGACACAATTCAGTATGGCTGGTGATCATAAATCTTTCTGGATCCCCGGAGATTATGATAGTAACGAGTACCCATACACGACATCCAAGTTGAGTGAGGTCGATAATAAATCTGTGTATGAGAAAAATAAAGTTATCCTGGTACGTACGGTTGTAGATTATAAATCTGTACAAACACCATTGATGATGAAAACCAATGATGGTTTGTATATCAACATTCACGAAGCCGCATTAGTTAATTATCCTGCCATGCAATTACATGTTGATAATAAAACATTTCAATTAACGGCAGAATTAGTTCCGGATACTTATGGCAATAAAGCATATTTACACGCGCCATCTCATACGCCCTGGAGAACAATCATTGTTAGCGATAAAGCAACTGATATTCTTGCATCAAAAATGATACTTAACCTAAATGACTCTTCAAAGATCACAAACACTTCCTGGATCAAACCTATGAAATTTGTTGGTGTATGGTGGGAAATGCAGACTGGTAAAAGTACCTGGACCTATTCTAATGATCCTGATAGTATAGATGCAAACGGTCAGTTGATTCCTAACGGTACACATGGGGCCAATACAGCTAACGTAAAAAAATATATAGATTTTGCTGCAGCGAATGGCATTGGAGGTGTATTGGTAGAAGGATGGAACACAGGTTGGGAAGATGCGTTTGGTACCTGGAAAGAAAATGATTTTGATTTTGTAACACCTTATCCTGATTTTGGTGTGAAAGCTATACAAGATTATGCTGCACAAAAAGGTGTACACATGATCATGCATAACGAAACCTGTGGCTCTGCTACTAATTACGAACGGCAGATGGATACAGCATTTAGATTCATGAATAAATATGGCTACACTGCAGTTAAGACGGGATATGTTGGAAAGATCATTCCTCGCGGTGAACATCATGATGGACAATGGATGGTAAATCATTATTTGCGCTCGATACAAAAAGCGGCACAGTATCATGTAATGATTGATATACATGAACCCATGCGTCCAACAGGTTTGCAAAGAACCTATCCTAATTTTTTGGCATGCGAAGCAGGTAGAGGAAATGAATACCACGCCTTCGATGTTGGTAATGCTCCTGACCATTTAACAATACTTCCTTTTACAAGATTGATGGGAGGGCCGATGGATTATACACCCGGCATCTTTAAAATAAAGTATTATGAAACAGATTCAACTCGTCAGGTAAATTCAACGTTGGCAAAACAATTGGCATTGTATATAACTGTTTATAGTCCGTTACAAATGGCAGCAGACTTACCAGAAAATTACGAAGCACATATGGATGCTTTTCAATTTATAAAAGATGTACCTGTTGATTGGGATGATACGAAGATCCTTGCAGCTGAACCTGGTGATTATGTTGCTATCGCAAGAAAAGGTAAAGGAACTGATAGTTGGTTCATTGGTGCTATAACAAATGAGCATGCGCGTGAGTTGACAGCAGATCTTTCTTTCTTAGATAAAGACAAAAAATATGTAGCTACATTATATGCCGATGCTGAAAATGCAGACTGGCAAAAAAATCCGGAGGCATATACTATCAGACAATTTATTGTAAATGATAAAACTCAGATGAAATTAAAAATGGCAAACGGAGGAGGTGAAGCTGTTTCCATTGTTCCTGCAACTGAAGACGAAATAAAGAAATTAAAATGGTTGAAGTGATAAATGAATAAATGATGATATTAATAAAAAGTGCTCAATTTAATTGAGCGCTTTTATAGTCAAAGAAATTCTTAAATAAAACGTGAAGTAATTAAAATAGAAAGAATTATTAATTCTTAATTGTCAATTCTCAATTAACCTAAAGTCCAAGTACATCTTTCATACTATAGATTCCTTTTTTACCTTTTATAAACTCGGCAGCTAAGACAGCTCCTGTTGCGAAACCTGTTCGGTTATGTGCAGTGTGAATTATTTCTATATCATCAATAGCAGAATGATATTTAACTATATGTGTACCGGGTGAAGGATCAATACGTTTACTTTCAATTAACAATTCATCGGCTTTAGGCGTTTTATCATTTACCCATTTATGTTTGCGGGTTAAGTTTTCCATTACCTGTTCTGCCAAAGTAATAGCTGTTCCACTTGGGGCATCTTTTTTTTGTGTATGATGGATCTCTTCCATGCTAACCTCGTAATTAGTTTGCGCATTCATTAACGATGCTAATTTTTTATTTAACTCGAAAAATATGTTTACGCCAATGCTATAATTGCTTGAGTATAATAATGAACCATTTTTTTCTTCGCATTTTTTCTTCACTACATCCCATTGCTCTAGCCAACCAGTACTTCCACAAACAATAGGTATTCCTGCATCCAAGCAAGTAATAATATTTTGTAAAGCCGTATGCGGACTTGTAAATTCAATCGCTACATCACACTTAGATAAATTTTCTTTTGTGAAATCCTGCAGTGTTGCAATATCTATTTTTAATTCAATGCTATGACCTCTTTGTAAAGCGATTTCTTCAATAGCTTTGCCCATTTTTCCATAACCAATTAATGCAATTTTCATTGTATGTTTTTTAATATCTCTTTCCAATTTTCATTACAAGGCTAACTCCATTTGTGTTAGCCATATCACTGTAGCCCAGTTTTAGTTCAAAACTAATATCATCACTTACATCAAATGTTTTAAGATGCGCATCTACTGTTGCATCCACAACATTTATTCCCCAAAAAATGATAAAGAACAAAACAGAGTAATCTATATTTTGTCTAAAAATATTTCGATTTGCTAGCAAGTCCGCTTGTGAATATATCCTAAGACTTGGGGCTATATTAGGATCATTATTAGGACCACCCGTTGATGGATACGTAAGACTATCAGCTACAGATTGTCGGTAAGCACTCTTAAATTGATTGTATGTTTTAAGATTGTAAATAAATATACCGGCAGTTGTTCCTAAAGCGGCATATATCAATGGGATCTTCCAATATTTATGATTGTATGCTTGTCCCCATCCAGGTATAATCGCAGAGCGAATGGTAGCAAGACGCGGACTGAATTTTTTTGATGCATGACTAACCTTAGGGTCCATCGAAAAAATTTTCGTACTGTCTTGCGGAGCGATAATAGCGGCGGTATCTTTTCTTAGCGGATGATGATCTATTAAAAAGGGATGCGATCTAATTGTATCAGTTGCAGGAACTATTGTACTATCCTTTTTCACCTGAGCAAAACTGCTAAGCGAAAAAAAAATCATCAGAAAAAAAATAAAAAATATGGATGTTGTCTTCTGCATTAACTCACTTTAATATTCAGTTTATCCAGCAACGCATTTAATTCCTCTAAAGAATAATAATCGAAAGCAATAGAGCCATGCCCTTTTTTATTATGCACTAATTTTACTTTCGTGTTGTAGTGCGATGCTAAATTATCTTCTATCTTTTTATAAGCAGGAGGTAATTGTGTTTTTACGGAATTTTTAACAGCGCCACCACTGCCGGTGTACATTTTACGAACGAGGTCTTCTGTTTGTCTAACGGATAATTGTTTGCTTTTTATTTCAGAAAAAATATAAAGCTGTTTATCTACAACATCAACATTTATCAGTGCTCTTGCATGTCCCATGCTTATTACACCTGTGCGTACAGCAATTTGAATATCCGGTGGTAATTTTAATAAGCGAATATAATTACCAATAGTACTTCTTTCTTTGCCCATTCTCTCTGCCACCTGTTCCTGCGTATAATCCAATTCATCCATCAGGCGCTTGTAGCTTAATGAAATTTCTATTGCATTTAAATTTTCGCGCTGTAAATTTTCTAATAATGCTAACTCTAATAATTCCTGGTCATTCGCCTGACGAACATAGACTGGCACATCTTTTAATCCTGCGATCTTTGATGCACGGAATCTTCTTTCACCCGCTATCAATCGGTATTTGCCCGAAGCCATTTTTGAAACAGTCAGGGGCTGAATGATATCATGAATTTTTATTGAAGCTGCTAACTCACTCAATGCTGTTTCATCAAAATCTTTACGCGGTTGCTTAGGGTTTACTTCTATCTGATCAAGAGCAATACGGTTGATACCTGTTTTCTTTTCGACCACTTCAGGTTTTAAAGTATCTGCAGTTGATTTTAGATCAGAATCAATATTCTGCAATAAACTGCGAATACCTTTTCCTAATGCATCTTTTTTATTTGGAGCGTTCATTATTATTTTTGTTGTAGAACTTATGATTATTTGATGATCTTATCTTCCTGATTGATTTTTGTAAGATTATTTTTTTGTAGAATTTCTTTGGCGAGATTTAGATAATTAAAAGAGCCTTTGCTTTCTGCGTCGTACAATATAACAGGTTTCCCAAAACTTGGAGCTTCACTTAATCTTGTGTTACGGTGGATGATGCTACTGAAAACCATTTCATCAAAGTGTCTGCGTACTTCGCTGACAACCTGATTGCATAAACGCAAACGTGCATCGTACATGGTCATTAATATACCTTCTATTTTAAGATCAGGATTCAAACGATTTTGAACGATCTTAACTGTGTTTAATAATTTGCCTAAACCTTCCAACGCAAAAAATTCGGTTTGTACCGGAACCACCACACTATCAGAAGCCACCAAAGCATTTACAGTAATTAAACCAAGTGATGGTGAGCAATCAATAATGATAAAATCGTATTGATCCTTTATCGGATCCAATATTTTCTTTAAAACTCCTTCGCGATTTGGGTAATTGATCATTTCAATTTCTGCACCAACCAGATCAATATGTGATGGTATTAGATCAAGATGAGGAATATCAGATTTTAATATTACGTCTTTACCTTCAACCTCATTCACCATGCAATCGTACAAGCTTTGAGTAATATTATTCAAATCAAATCCAATACCTGTAGTACTATTTGCCTGCGGATCTGCATCAACCAATAAAGTTTTATATTCGAGAACAGCCAGACTTGCCGCTAAATTGATCGCCGTTGTTGTTTTACCAACTCCACCTTTTTGATTTGCTATTCCTATTGTTCTTGCCATGGTAGCGCACCCGATAAGGGCCGTTTATTTTGTTATTTATTTGGAAATTGTACCTATGTTTTAATTCAGCCAAAGATAATATAATGTAGCCCAAATAGTATGATAATGTGCCGTATAGCTATCAGTTTTTCTTTAAATTGTGCCTTATTGCAAGCTGATTGTGAACAATTCGTCAGCAGGTGGCCAAATTTGACCAGTCAGCAAAAATCATTCAAAACCAGCGTACTGTTTATCATCTTTTAAATCAGATTAAGACAAAATGATCACAATTATATCGGGAACTACCAGAAAAGGAAGTTATACAGAAAAAATAGCCCTTGAATACCAGCTTTTACTAAAAGAAAGGGGGATTGAGGCCAAAATATTCTCCCTGGTAGGGGTAAATTTATTAGAAAGAGACGCCGCATTTGAAAAGATCGAAAAAGAGGTATTAATTCCGACAACTACTTTTATTATTATCTCACCGGAATATAACGGCAGTTTCCCAGGAGCATTAAAGTTATTGATGGATACGAGTAAAGTACATCTTTGCTGGTGGCATAAAAAAGCTTTGCTTACCGGAGTAGCTACCGGAAGAGCGGGAAACCTGAGAGGCATGGAACATTTAACGGGCGTGTTAAACCACATGAAAATAATGGTGCATTTTAATAAGTTACCCATTTCTGTAGTAGATAAATTATTAAATGAAGATGGCAAGATCATTGATGAGCTTACAATAAAAGCAATCAACCATCAATTAAATGAATTTTTTGATGTCGATAAAAAATAAAACGTCTTCTCAATCGTCTTACCACTTACCTAATCTTATAATATTATGCGTTCTCCTCTCGGTGCTTTTATATTTATATCCATCATGTTATTGTTGGATACTTATATTTTCCAGGCTGTTAAAACAGTTTGTCAAAATGCTTCTCCCAAAACAAAGACAATTATTTATGTTATTTATTGGAGCATTACAGTATTAGCTGTTGCAGGCTTTTTATTTTTTGCATTTACAGATCCGGATCTGCTACCAAGAAAAATACGCACCTATTTATTTGCTACGATACTCGGATTGTTTTTTGCAAAATTGATCGGCTTTGTTTTCTTTTTGTTAGATGATGGACGAAGATTGATACAATGGGCAGCAGGTAAATTATTTTACAATAATACGGAAGGAGAAACAAGTGTAGGTGATGGTATTAGTCGCTCTGTGTTTCTTAGCTGGCTTGGTATTGCGGCGGGTGGAAGTTTATTCACTACATTGATTTATGGTTATAGCAATAAATATAATTACAAAGTAAAACACATACCATTATCCTTTGATAATTTACCACAAGGCTTTAAAGGAATGAAAATTTTGCAGATAAGCGATATTCATAGTGGAAGTTTTATGGATAAGAAAGCGGTGCAGCATGGTGTTGATATGATCATGAATCAAAATGCCGATATCATTTTATTCACGGGAGATCTGGTAAATGATAAGGCAACAGAAATGAAAGATTACATGGATGTTTTCAACCAACTAAAAGCGCCGATGGGTGTTTATTCGACTTTAG
The DNA here is from genome assembly GCA_035486495.1 of Ferruginibacter sp. GTDB lineage: Bacteria > Bacteroidota > Bacteroidia > Chitinophagales > Chitinophagaceae > Ferruginibacter. The sequence goes on along the minus strand of DATHNB010000089.1, from coordinate 5,458 downwards.
GCAATCATGATTATGGTGATTATGTAAGCTGGCCGGTTGATGGTGTTAGTAAAACACAAAATTTAGAAAATGTAAAAAAGATACATGGTGAATTAGGCTGGCGCTTATTAATGAACGAACATGTTATTTTAAAAAGAAACGGCGATGAAATTGCATTGATCGGAATTGAGAACTGGAGCGCGAAAGCAAGATTTCCGAAACACGGAAGAATGGATCTTGCTTATCCCGGCACAGAAAAATATCCATTTAAAATACTGATGAGTCATGATCCCAGCCATTGGGATGCACAAGTAAAACCTGATTATAGTGATATTGATCTAACCTTAAGTGGACATACACACGGTATGCAATTCGGTATTGAGATTCCCGGATTCAAATGGAGTCCTGTGCAGTACATGTATCAGGAATGGGCTGGCTTGTATGAAGATGCTAAACAAAAATTATATGTGAACAGAGGTTTTGGATTTATTGGTTATCCAGGTAGAGTGGGAATTATGCCGGAGATTACTGTAATTGAATTAGTATAATTTTTCCTTCTCGTCTTGTTTCATGCCCCCAAACGAAGATAGAGCAACAAAAAATCCCACTTTAAACAGCGGGATTTTTGTTGAGTTTTTTGAATCTTTCGTTGGCGCACTTTTAGGTGAACCATAGCTTATACCATTATCTTCACCAACTCCCTACTAGCGCAGATATGCAGCTTAGCTGTTGCGTATGGCGTATCTGTGCCGGCGTGGTTGCCAACGTTTTACTGTAACGATAAATTTAAATTATGAAATAGGAAAAACTATTAACGTAGAGTTTACCAAGGCAAAGAATAAAAAGAGTATTCCATTTTATCATGATCTTTCTTGTTTCCTTTTAGGACAATTCTATTTTCAATTTTATTTTGCAACAAAGTGCCGGGTTTAATTTTTTCGTCTGTATATAATGTTGAATCATTATGAATTCTAAAGTGTAATACTTCCGTAGGGTTTATAATAAGTATTGATGTATTAGGGTTTCTAACGTCACAAAAAACGTCATACACATTAGTTACCCATATTGTCTTAATAAATTCTTGTTTATAAAGAGAAAATAGTACAGTATCCCTTATTGAATTTTTAATAATTATATCTATACTATCCCTACTAAAAGGGGTAACGATGATTGATATTTTTGCTTGCTGTGCTTTAACTTGACAAGAAAAAATTAAAAGAAAAATGGGAAAGAATAACTTTATTTTCATTTTACGTTTTAGCTTTTGGTGCCTCCATTTGTTTTGTATTCATCATTCGGATATTGAATTTTAACTTCAATACTTTTATTGCCAGCTGCCTTATATTCTTTTAATTTATCAAATAAAGAGCTTTCTACTTCTATACAGCCATGTGAATATCCTTTATGCGAGTCATGAAAATAAAAGGAATTTAAGTCTCTTTCTTTAGATGTTGCCCCCTGTAATATTAATAGGCTCTAATCTTGCCCCTCACTAGCGCAGATATGCGGCGTTGATGTTGTGTGCGGCGTATCTGTGCTGTGATGTTAAACTACTTAGCACAGATACGCTACGCTTCATGCTTGCCCTTCATATCTCCGCCAGTTCGGAGAGACGTTGCTGGGAAGAAGAACTATAAAATGCATATCTACTTAGTTTAAAGCTTTAACGATGACTTGTGTTCAGGATCGTTGATTAAAATAAAATAGATATACGAAGCAAATAAACTAAGAAAGAAGGGGACAATGATAGGGTACATTATTTGTATTTCTCGCTCATTTCCACGAAGTAATCTTGGAATCATTTCAAAAGAAGAAAGCATTATTGGCAGCAAGAAAAAAGACAAAAATTTAAAAAATTTATTTCGGCTTACCTTATTTATTAGATTCAAATAAATAGAAGTTGAACTTATTGTTAAAATAAATATGCCAAAATAGCAAAGCATTTTATAGATCCCAGAGTATGAATTTTGCATTTGATTATTCTTTTCGTTATTATTTGAAGAATATAACATCAACGTGCATAAACAACTGCTAGCGGTAAGTATAAAAATAAGTAAAAGTATAATCGTCCTTTTTAATTGCTGGCTCATAAATTTTTGCCCAATGAACTATTGAATTTCATAAAATAGTAAGAATGAATCACAAGAAAAGAGCCTATTTCAAAAAAGCTTTCATGAATATTAAGGCTCTCTGGATTTTTTAATTTTCTTAGGATTACTAATGTTATTAATAAAAGTATAGTTGAAAAGAATGATAAGATTCTAAAGAAAATATTTTTACGAACCTTATTTATCAAATTGAGGTATACAGAACTAACACATAGAGTTAGACCAAAACTATATATAAACCCTATTTCGAAGCATCCAAGAGTATCAATTAAAAAAGGTTGTATTATAAAATTAAGAATACAACCTATAACTATTCCACTTATAATAAATGTTTTAACAAGGTTAATAGTAAGAAGTTTGAATGTTTCCATTTAATTATATTTTACATCATTGGATGTGTTTTTACTAGGTTCAATAGGGGATCTATATGTGTCATTATGTTTATAGCGCCCTTCAAAATATCTAGTCACTTTAGTGGTAAAAGGTTTGTGATTAAAATAATGTTGTAAGAGCCACCATGAATTAAAGCCATATCCAACCGTATTTTGTACACGAATTTGTACTGTGGTATCATCCCAATCAGTTATGTATCTTAAGGCAGAATCATCTTTTCTTTTACCGTATTTTTCAATATCATCCGGATCTAACCCAAAGGTATCATATAATATGAATTTTATCTTTATATAACATGGAGTATTAATAGAAGTCGGCGGCTTATATTCTGTTATCCATACTTCAATATGTTCAACACCATCGATTGTTATTGTCAATCCATCGTTATGATTATCAGAAGTATTGAATGCTACATTGTCAAATCTCACTAAATCTGGAGTATCTTTTATTTGAGATAAATCCCAATTGACTGATTTTAATTTAATGAGTATTTTGTACATAACTCTTGTTACAAAAACTTTAAAATTTTCATCATTACCTATAATATTTTCTAAGGTGCCATTTTCATATTCCCCTCCTACGTTAGCTATAAAGTGATTAACCATATCTTCAGCTACGGTTTTCATGCCATTATTAACGCTAGTTCCAGCATGCATTAATTCCAGCATATTGCTTTTTAATTTAGCTTCTGAAACTCCAATCATGGTATCATAATCATTGGCTAGGAGCATGCCACTATTGGATTTTGAATCGGGAAGATTTAATGCAATTTTTTTTACGTCAGCATTTTTACTCGACATAAAATGGTTATTATAATTATATCCTCTTGAATATCCTATTAATAAAGGAAGGGTATATTTTTTATCTTCATCCTTTGCCTTGCTATTTTTTTTCGGTGCGCTCTTAGCATCTCCAAACGCTACTCCATCATCCTCACCTACTTCATTAATGCCTTTTTTAGCATTAGTTATAATATTCCATTCTGAATATATAGTATAATCGTTCTGCGAAGTTTCTGTAATAGAACCTCCTGCTTTTTCTATGTAGTTTCCTCCGTCCATAAATTAATTATGTTTAGTATTTTGGCCACTATTATTTTGTAATTCTTTTTTTGCGTGTTTAGTTACATTCCCTTGAACACTGCTAATGGTTACATCTTTTTGAGCTTCTTTATCAATTGTGTCAGATTGTGTCGTTATATTCCCAGTAGCAACTTTTGTAATATTTGCAGCTTGCAAACTAAAATCTTTTGTTGCAGAATGTGTCATCATTCCTGCTGCAGTATGCATTATATCTGAACCTGCTGAATGTGCTATCATTGCTCCAGCCTGATCCATAATATCTGTGCCAGCACTTGTCATAACACTCATTCCAGCATTTAGCATTATATTTTCTCCTGCACTTAATATGATATTTTTTGGTGCGGTAATGTTTACATTTCCTTGTCCGTCAAGATAAAAAGTATTACCACTTGGGTCGGTTACTGTTACGCTTCCCTGGCTATCGGTATCATCAAACTGGATCATACAACCGCTTTTTGTAACAATGCTTTTAATATGATTGCCTGATCCGCCGCCGGCACCGTTTTGTCCGTGATACATGCTGTGTGCAACAAAAGGTTTATCGGGGTTGCCATTTTCAAAATCAACTAAAACCTGGTCGCCAACTTCAGGGATAAACATAAAGCCCCTGTTAGTACTTACTGAATTACTGTTGCCAGCGTTAGAACTTGCAACCCTTATCCAGTCTGTTTGTTGTGAGCCGCTATCTTGTTGCCATCCCATAAATTGAACTTGCACACGACCTTGAGCATCATCGTTGCTTAAAACTTTTGCCAGCATCGGGTAGGTAACGGGTCTGTTATATTTAATAGCTGGCGGCGCTTCTGCAGATGATGGTATCGCTTTAAACGTATTAGTATATTGGCCACCAGATTGCAGATGATGCTGTACTGATATGATACGCATTTGCCTGTGCGAGCTACTCTTTCCTAAACGTTTAAAAGATACATCCACCAATGCGCCTACTTTTAAAGTAAACAAAGTGCTTTGTCCGCTGATAGTGTACATGCCTGATGCTGTACTTGCTGAACGAGCTTTTCCTATTGCTTCTACTGACGCACTTCCTGATAGTGAATTGTGCGTAGTGTATGTTGATGCAACTGAAAATAATTGATTACTGCGTTTGAAGGCATCTTCTGCATAAGAGCCGGAATTGCCGGTATAATTATTTGCTTCCTGATTTAGTAGGTTGTTTTGTGCTGCATCATAACCAAACACACCTGACTGTGTTGGAAATGCTTTTACATTCATTTGTAAATTATGACAGTTGTTTCCATAAATTAATTTTTGTGATTCGCCTTTTTCGGCATCACCAAATATAAGGTCTGTACCATTAAAGTAAAGCCATTGGCCCGTTTCAGCGGCAAGACGTTTTAAAAAATTCCATCCGCTTTCATTATAACGACAAACATAAGGTAGCGTGTCTTTAAAAGAAGCATTTGCTTTTATGTTTGTTCTTACAGAATTTAAAGGTTTTGCTACAGCTGTGGCAATGTCATTTAAATTATTCTGATAAAAACTTTCAAAATGTGGAGCACCATCTAATAACCATGTTGGACTTAAGGCTGTCACCTTTAACATACCTTCATTCAATCCCTCCTGATCTAATTCTACATTAGTGGTAATAAATTTATTTTCCAATGCTGCACTACCGGAGTCATTACTGTTTTTTATAGTGATTTCTACTAAACGACCTAATAATTTTTGTGCATCGTCTAACACAAAACTACCTTCTTGTTGTACTACTTCATGCGGGAAACTAAACTCTACGCTATTGTGTGCTCCATGATGTTGAAATATAGCAATAGAATTTATCGGTTTTATAATATTACCATCGATATTTACTTCATAAACAAGTTTTACCGGAAGAGCCGTGCTTGCAATAGGTGCTGATGTTTGAGACATAGGGTAAATTTG
>DATHNB010000088.1:0-7183 GCA_035486495.1 Ferruginibacter sp. | reverse complement strand
CCTGCTATAATTTTAAAAATGGCCCCGGTAAAATAATCAGCTATATACGCATTATTTAAGGCGTCAAATGCTATTCCATAAGGGTTGGTAAAACCCGTAATTGTTGCCAGGAGTGCCCCTGCAGCGTTATATTTCAAAACACTCTGTCTTGTAAATTGAGAGACATAAATATTTCCCAATCCATCTACAGCCACCTCTGAAGCCTCTGTATTACCTGTATTTATAGTAAAAACACGCGTTCCGGCAGCATTGAACTTTGTTAAATCGCCCGTGGAATTATCTGTCGTGTAGATGTTATTTGCTCCGTCTATAGCTATGCTGAATGGTGTAGTAAAGAAAACAAAATTCACAGGCATGCTATAATTTGCTGGGTAAACGGGGCCACCCTTGTTAATAGGTGATAATGGGGCTACAACAGACCCCACCATGTAAACTTGAGGTGTAGAATAAGTAATTGCCGGCGGGGGCTGCCCATGAACACCAGCATTATTTATTATTATTATGAAAATCAATAGTAAAATCTTTTTTAAAGCCATAAAAATAATTGCCAATAAGGTTGCATATTATCGTGTACAATTTACACAAAAATCAATGTAACAAGTTATTTCAAAATTAAATTTACAACATTTTAATATTATTGTTTCAAAAAAATTAGCTTACCATAATTAATTTTATTAAATAAATGGCATTAAATTAGCAAATTAGCAAATTATAATTTTTCTAAAAATTAAATTTCTATTTGCGGGTCAGTTAAAACTTTCAAGTTTATTTGAATATGAAAATATATTAATTACATCTTAAATCTTTACTCTTAAAAACTAAGGGTTTATCATGAAAAAAATCTGATTTTTTAAGACGTTAATTGTTATTGAAAATTTATTAAAAAACAATATTTGATAACATTGTTTTTTAATAAGGATAAGGAAATTGACCAGTTTGTTAACTCGTTTAAATAAAAGCCGGTAACTCAGCAAGGTATTTTATTATCAAGCCTGCCATAGGATTTGTAAAAAAAGAAAAATACAGGTAACATTTCTAAACGGTCTCCGTATAAAGACTAAAAAAAGTATGGAACCTAATTTATTTTTTTCGACACAGAGCAGTTCCTTGTTAACTGAAACCCTGCAAAGGAAGATTTACTTAACCGATTTGGAAAGGAATTTTACCTTTGCCGGTACAGTAGAATCATTTGAAGAAAAGAAAGGAAAAATTAACGTTTCGTTACTTGATGTTCAAGTATTTGAGTATTCTTCTTCTAATCCGTTATATTACTTACCTATGATTAATTTTTCAAGACCTAAGGATAAACTTTTTATCGAGGACTTTGAATAATTTTGTACAGAAGGAAAGTATTTTTGAATTTTAAGCCACCCCTGCAGAATCCTAACGTTATTACCGTATAATAATGTAACTCCCAATAATACTTAATACTACTAGCTGTTGCCTGGTAATAAATTGCAAAACAGTCGGATTTTAATATATAAAATCAGTATTATTTATTTAAAACACTTTCAAGTTCTTTTGCTAAAATTTGGACATGGGGCTGGTTAAGAATATCCCTTCGCCATTCATGCCGGCCCGGAATATCAATTGTTTTTATCTCACCTTTTACAAAGCTTTTCCAACCCAAATAAGAATCTTTACTAAAAATGCCGGGAGATCGAAAAACGACCATTGAACCGTCATATGGTTTTGGCTTGTAGTTAGATTGCAATATTTCCAGCGATTGGGCCACATATTTTCTTGAGATTATTTCAGGCACTTTTTGTTTTCGAAGAAGATAAAACTTAAATATTAGTTCATATGCTTTATATTTCAACAAGAAAAGGAAACTGCTTAGCCTGCCAAGAATTTGCGTAGTAACTTTATTAGAAATATATAAAATCTTTTCTTTTAAACTTAACTTTGTAATATAATTCAAATGAGAAAATATTTTTTCAGTTACTCTTTGAAATCTTCCTGTACTCTTAAACTTAAGGCGGCCATAAGTTGGGGATACTCCATTAAAACTAACCAAAAGAGCTACCTTTTGTCCTTCGTATGTTAATTGTTGTGCCATTTCAAAAGCAATCCGGGCGCCAAAACAATAGCCTCCGAGATAATATGGGCCTTCCGGTTGAACTTTACGGATTTCTCCTATGTAGTAATTTACCATCTGTCCCATTTTGGTAAAAGGGAGCTCTGTTCCATCAATGCCCTTTGCCTGGATCCCATAAAATGGTTGATCCTGACCTAAATTCAAAGAAAGGCTTGCGTAAAAAAGTACATTTCCGTGACCGGCGTGTAAACAGAAAAACGGGGGTTTTGAGCCATTTGGTTGAATGGGGACAATGGAAGACGATGCCAAAAATGTTTTCGTTGTTAATTTTAACGCCGAGGCCAATTGGTAAATTGTGGGAGCGGTAAATAATGCAGATAATGGGAAACTTTTATTAAATTCTTTTTTAATTTTTGCAAATAAAAAAACAGCATGAATTGAGTTCCCACCAAGTTCAAAAAAATTATCATGGATACTTATCTTTTCCGTATTTAGTAAAGCTTGCCAAATAACCGCCAATTTTATCTCTATCTCAGTTGTTGGGGCTATAAAAGCTTTGTCAATTCCGTTCAAATCCTCTAATTCCTTCTTGTTTATTTTTCCATTATTGGTTAGCGGCAGGTTTTCAAGTTCAATACATTTAACAGGGATCATATATTCTGGCAGCTTTTTCCTTAAAAATGCAATTAACGCTTCCTGATTATATTGTTTGCCAGGTACAACACATCCTATCAATTGTTTATTACCTTTTTTATCAACATGTGCAATTACAACTGCTTGCTGTACCAATTGGCTTTGTAACAATGCTTGCTCTATTTCTCCTAATTCAATCCTATGGCCTTGTATTTTTACCTGCTCATCCATCCGCCCTAAATATTCGATATTTCCATCCAAAAGCCATTTGACTTTATCCCCGGTTTTATACATTCTATCAGACGGATTACTAGTGAAAGGATTTGATATAAATTTTTCAACTGTTAAATCGGGCTGATTTAGGTAACCACGTGATAAACCCTCGCCAGCAATATATAATTCACCTTCTATACCTACAGGTGCTAATTGTAAATGGTCATCGAGGATATAAAGTTGAGTGTTTGAAAATGGTTTTCCAATAGGAACAGTATTATATGCTTGATCTATACTTACTTTATGAATACATTTCCCTATAGTTACTTCTGTAGGGCCATAATGGTTATATACGCTCCCCCCATAGTTTATTTTTTTTAAGCAATTCAGAATACCTAACGGAAAAACTTCACCTCCAAAAATGATAACCTTTTTTGATACGACCATTTTTTCCAGGCCTGCATATGAAAGCCATAAAGAAGGAACAATTTTAATGCAATCAATAGAATTATTATCAAGGTAAGCAGCCACATTTTCACTATTCATAATTAATGGCTTCGATAAAACATGCAAGCATGCACCAAGAATAAAAGACGAATGTATGATAGAATGCCCCGCATCAAAAACTAACGGTGAAAACAGGGCAAAGGATTTGCAGGTTTGTAAATCAGCGCTTTGAATTACCCCATAACAATGATCGGCAAGCGACCTGTGTTCAATCATTACCCCTTTGGGCTTACCTGTAGTACCTGAAGTATAAATAACGTAAGCAAGGCTATCAGAAGAAAGATTAATATTCAAATTATCCGCGGGCTGATCTTTTAGAAATACCCCTTCACCAGTCAAATCAAATAATTCAATATTTTTAAAAGCCTGTGATAGTAGTTTGCTTTCTTTATTGCAAATAGCTATAAACGCCTTTGTATCTTCAAGCAAATACGATATTCTTTCCAATGGATAGTTCGGATCTATAGGCACATAAGCACCTCCGGATTTAAGTATCCCCAAAATCCCTATAATCATTTCAGGTGAATGATCAATAAGAACCGGTACAAGTGTTTCTTTCTTAACACCCCTGCTGCGCAAATAGTGGGCAAGCTGGTTAGAGCGCTCATTTAATTCTGCGTAGGTTAATCCTGCTTTTTCAAAAACTAATGCTGTTGCCCCGGGTGTTTTTCGTACCTGCAATTCAAACAACTCGTGAATGCACTTATCAGCAGGACAATTTACTTTTGAACTGTTCCAGTCTAAAGTTAATTGATGATACTCTGTATCAGTAAGCAATGGCAATTGAGATATATTTTGTTGTGGGTCGGAAATTATGCCTTCCAATAATACCTCAAAATGTTTTGCAAGCCGCCCAATAGTAACAGCTTCAAATAATTCTGAATTATATGTCCAAATTCCATTCAAACCTTGTGATGTTTCTTCCAAATACAATGCTAAGTCAATATAACCCCTGGCGTTTTCGGGTACACAGCCATTTGAAGCCCATTCATTAATTCCATCGTTTTCAATCTTAATAGTCCTGAAAGAAAATATTACGTTGTATAACATTGGGTAATTAGTTCCACATATTAACTTTCTATCTTCTTCCAATTCTTTATACTGCACCGCCTTATGCTTGTTTCCGTTTAAAACTACCTGGTTAACACGATTAAGTAATTCGTTAAAACAGGGATTGCCGGATAAATCCGCCCGGTAAACTTTTGTATTACGCAGGGGTATGATTGAGTCACCTGTTTCACCAAATATGTATTCAATGTTTGGAAAACCAATTACAATATCTTCCTGTTTTGTATACCTGTACAAAAGCGTATTATAGGCCGAAAGCAATGTTGTAAAAAGACTGGTGTTATGACAATCGCTTAATTGTCTGAGTTTATCACGACAAAACGAAGACAGTGAAAAGGAAATTTGATCAATTTTGGATGAAGTTGTGGATGATCGCGAAAAATCAGGAGAAAGTTCTACAAATGGAGTGTTGCTTTCTAATTGTTGTTTCCAGTATAAAACGGAATTTTCAAACGCTTCCTGGTCATCTTCAAAAGCTGTTTGTAATAAGTAGTCCATGATAAAAATAAAATTATAGTTTCAAAATATTTCGCTTTTAAATACCAATAATCAAATTCCACTAATTCTAAATTCGTGTTTCTCTTAACGCAGTATCCCCTGCTTTGGATTATTCAGTAGTAATCATATATCCTGTTTTAACCGAAATTCACAGTTAAATCTTAATCATCCTTTAACGTCCTTTTGGGGTAATAGCGCTCCTGACTTACGTCATCATCTTTTTCAATCTTTTCAGCTTCTGAAAAAAAAAGCAAAAAAGACAGGTCAACCATTCGAAATTTGACATCGAATGGCAACGCTCTTATCAACACTATTGTATGTATATTAACAATAGCGTTGAATCCCAACTGTGATTGTTTTGTTAGCTAAATGAGGTGACAGTACACCTGCTATAATAGTTTATATATTGGTTTGCGTATATAAGATACACTTTAATTCTGAGTAAAATCTGTAGAATTATCTTAATAATTAATTTTAGGAAAAATATTTTTAAACACTAAAAGTATTATCATGCAGATAGCTATTAATATTGATCAATAGTTAAAAGATAATATAAGGGGGGGGGTAACAGTTATTAAATACCCGTATCTAAAGCAAGCATTTAACGGACAGACAATGCGCTGCCATACAGAAAAAATTTAGTTAAAAAAAAGCATTCAATGCTCAATTATATTATTTGATCAGCTTTATCTTAACTTATTCATTAATAAGGTTAGGAAACTCGTAATGCCGATCACCGCGATACCAAATGATAAAGTATTTTCTTTTTTCTCACTTGGCAAAATAGTTATCTCATCCATAAATTGGTTCATTACATTATCTATATTCAAATATTGTATGGCATATTTCCTGGCATTGATACGTTTTTCGGTATGATCGATGTTTGATATGTGCAAAATATTTTCGGTCAGTTTAACATGGTCATCCGGCTCTACTACATATCCGACATTGTATTTTTCAACCAGTTTATGAAGGGATGTATTTTTTTCAGCGGTAACCAGGCTAACCCCTCCTGAGGATAGGATAGTCGGCAACTTTGAAGGCATCACTAAATCACCTATATACGCTTTTTGTATAATCAAATGCAGGTCAGCAATATTAAGAAAGTCATTAAAACACTTTTTATCCTGTAAAGGAAGAAAGGTGACATTTTTTAATTTTTTGTGTAAAACAATGTCTTGTAACTTACTTTTATACGGGCCCGTCCCGCAGATAATAAATTGTATTTTCGTATTCTCCTTTAAATTTTCTGCGGCATAAATGATATTCTCCAATCCTTGTTTTTCTCCAATACTTCCTGAATACAGACAAATGAATTGATCTTTTTTAAAGCCCCAAATTTCTTTTAATCTAATTTTATCATTAACCGGGAAATAGACTGAAGTTTCTACCCAGTTAGGAAAAAATACAACTTTGCGATCAACCTTCAGTTGAATACGGCTGATCATACCATGGGAAATACTGCTTACAACATCGCTGTTTTTTAGTATAACTTTTTCAGCTTTATATAACAAATTGAATAATTTTTCCCCTTTGAGTAAATTCGATTCCTGGGCAGCTTCAATTTGCAGGTCCTGGATATGATATATTAGTTTACCGCCCCGTAACTTGCGATAAAGAAGAGAAAGGTAACTTAAATGAAAAGGAGGGGCAACAGTTATTATATAGTCAAAACTTTTATCAAATAGTATTAACTTTAATATCACAAAAAACATTGAAAATACAAACGAAAAGTCATGCAGTATCCTATTTAAACCAGTAAGACTTTCAGGAACATATAAAGGGCATCTGTAAATAGTAAGCTTTTCGTCGCTTTCAGGAAAGGAAACATATTCCCTTTTATACCACCTGTTTTTATAAGGTGACTGTATTTTCCAATAAGGATAATATGGATATGTGGTAACTACAGTACAATCGTTTCCTTTTTCGGACAACCAATGCATCATTTCACCGCTGTACTTTCCTATTCCGGTCGGCTCAGGGGCAAAGTTATGTCCTATTAAAAGAATTCTCTTTTTAGTATCCATTTAGTCAACAATCAAATAAATTTTTAAATCCATTAAAGTCATCATCTTGGTTATAAAATTCGCATTGCTTTTAAGATTTAGCTTCCTTTTCATTATTTGCGTTTATGAAAAACTTCAGACCCGGATTAGTGTTATTTCTTTCCTAACGACAGGTAATTTTATAACCATTAATTTACAGGCAAATAAAACTTTGTATCTT
>DATHNB010000087.1:0-9515 GCA_035486495.1 Ferruginibacter sp. | reverse complement strand
GCATTTTTATCGAAACCGGCTGCAAGTCCGACAGGGTTCTTGAATTTCAAGCCAAACACTTCTCTTTCCAGCCTTCCATCTTCCAAATCCCATAGCATTTTGCTGAAAGCCGCACCACCCGGAAAGCGATTAAAACGCTTCAGGTTGCGGGTAACAAAGTAATGTACCTTTTCAGGATCGAATAGAAACAGCAACGGTTTTATTAACTGATACATGCCGCGAAGTTAACAGTTTGAATGAATAAGCTCAAAGGAGAAAGCGCAAAGCTGAAAGCTCATATGGTAATATATTACATTGAAACCAAAAAGCTTTAGGCTTTGGTCTTTAAGCTTTCAGCTTAAAAAAGTATCTTTGCGCGCAAATGATAGCTATTAATAATCTTACGTTCGAGATCGGTGCGCGGGCATTGTATGATGAAGCCAACTGGCATATTAAACCGGGAGAAAAAATTGGTCTTATCGGGGCCAACGGCACGGGCAAAACTACGTTGCTAAAAATTATAGTTGGCGATTATAAACCAACTTCGGGCACCATATCCATGGCTAAGGACCTTACCATGGGCTACCTTAATCAGGATTTGCTATCCTACTCTTCTGACAAAAACATATTGCATGTGGCAATGGAAGCTTTCGAGCGTCAGAACCAACTGCATGATGAAATAGAAGTTCTGTTACAAAAACTGGAAACTGATTATACCGAAGACCTGCTCCATAAGCTAAGCGACAAGCAGCACGAATTTGAAGTACTGGATGGCTATAATATTGAATATAAAGCACACGAAATATTAGCCGGTTTAGGTTTCAGCGAAGCGGATACTCATCGTAAACTGAGCGAATTTTCGGGTGGTTGGCGTATGAGGGTGATGCTTGCTAAAATATTATTACAGGCACCGGATATTTTATTACTGGATGAGCCTACCAATAACCTTGATGTGGAAACGATCAGCTGGTTAGAGAACTTTTTAGCGGATTACGAAAACATTGTATTGGTGGTGAGTCATGATCGTCACTTTTTAGATGCGGTTTGTACGCATGTGGCGGATGTTGATAAAATGAAAATTAAAATTTACACAGGTAACTATTCTTTCTGGTACGAGAGTTCTCAATTAGCAGCAAGACAAGCATCTGATAAAAATAAAAAACAAGAAGAAAAGAAGAAAGATCTATTGGAATTTATTGCACGCTTTAGCGCGAATGCTTCTAAATCCAAACAGGCAACATCCCGTAAAAAAGCGTTGGATAAATTAGTGTTTGAAGATATCACCGCGAGTAACAGAAAATATCCTGGTATTATATTTAAACCTGAAAGAGAAGTTGGTAACCAAATTCTAAATATAGAAAAATTATCAAAAAGCATTGATGGTAAAGTATTATTCAGCAACCTGAATTTTGATATTGTAAAAGGACAAAAAATTGCTTTCTTAAGTCGTGATCACGTTGCGTTGACGAACTTCTTCGAGATCATCAACGGTAAAGTAAAAGCAGATCACGGAAAATATGAATGGGGTACAACTATTACATCCGCGTATCTTCCGAATGACAATACAGAATTTTTCACTGGGTCTTTAAATTTGATGGATTGGTTGCGTCAGTTTGTACCACCTAATACTAAAGATGTTGATGAAGATTTTATCCGTGGCTTTTTGGGTAAGATGTTATTCAGCGGAGATGAGATCTTAAAGAAAACAAATGTACTAAGTGGAGGAGAAAAAGTGCGTTGTATGGTTAGCAAAATGATGTTACAAAACCCCAACTTAGTAATGTTGGATGAACCAACGAATCACCTTGATCTGGAAAGTATCACGGCATTCAATGATGGTATGCTAACTTTTCCTGGTATAGTTTTATTTACAACACATGATCATCAATTCATGCAAACAGTTGCTAATAGAATTATTGAAATTACGCCTAAAGGAATGATCGACAGATTAATGACTTACGATGAATATTTAGCGGATGACAGAGTTAAAGCTTTAAAAGAAGAAATGTATAGTTAATATGCTACACCTACACATCAGAGATAAAATATTAGATTTCATTGATTTCTTTCATCCTCCTTTCAGGAAGATAATGCCGATCAAAACATTCAGATATGCAGCCTGCGGTGCCGCTAATGTGGTGTTTGGGAATGTTATTCTATTTACAGCTATTTATCATTTGGTAAAAGTACACGATGTAGTTAATGTGGGTTTCTTTCCATTTAAGCCATATAATTTCGCCCTAACTATATCTTCTATTTTTACTTTTTGTGTAGGATTTATTTTAAATAAATATGTTGTTTTTACAACATCTAATTTAAAGGGTAGCGTACAATTGTTTCGTTATTTTTTGGCTTTTCTTTTTAGTTATTCATTGAACTATCTTTTACTCAATAAAGTATTTATTGAGGGGTTGCATTTACATCCTGTTTTGGCGCAGGGTATTACTGTTATTATTGTTACGGCTGTAAGCTATCTAACGCAAATGCATTTTACTTTTAAGGTAAAAAAAGATCCGGACGACATTACACAATTACCTGAATAGATTTTTATTTCACGCAAAGCAAAATAAATAAATACAAAAGCCACAAAGATTTTCTTCGCGGCTTTTGTATTTAAGGTATAACTTTTATCACCATATTTGAATTCTTTCACTAACGGGTTTATACATTTTATCTCCCGGTTTAACATTAAAAGCATTATACCATGGTGTAAAATCTGATAAGGGTCCGTTAACGCGCCACATTGCAGGGCTATGAGGATCTGTTTTTATACGTTGCAACATAAGCGCATCTTTACTTTTCATGCGCCATATTTGAGCAATGCTTAAAAAGAAACGTTGATCAGCAGTAAAGCCATTTATCACTTCATTTTTCTTTCCTTCTTCTGTGTTTTTAAATGCTTCATAAGCAATGGTAACACCACCTATGTCTGCAAGGTTTTCACCTAATGTGAGTTTGCCATTTACATGTAAACTATCTAACACAGTGTAAGCATCATATTGTTTTACAACTGCGGCAGTCTTGGCATCAAATTTTGTTTTATCATCAGGCGCCCACCAATTATTAAGATTACCGTCTTTATCATATTGACTACCCTGGTCATCAAAGCCATGCGTCATTTCATGTCCTATAACCATGCCAATGCCACCATAGTTAATAGCATCGTCAGCTTTAGGATCAAAGAAAGGAAACTGTAATATTCCTGCAGGGAAAACGATCTCATTAGCGTATTGATTATAATAAGCGTTGATAGTAGGAGGTGTCATATCCCACAACATTTTATCAACTGGTTTTCCTTGCTTTGCTATCTGGTCATCGTAGGTAAACTGTGAAAGTCTTCTGCAATTGCCAAAAAAGTCATTTGGTTTTATCTCAACTTTATATTCTTTCCATTTATCAGGGAAACCTATTTTTTTAAGGAATGCAGCTAATTTGGCTTCTGCTTTTATTTTTGTTGCATTACTCATCCAGTCAAGTGTCTTTATACGTTTGCTATATACTTGTTGTAGGTTGTTCACCAAATTCATCATGCGTTGTTTGGCAGAATCGGTAAAGTATTTTTTTACGTATAATTGCCCAAGAGCTTCTCCCAGTGAGCCATCTACTCCACTGGCCATTCTTTCGCTTCGTGGTTTTTGTTTCTGCTGGCCACTTAAAATTGTCCCATAAAATTCAAAATTAGCCGTAACGAAATCTTTACTTAAAGCAGGGGCAGCGTTATTCAATTCATGAAAACGTATGTATTGTTTCCAATCATTGATGGATACAGCAGTGTACATACTATCTAATGTTTGATAGAATCTAGGCTGGCCAATATTAAAAGAATCGGTAGTTATTTTTAATTCGGTATAGATTGAGTTCCAGTCTAAGTCTGGAACTAGTTTTACAAGATCGGCTTTACCCATTTTATGGTAATTGGCAACAGGATCACGAAGTTCGACGTTTGTGCTATGTCCGCCTGCAAGCTTAGTTTCAAACGCCAAAACAGTTGCAGCATTTTTTGCAGCTGTAATATTATCATCACCGGTTAATTCAAATAATTTAGTGATATAGGCAACATAAGCTTTTCGTTGCGCTATAATTTTTGGATCGGTAGAAAAGTAATAATCTTTCTCAGGTAATCCCAAGCCGCCCTGATAAAAACCACAGATATTTATGCTGGCATTTTTATCATCGGGCTGTACCCCAAAACTATATAACATGCCATCACCTATTGCTATGTGTATGGCTATGAAATCCATAGCGGCCTTTGTTGTAGTTAAATCATTTATCTCTTTTAAATATGGCTTTATTGGATCGTACCCTAATTTATCAATGGTTGCTGTATCCATTCCACTTGCATACATATCACCTACTTTTTGCTCTATACTACCAACAGGAGCTTTTGAAGCGGCAGCTGTTTCGCAAAGACTTTGCATGGCTTCACGACTTTTCTTTCTCAGATCAAAAAAAGAACCTGTACTATTTTCTGTATTGGGAATAACGGCAGTCTTATTCCAGTTCCCATTTGCGTATAACCAGAAATTATCACCAGGTTTCACTGTAGTATCCATTGCAGATCTATCTAAGAATTGACTTTTACAATTTTGTGTAATTAATATACTGGCAAGGATTAAGACCGAAGAACATATTTTATTCATTGCATTCTGTTTAAATAATGAACGTGATTATTGGTGTTGTAATGTACTGAATAATGATTATTGATACAGAAGTATGGGCAAAAAAATAGGGCCTGGAGTAGAAACCCCGGCCCGTTTTAATCCGTACCCTATGAAAACTGACGTAAAATTAATACTTCTTTTTCTAGTTCATTATTTTAATCACTGATATTCTTTCTTTTAGTAAAGAAATAGTAGAACTACTACAGATATGTTAGTAACCCTACTACATACGGTGGGTAAATTTGTATTTTTGAAACATGCTATTTGGTAACTTACATTAATAAAATATAAAAAAATGCAAGCATCCGTAAATTCAACCTCGACAGAAGAAAGGGCTAAAGAATTATGGCATACTTTCTACAAAAAAGCAAACCACAATTTCTTTACAGCTAAAGATGATGCACTAACACTGATAGAAACCTATATTAAGGAATCTCAGTTTGGCAATCATTTGGAAGCTGTTAGTTATTGGGAAGAAGTTAAGAAAAAAGCGCAAAACCTTTGATCTTAATTTCAAACTAAATAAAAAAGAGCCATAGTAGAAACTATAGCTCGATTAAATCTAAAACAATATATAAGTCGTTAACCGGCTAATAGACCTTATTTGCAATTATTTTGCTGCTTAAAGGGAACAGATATAGTTACTATATCTGTTCCCTTTTTATTTTTCTTTTAATGCGAATGAGTATTCTAAAAAATAAGGCCTGAGGTAGAAACCCCGGCCTGTTTTAATCCGTACCCTATGAAAACTTATATTAATATACGATCTTTTTTAGATCATGGTTGCTTTTCTGTCCATCCCATTTCTTTAAGGACTAGTTAATCCTATGTATCTGCCATTTTTACACAAAAATATGCTTGGCATAATGCTTGCCAAAGAGTAGTAAACGTAAATACATAACATTATGGGAAAGATTATTGGGATCGATTTAGGAACAACCAACAGCTGCGTAGCAGTAATGGAAGGTAACGAGCCCGTTGTTATAGCTAACGACGAAGGGCGCCGTACAACCCCGTCTATAGTTGCATTTTTAAAAAATGGCGAACGTAAAGTTGGGGATCCAGCAAAACGTCAGGCTATTACGAACCCGCATAACACTATCATGAGCGTTAAGCGCTTTATGGGGCATAAATGGAACGAAGTAACAGAAGATGTGAGTCACAGTGGTTATAAGGTAGTAAAAGGTGACAATGATACAGTTCGTATTGACATAGATGGCAGGTTATATACTCCACAGGAAATATCAGCAATGGTACTTCAAAAAATGAAGAAAACAGCTGAGGATTATCTTGGACAAGATGTGACTGAAGCGGTGATTACAGTACCCGCTTATTTTAATGATGCACAACGCCAGGCAACTAAAGAAGCTGGCGAAATAGCAGGTTTAACTGTTCGTCGTATTATCAACGAACCTACTGCAGCAGCATTAGCGTACGGATTAGATAAAAAACATCAGGATCAGAAAATCGCCGTATTCGATCTTGGGGGTGGTACTTTCGATGTATCTATCCTAGAATTAGGCGAAGGTGTTTTTGAAGTAAAAAGCACCAACGGTGATACCCATTTAGGTGGTGATGATTTTGATAAAGTGATTATGGATTGGTTAGCGGATGAATTTAAAAAAGATGAAGCAATCGATCTTCGTAAAGATCCAATGGCTTGGCAACGTTTAAAAGAAGCTGCTGAAAAAGCTAAGGTTGAATTATCTTCTTCTACGGAAACAGAGATCAATTTACCTTATGTAACTGCAGTTGATGGCGTGCCTAAACATTTGGTTAAAAAACTAACAAGAGCCAACTTCGAAAAATTATCGGATACATTATTTCAGAGATGCTTAAAACCATGTGAACAAGCATTAAAAGATGCAAATTTATCTATCTCTCAAATTGATGAAGTTATATTGGTAGGTGGTAGTACACGTATTCCTAAAGTTCAGGAAATTGTAGAAAAGTTCTTTGGTAAAAAAGCAAACCGTAGCGTTAACCCTGATGAAGTAGTAGCGATAGGAGCTTCTATTCAAGGTGGTGTATTATCGGGAGATGTAAAAGATGTATTATTATTGGATGTTACGCCTTTGAGTCTTGGTATTGAAACAATGGGAGGTGTAATGACAAGATTGATCGAAAGCAACACTACTATTCCAACAAAAAAATCAGAAACTTTTTCTACGGCTAGCGATAACCAACCGGGCGTACAAATTCATGTATTACAAGGTGAAAGACCATTAGCAAACCAAAACAAAAGTTTGGGTATGTTTAATTTAGATGGTATTCCTCCGGCTCCACGTGGGGTGCCTCAGGTAGAAGTTACTTTTGATATTGATGCTAATGGTATATTAAATGTAACGGCTAAAGATAAAGGAACAGGTAAATCACACAATATCCGTATTGAAGCGGGTAGTGGTTTAAGCAAAGAAGAAATCGAAAAAATGAAATCTGAAGCTAAGGCTAACGAAGCTTCAGATAAATTAGAAAAAGAAAAGATCGAAAAAATAAATCAGGCCGATAGCCAAATATTCCAGACAGAAAAACAACTGAAAGAATATGGCGATAAGATCACTGCTGAGAAAAAGGGTCCAATCGAAGCGGCTTTAACTAAAGTAAAAGAAGCACATAAAGCACAGGATCTGGCAGCTATTGATACTTCAATAGCGGAATTAAACACGGCCTGGACAGCAGCAAGTGAAGAAATTTACAAAGCTCAGGCAGCAGGTGCAGAACCTGGAGCATCTAGTAATGGAGAGCAACCTCATGCTAATGGCCAGGAAGGTGGAGAAACTGTTACTGACGCCGAATTTGAGGAAGTTAAATAATGGATTTTTTTGAGAGTATAATATATAAACCGCGGTAGTCTTACCGCGGTTTTTTTATAAAATAAACTTTTATATTTGTGTCATTATAAATTAAAAATCAACGAATTAATGAAGCAAATTGCCATTACTGCAGCTATTCTTTTTAGCGCTTTTGCCGGGTATGCCCAGCAAATGAATTTTTCTAATAATTACAATAAAGAAGAGTATAACCAGTTAAGGATTCAATCTAAACATGAAAGGATTGCTGCTATAATATTGGTATCAGGCGGTGCAGGGTTGATAGCCGGTGGGTTGATAACGGCTTTTATAGGTGGTACAGAAAATATAACAACTGATGAATACGGGAATGAGGTAAATCATACAGATGATAATTTAATAAGAACAGGTCTTATTATTGCCGGTGCTGGTGTAGCGGCAGAACTAATAAGTATTCCCTTTTTCGTAAAAAGTCATAGTGATAGAAATCAGGCAAGAGAAATAAGGTTGCATGCGAATTCAAGTTCTTATACTGTTCCGTTAAGTGGCTCCAGATCAGTCAATCAACCACAATTAGGAATAAGTTGTTCTATTTCTTTGTAGAAAAGAAGAGAAATGGTCAACAAAAAAGCCTCACCGATTAGATGAGGCTTTTTTTGTTATGCTTAATTACTTTTCATTCTCTACATAATGTTTTTTCATTATTTCAAAAACCTTACTTCTTAATTCAGATGCTGAAATATTTTCTGAAGATACAGGTGGTAAATAATGCATTTCTAATTTTGTTGGTATCATGTAAAAAGATCTGTCTGCGGGATTTGCTTTTCTTGTTCCTAAAATTACACAAGGGATTATGTCTTTTTTAGTATCAACAGCCAGTTTAAATGCACCATCAAAGAATTTTTTCATTGGTTCTTTTGTGGTATTACGTGTGCCTTCAGGATAAATACACATGTGTATATTTCTTTGCAGTACTTTTTTCATTTCCTCAAAGCTTTTGCGACGGCTACTATCACTATCTCTATCTACCAATACCGAACCTCGTTCATAAAACCATTTGAAAACAGGGATCTTGGCTAACGATGCTTTTGCAATAGTTTTGTTTGGTCCGGGTACAAATGGTGCAGATAATGGAACATCTAAATAAGCGTTGTGATTATAAACGATCACATAAGTAGTATTTGGTACAAAATTTTCTTTGCCTTTTACTTTCAATGGACAACCAACTAATCTTAACCAGGTCCACATCCATACCCTTGATATTTTTATAAAGTAATATTGCCCTTTAGGATCAGGGATTAAATAGGGGATCATCGTGGGAATGAAAATTATAAGAAATGTAGTTATAAAGGTAATGGCGGCCCATGTACACCATATTCTTGCGAAAATATCTTTTATCAGTTTCATTATTAGAAGAGTATGCTAAGGTTTTAATAATTTCCAATCAATTGGTTCTATTCCTTGTTTAGATAATAAATTATTTGTTTGAGAAAAATGCTTGCACCCAAAGAAGCCATTGTATGCACTAAAAGGCGATGGATGTGCCGCTTTTAAAACATGGTGTTTGGTTTCATCAATGAGTGCTTGTTTTTGATGCGCAAATTTACCCCATAATAAAAAAACAACACCAGATTTTTCATCAGATATTTTTTTAATTACTTCATCAGTAAAATTCATCCATCCAATTGTAGAATGACTTGCGGGTTCGCCGGCTCTTACCGTTAGAACTGCGTTTAATAATAAAACACCTTGTTGAGCCCACATAGTAAGGTTTCCATAATCTGTGGGCATTGCTACTCCAATGTCACTCTGTATCTCTTTATAAATATTTACTAATGAAGGGGGAGGTTTAATACCTGCAGGAACAGAAAAGCTTAACCCATGAGCTTGCCCCGCTCCGTGATAAGGGTCTTGACCCAATATCACCACTTTTACATTATTGAAGTGAGTTTGCGTAAAAGCATTGAATATTAGCGGGCCTGGAGGGTATATAATTTTTCCCGTTGCTTTTTCTGTTTTTAAAAAGGTTACTATCTCTAAAAAATAGGGCTTTGTAAATTCATCTTTTAAAATATGTTTCCAGGAA
>DATHNB010000086.1:0-2482 GCA_035486495.1 Ferruginibacter sp. | reverse complement strand
CAATCAAAAAATAAAAGATCGTCAAAGAAAAAAATATCATTATCTAAAACTAAAAAAAATGCAAAACGAAAAAACTAAATCAAAGGATGTTTTCAAAGCCTTGTACGTTTAGAAAATTTAGTATCAAAACTTTAAAAATACATAACATGAAAAGTAATACAGCAGATAGGGAGCTTACCGTAACACGTTTGTTAAACGCTCCGATAAAATTAGTTTGGAAAGTTTGGACAGATCCAAAACATATTGCACAATGGTGGGGACCAACTGGTTTCACTAACACCATTAGTAAAATGGATATAAAACCCGGTGGCGAATGGGACTTGATGATGCATGGCCCCGATGGTACCGATTACAAAAACAAAAGTGTATTCAAAGAAATAATTGTCAATAAAAAGATAGTATATGATCATGTCTCGGGTCCTAAGTTTGTTGCAACTATCAATTTTGAAGAGCGGGGAGAACAAACATTTATTACATGGCACATGCTTTTTGAAACTGCAGAAGAATTTATCCAGGTAGTAAAAACTTTTAAAGCGGATGAAGGCTTAAAACAAAACCTGGTTAAGTTGGAAGCTTATTTATTAACTGTATAAATTAAAAAATGGTCTTATGAAGAAAGAATCAGTTGTTATTGAGAGTACGTTGAATGCGCCTGTTTCAAAGATCTGGAAAGTCATTACTAATAATGATGAACTGAAACATTGGTATTTTAATATCGCAGCATTTGAACCGACTGTTGGTTTTGAGTTTTCTTTTGTAGGAAAAACTGAAGAAGGAATAGAGTATATACATCTTTGCAAAATAACCGAAGTGATAAAAAATAAAAAGCTCACTTATAGTTGGCAATACAAGGGGTACAAAGAAATTTCTTATGTAAGTTTTGAATTGTTTGAAGAAGGGGACAAAACAAGACTAAAATTAACACATGAAGGTATTGAGTCTATTGCTGTGAACGGTGCTGATTTTGTAAAAGAGAATTTTGCAAAAGGATGGACATATATTATTGGTACATCGTTGCAGAAGTATGTTGAAAATAATAAACCTTAACTGGTATAAAAGAATGAGTTGTTATTATAACCTCTTGCATTTTTGCAAGAGGTTTTTTATTGAATGATATATCATAATAAGATCACTATTAATAGGGCATAATATCCACGTTGTTCAATTCATTCCACATTAAAAATCAACAATACGATAGAAATTATCCTTGGCGTGGTATTTGGATAATTCATTTTAAATAAAACATTTATGAAACAGATAAGTAATTATTATAACAAGGTGAAAGTGTTAACTACACTGGTTATCCTTTCTTCATTACAACAAGTATTCGCACAAGACAAAGTAGAAGTGAATGGTCATGATGTAGGTTCATGGTTTAACAGGCATTGGGTTTGGGTTGCTGGCGCAATTTTATTGTTAGTCATTATATTGTTGCTTAGTACAAGCAGTAGCAGTAGCAAAAGTAAGTCAACTACTATTGTTAAAGATTCAATGGGGAATGTAAAAAGTGTTACTACAACTGAGAGAAACGATTAATTAATTTTATGGGAGATAAAAAATTAAAAGAGCAAGGGAAAAAGGTACTATTTCTCGTGCACATAAGCAAGCAGATAAAGATATTCAAAGAGATGAAGATCTTTCTGATAAAGGTCCTGAAGATGAGTTAGATGAGGGTGAATTAGCAAGATTTGAAGGTCAGGATGGTGGTGAAATGAACATTGTAGATGAGGATGAAAATAAATAGATAGAAATTAATAATATAATGTATGAGTAAAGCGTTTGTAAAGAAGGAGAATGAGTATTATTTGCATGATATTTCGCCACCAATAATATACTAGCGAATTATCTGATCAAAGAGGAGATTGGTAATATTTTAGTCCACACCCTAATATAAATAATAAATGAATGATTGTAGGTAGCTTGTAAATAGCTATTTAACACTTGTCAGAATATATTAAAACCCTATAATACGGTCATAAAACACCAGGCTTAATAGAAATATTAAGCTTTTTTGCGTTTAAAGCTGTCCTTTTCTACTGTTAGCCTCAGTTTCGGGATAATTATGTGGATTAATTCTTCTATAAATAATAACATATTATATGTAATTTAGCATCGCTATAAAAACGGTTGTTATTTACCAAAGATTTGGCTTGTCATTTTAATGCGGTCAAATTTAATACAGGTTTGAAATTCCACTTGCTATTATGAAAAAAAATCTACCAATTAAGAACTCAGTTCTATTTACTATTTTTTTATCCTTGTTTTTTACTATAGGAGTACATCAGTTTGCATTTTCACAAAACTGGCAATTGATAAATCCCACATATCCAACAACAGATGATATTGTTGCGGGATATTCCGTAGCAAATTTTGGAGCCACCGGTGATGGGGTTACAGATGTTACTTCTATATTTCAAAATCAATTGAATGCATTAGGTGCAATAGGTGGTGGTACACTATGGGTGCCTGCAGGCAAGTATGT
>DATHNB010000085.1:0-5730 GCA_035486495.1 Ferruginibacter sp. | reverse complement strand
TTTTTATATTGCTCCCTTACCGATGCATCTTTATACATTTCATCCCATGTATTGGTATCTACCTGATAAGATTGCAACAATTCACTTGTTTGCATAGTAGCCTGTTTTTAAGGTGATAGTATATAAAATTTATAAATCATTAAATATATAAAAATTATATATTTAATATTATATACTAATATTACTAAAAAAATTCCAAATAATAACGAATTTTAATAAATATTTTTATTTATTATTTATAAAATAATAACAATTTTAGATAAAACAAATAAATAATTTATTATTTTAATATGTATTATGGAGCAAGCGAGAAGATTTAAATAAAAGCAATTTTATACTAATTGCGGCCTAGATCAGGAATTTGTAAACAGTAATTTGAAGTAAAAGGCAGGACTTTTGAGACGGTTTCTAAGATCGATATTTTCGAACATACATGATATGGTTTCCCGTAATAACTTACTTCGATTGGCTTTATTTACAACCATATTAAAAAGGAACGGATAGCCTAATAGTTGTTGCATGCGGCGACTTAAATTTAGCTCGCTCCACATTTTTTTATATATCAGGTCATCATAGCCCTGCATAAAAGTGCCGTCGAATTTTTGTTCCGCAATACATTGGGCAGCATATTTAGCCGCTAGCATACCACTAACAACAGCATTGCCAATTCCCTCGCCTGTGAATGGATCTATCAGTGAGGCGGCATCTCCCACTAATATGAAACCATCTCCGGATATTTTTCTTCTTTTCGATCCTAGCGGTAAACCATAACCTTTTATCGTATCTACCAGTTGCGCATTTTTAAAACGTTCTTTAAATTCGGGATGCTGTTCGATGATATCAAGCATCTCTTTTTTAAGATTCATCTTTTTACGGCTTACGGTATCGCTTGCCACACCCACGCCCACATTTGCTAAGCCATTAGCCAAAGGGAATATCCAAAAATATCCCGGCAAAAAATCTTTTATAAAATGTAGTTCGATAAAGTTGTCGGGGTCAAGGTCAGTAACGCCTGTGTAGTAACCGCGGATGCCGGCACAATAATGTTCAGGTTCCATTTTAATACCACCGATCTCTTTAGCAAAATTTGAATGCGCGCCATTACATACAATCAATAGTTTGGCATGTATTTCTGTTGACGCATCTTTATTTTTTACTATCCAACCTTCCGGTGTTTTAATATGTTCTGTAATATCAGTATCCTGCAGTAATTGAATTTCAGGAAATCGCTTTGTTTGCTCCACCAAAAAATTATCAAAATCAAAACGTTTAGCTATAAAGCCCGGCGGACTTTGTTCTTTATTAAAATTTTGTCTGAATGGAACCCTTAATGCTTTTCCGTTAGGTGCAACAAATTTTACACCCCATGATCCTATTTGTGTTTTTTCTTTTTCAAATGCCGTCGCGATGGCCGGATCGATCTTATTAAATAAGTTCATCACTTTACCACTCAATGCATCGCCACATATTTTATCTCTGGGAAAGATGGCCTTATCAACTAGTACGTTTTTTATTCCTAGCTTGGCCAATTGTATTGCAGTAGCACAACCTCCGGGGCCCGCACCTATTATACATACTTCTGTTTCTATTGTCATTTATACTGTAAAAATATAGGCATATAGCAACAATTGCCTTTATTGTTATGTGTGATTAAAGCGATAAATATATGAAATGTGGATATAACAATATAGTATCAAATTTTTTTATTTGTATAGAACTATTTTGACTACTTTAGAACCCTTAAATAATTCACCTAAAACTTAAAATCATGAAATTTTTAAAATTTTCCTTATTCCTTTTATGCTGCTCCTTTGCCTTTTCTTTTAGTGCTATTGCGCAAGATGAAGATGCTAAACTTGGCGATGTAGATCTATCTTTCCTTTCAGGACAAACGAACTTCAACATCCAATATAGTTACGACAATATGACTGTTGGCGAAAAAACAGAAGCAGACTACAGAAAAGATAAAATTGCAAAATTTGATGAGAAAGAACCAGGAAAAGGTGAACGTTGGGAAAAGAACTGGGTTAATGCAAGACAACTAGCTTATCAACCAAGTTTTGAAGAATTATTGGGTAAAACACTTACTAAAGAAAAGACCAATGCTACTGCTAATGAAGATGTGAAAGGCGCAAAGTATACGATACTTGTACATACAATCTTTACTGAACCTGGATTTAACGCAGTTGTAATGAAAAAAAATCCATATTGCATTTTTGAAATTAGCTTTATTGACAATGCAACAGGCAAGGTACAGGCAAAAGCAAGCGTAAAAGCTGCGGGTGTTTTATTTGGTGGCAGTGCATTCGACTTTGATCCTGCAAATAGCATTAAAGAATGTTATGCAAAAGCAGGTAAGGTAATAGGTAAGGCGATGGCAAAAGCAATAAAAAGATAAGAATAAACTCTTCTGAAATATAAAAAGCTGTCTCGTTTTGGGACAGCTTTTTTATTATGAAAATTTACCTACATTTATCGAAATAGATTGTTAGCCATGTCATCATATCCATATCAAATCAAAACACTGGAGCAGTATAAGGCTGCATATAAAAGCAGTGTTGAAAATCCCGAAGCCTTTTGGGAAAATATTGCAGAAAATTTCTATTGGCAAAAAAAATGGGATAAAATATTAACGTGGAATTTTAAAGAGCCATCCATAAAATGGTTTGAAGGAGCCAAATTGAACATAACAGAAAATTGTTTAGACAGATGGGTAAAGACACAACCAGATACTCCGGCTATTATTTGGGAACCCAATGATCCAAAAGAACAGCATTGCACTATTACATATAAGGAGTTACATTTCCAGGTTTCTCAATTTGCGAACCTTTTAAAAAATAATGGCATCAAACGTGGCGACGTGATATGCATTTATATGCCGATGGTGCCCGAATTAGCAATTGCAGTTTTAGCATGTGCAAGAATTGGAGCCATACATTCTGTTGTTTTTGGTGGTTTCTCTGCACAAAGTATTGCAGATAGAATTCAGGATGCGCAATGCAGTTTGGTTATTACGGCTGATGGCGCTTATCGTGGTAATAAAGAAATTCAGTTAAAGTCTGTCATTGACGAAGCATTAGCCACATCCCCATCAGTTAAAAAAGTGATCGTACTAAAGCGTACAAACATTACAGTTAGTATGATCGCTGGTAGAGATCTTTGGTGGGATGAAGAAATAAAAAAAATAATAGCAACAGAATGTAAGGCAGAAGTGATGGATGCAGAAGACACACTTTTTATTTTATACACTTCAGGCTCAACAGGTAAGCCAAAAGGTGTGGTACATACCTGCGCCGGATACATGATATGGGCCAATTACACATTTGTAAATGTGTTTCAATATCAACCTAAACAAATACATTTTTGTACTGCAGATATTGGTTGGATAACCGGGCATAGCTATATTGTTTATGGTCCGTTAAGTGCCGGAGCCACTACGCTAATGTTTGAAGGAATTCCTACATGGCCCGATGCCGGCAGATTTTGGGATATTATAGATAAACATAAAGTAGATATTTTATATACGGCGCCTACGGCGATCAGAAGCCTGATGAGTTTTGGAACTGAGCCATTGAAAAATAAAAAATTGGATACTTTAAAAGTATTGGGCACTGTTGGCGAACCGATTAATGAAGAAGCATGGCACTGGTACAATGATAATATCGGAAAAAATAATTGTCCGATAGTTGATACCTGGTGGCAGACAGAAAATGGGGGCATCATGATCTCGAACTTAGCGGGCGTTACTCCATCGAAGCCGTCTTTCGCGACTTTGCCATTGCCTGGTGTTCAACCGATCTTGGTTGATGAGAATGGGAAAGAAGTTATCGGAAATGATGTAAGCGGAAATTTATGTATAAAATTTCCGTGGCCGGGAATATTACGCACAACTTATGGTGATCACGAAAGATGCAGGTTAAATTATTTTGCTACCTATAAAGATCTATATTTTACAGGCGATGGATGTTTAAGAGATGCACAGGGAAATTACAGAATTACGGGTCGTGTAGATGATGTACTGAATGTAAGCGGCCACCGGATTGGAACTGCTGAAGTAGAGAATGCGATCAATATGCATCCAAAGGTAATTGAAAGTGCGGTTGTGGGCTATCCGCATGACATAAAAGGACAAGGTATTTATGCTTATGTAATTTGTACTAATTCAAATACAGACCAAAACGTTTTGCGAAAAGAGATTGTAGAAACCGTTGCAAAAATAATTGGAGCTATAGCAAAGCCGGATAAAATTCAGTTTGTAAGTGGTTTACCAAAAACACGTAGCGGAAAAATTATGCGCAGAATATTAAGAAAGATCGCTGAAGGTGAAACAAGTAATTTAGGCGATACATCAACATTGTTAGATC
The DNA here is from genome assembly GCA_035486495.1 of Ferruginibacter sp. Taxonomy (GTDB): domain Bacteria; phylum Bacteroidota; class Bacteroidia; order Chitinophagales; family Chitinophagaceae; genus Ferruginibacter. The sequence continues at coordinate 1,366 of DATHNB010000085.1, read as the reverse complement.
CTGCTGTAGTGGAAGAAATAAAAAATGGTAAAATATAATTGTACAGATGCATCCTAAAAAATATTCCATCACTGATTTTACTTACTCACTGCCGGATGAAAAAATAGCGGCTTTTCCTTTGGAACAAAGAGATGCATCTAAGCTGCTCATTTATAAAAATGACACAATAGAAGAAAGCGCTTATAAACAAATAACCAATTATCTACCCGATAATAGCTTACTTATTTTCAACAATACCAAAGTAATTCGGGCAAGAATATTATTTCAGAAATCAACGGGCGGAAATATTGAAATCTTTTGTTTAGAGCCTTTCGAAGTGATAAATGAATACACAACTGTGATGAATAAAACAGGAAGTGTAAAATGGAAATGTATGATCGGCGGGGTTAGTAAATGGAAAGAAGGGGTTCTCGAAAAAAAATTAATAATTAATAATGAACAATTAATAATTAAGGCAGAGTTGCTTGAAAAGCTTTCTGATGCTTATGTTGTAGAATTTTCGTGGCAGCCTTCTTCTTATAGTTTTTCTGAAATTTTATTATTGATCGGTGAAATTCCTTTGCCACCTTATATAAAAAGAAAAGCAGCAGATGATGATAAGGAAAGATATCAAACTATTTATGCTGCGCATGATGGATCGGTAGCGGCACCAACAGCTGGACTGCATTTCACTTCGGATATTTTTTCTTCTTTCAAAAAAAAGAATATCACAACAGATTATGTTACGCTTCATGTTGGGGCCGGCACATTCAAACCGGTAAAAGCCCTCGTAATGGAAGACCATGAAATGCATGCTGAATTGATCGATGTAAATATTTCAACGATCAATAACATCATTTCCAATCTCAACAATACGATCGTTGCGACAGGGACAACTTCATTGCGTACAATTGAAAGTTTGTATTGGCTTGGCGTTAAAACAATTATTGATCCCAATATTTCTTATGATAAATTGATAATTGATCAATGGGATGTGTATCAAGATCCGTTGTCAAATACTTCTTATTCACCTGCAGAGGCCTTGTCAGCATTAACGATCTGGATGAAAAAAAACAATGCTGAAAGATTGGTAACTAAAACGCAAATTTTAATTGCGCCCGGCTATCAGTTCAAAATTGCGAAGATACTCATCACTAATTTTCACCAACCACAATCTACTTTACTATTACTGGTAGCCGCGGCTATTGGCGATAGCTGGAAGAAAGTATATCAATACGCATTGGAAAATGATTTTCGCTTTTTAAGTTACGGTGATGGCAGCCTCTTATATATAAAAGAATAGCGGCTATCTTTTAGACAACCGCTATATAAAAGGGTTTAATAATATTTATGGAGCAGGTGTAGTATGATTATCCGCAACGATCAT
>DATHNB010000084.1:0-10313 GCA_035486495.1 Ferruginibacter sp. | reverse complement strand
ACATAGACAAAATGAGGTTTTCAATATTCGCGTGGCAGACAATTTGTTTTTGCGCAATGACTGGAGAGATACTATGTACAAAAGAATTTTGCAAAGTCCGTTGACTGCAACAGAACAATATGTGTATAGCGATAATGATTTTATCTTCTTAGCAAAAGTTATAGAGGCTATTACTAAAAAGCCTTTAGATGAATATGTAGAAGCAACCTTCTACAAACCTTTGGGTTTAACAACAATAGGGTTTAATCCAAGAGAACATTTACCACTAGATCAAATTGTACCAACCGAAAATGAAAAACAATTTCGTATGCAATTGATTCGCGGTGATGTGCATGATCCGGGTGCAGCTATGTTTGGTGGCGTTTCTGGTCATGCCGGCGTTTTTAGTGATGCATACGATATGGCAGTTGTTATGCAAATGTTGTTAAATGGAGGTACATTCAATGGTATAAAATTCCTTGATAAAAAAACGATAGCCCTATTTACATCTTATCAAAGTGCAGTGAGCAGAAGAGGTTACGGTTTTGATAAACCTGAAAAAGATAATGCAAGTAGAACAGAACCCTATCCTTGCGAATCAGCTTCACCACAAGCTTTTGGTCACAGCGGTTTTACTGGCACAGCTGTTTGGGTAGACCCTAAATATAATCTTGTGTATGTATTTTTAAGCAATCGTGTTACACCACAAGGAGCAGAAAATAAAAAGCTTGTAAAAATGAATACAAGAACACAAATACAAGAGGTGATATATCAGGCTATAGATAAGGATGCACAATAGTTATTTTGTAGTAGTGTCGATTGTGAAAGTCGATTTGAGAGATAAAAAGAAAAAGCCGCAAAGAAAGACTAAAAAGTATCTCTTTGCGGCTTTTGTTATGCTCTTTATAGTTAAGTATTATTCTATGCCATAAGTAAAGTACTAGAAGTATACATAATATGAAGAGTCTGATACTGCACTGCCTTGTATAGTTGTTGACGTTATAAGAACCAATGTAGAATTTGCAACGCTATTACTAGGTGTAATAATATAAGTATTATTAATAGCTATAGGATTAAGCATAGAGTCGGTAAGATTAGGTGTCATAACCATCGTCCCAATACTAGCACCGCTAAATGTGTATTTGCCATAAATAACGGCGGGTGGCGTTTTAGAATAGTCTGTAATAGAATAGGTATTATTTCCATTAAATTCTAAGATCTGAGAAGCAGCCGGATTGTAAGTTGAATCATAATATGATGTATCGACTACAGCGCCGGGAGTAATTATACGACTATGTACGGCAGTTAATTTCCAGTTTCCTGTAAGAACATTAGATGCGGTCTTTTTGCAAGAAAAAATTACTATGCCAACAAATAATAATACAGCATAAATAAACAGGTTGTTTTTTTTCATCGTTTTGAGTTTTTAAATAGCAAGCACTTGTGCGGTTATATATTTGAATATTAATCTAACAGTTTTAAAGCAAAATCTCTAAGAGAGGATTTTCATATAAGATGCAATTATAAAGTAAAACTAGGATAAATTGGTTAAAAAAACTCCTTTTACTGTTTTTATGCCTGCCAGCTTGATTTTAGCTGACAATAATTCCGGCAAGAAAGATAGTATAATCAACAATAAAAAACGGTATTTTACGTCAATAATAGACTGGCAACCATTCGTTTATAAAATGTTGCCGTAAAAAGAGCTATAAACACTAATTTCGCACTTAACTGTTTTAACGAAAGCATGGCATTATTCGATATTAAACTTCCTGCAAGCATAGCCAGGGTACTTAACCGTAGGGTTAGTACACCTAAGCGACAGCAATTGAAAGTGTTGAAGAAATTGCTGCGCAAAGCAAGGTTTACTCAATTTGGACAAGCATACAGGTTTGATGATATATTGCTTGATCCTCATCCCGGAAAAAAATTCAAACAATACGTTCCCGCATATGATTATAGTAAGTTATACGAACAGTGGTGGCATAAAACCCTGGAAGGAATTCCTGATGTTTGCTGGCCGGGTGTAATAAAATATTTTGCATTAAGTAGTGGTACCAGCGAAGCTGCTAGTAAGTATATCCCTATTACAAAAGAATTGATCCGTAGTAATACGATCACTAGCTTTAGACAATTTTTGACGCTATCTAAATATGAAGACGTACCAAAAAGCGCTATCGGAAAAGGGTGGATGATATTGGGCGGCAGTACACAATTACAAAAAGGTCCAACATATTACGCCGGTGATCTGAGCGGTATCCAACAAAAAAATATCCCATTATTATTTCAAGGATTAGGCTTGTATAAACCAGGCAAAAAGATTGCACGTGAAAAAGACTGGGCCAAAAAATTAGATGAGATCGTAGAAAAAGCGCCAAGTTGGGATATTGGATTTATAGTAGGTGTTCCTGCATGGTTGCAATTGTGCATGGAAAAAATTATTGAACGTTATCAGTTAAATAATATCCACGATATGTGGCCGAATTTATCTTTTTATGTTCATGGCGGTGTTGCGATGGAACCTTATAAAAAAGGATTCGAGAAATTATTAGGTAAGCCTATTACATACATAGAAACATACCTGGCAAGCGAAGGGTTCCTTGCATATCAAAACAGACAAGATGCAATAGGAATGCACCTGGCACTAAATAATAATATCTTCTTTGAATTTGTTCCTTTTGATGAAAATAATTTTGATGTTGATGGAAACATGGTAGATGCTCCTGAAGCATATATGATCCACGAGATCGAAGAGAATAAAGATTATTCTTTATTGATAAGTACCAACGCTGGTGCATGGCGCTATGCTATTGGAGATACTGTAAGGTTGATTGACAGAGAAAATAGCGAGATCATTATTACCGGCCGTACCAAACATTTTTTAAGTTTAGTAGGCGAACATTTGAGTGTTGATAATATGAACAAGGCCATAGAAATGGTAAGCGAAGAATTAAATATTTCCATTCCTGAATTTACAGTAGCGGGTATTCCTTATGGAAATTTCTTTGCGCATCAATGGTATATTGCTACTAACGATCAGGTTGACAGTAACCAAATAAAATATTTACTCGATCAAAAAATAAAAGAGATAAACGACGATTACGAAGTAGAAAGAAAACACGCCCTAAAAGATATTTTCGTAACCGTACTACCCGAACAAACTTTCATGGATTTTATGGAAAAGAAAGGCAAGATCGGTGGCCAGCACAAATTCTCCCGTGTATTAAAAGGCAAAATGCTCGAAGAATGGAAGAAATTCTTAGAAGGGCAGTTGGTGAATCAATAGTTTTTCGTTTTAATTATATAGTTGCATCCTTGCATTTGTAAATCCTAAAATCCATTAATCGGACGAATCCCAATTCAGACAAATTCTTTACTCAGTGAATCTTGTGTACTGAGTGTCTCAGTGGTTTAAAAAACCTCAAATCAATCAATTAACTTTGCACCATGCAACAAGATGATTTACAGATAAGGTGGTTAAAGCTTCGCATTCAACTAAAAGAGGCCTACGGTATAAAACCCGAAATGGATGGCATATTATTCTTAATAGGCGTACAGGAGCTAGGTACAGGCCAACAAAAATATACTAAAGAACAAAAGCAGGATCTAATGCACATAGCAGTCTGCACCCTTTTAGCACAAAGTGGTTACTATGCACTCGAAGGTCATGATGATGAAGGATGGCCACATTTTAAATTAGTTAAACCTCTACCTGCATTCAATTTATTTGAGCAGGAAAACTTTCTAAGGGATCATGTTTTGCTGTATTTTACCAGCAATAATTTTTTCAGCGAGTAGATCTTACCGCATTTTTCAGCTTGAAAATCGAAGAAGTTTAATATAAACTAAAAAATTTACTAAAAAATGCTAAATAAATTAGTGTTGATAAAAGAAACCTATTATCTTTGTGTCGGAGTTTAAATTTACAACGCAAAACCAGATACATCACTTTAAAAAACTAAGACAAATGAGCAACGCAGAAAAATTGAAGGCCCTAAAATTAACGATGGATAAAATCGATAAAGATTACGGCAAAGGATCGGTAATGATAATGGGCGATAAGCCACATATAGAACAAGAAGTAATTTCAACAGGATCATTAGGATTAGATGTTGCATTAGGCATTGGTGGATTACCAAGAGGAAGAGTAATAGAAATCTACGGCCCGGAAAGTAGTGGTAAAACAACCATCGCAACACACGTTATAGCAGAAGCACAAAAGAAAGGTGGCATGTGTGCTTTTATAGATGCGGAACATGCTTTTGATAGTAATTATGCACAAAAATTAGGCGTTGATATAGATAACTTATTAATATCTCAACCTGATTATGGAGAACAAGCTTTGGAAATTGCCGACCGTTTAATATTATCAGGTGCTGTAGATGTAGTAGTAATAGATTCAGTAGCTGCACTAGTTCCAAAAAGTGAATTAGAAGGCGAAATGGGTGATAGTAAAATGGGGTTACATGCAAGATTAATGAGTCAGGCATTACGTAAACTAACTGCAACTATCTCTAAAACAAATTGCTGTTGCATTTTCATCAATCAGTTAAGAGAAAAGATCGGGATAGTTTTTGGTAACCCTGAAACAACAACCGGCGGTAACGCATTAAAATTCTATGCTTCGGTAAGATTAGATATTCGTCGCATGGCACAAATAAAAGATGGCGATGAAGCAATTGGCAATCGTGTAAAAGTCAAAGTAGTAAAAAATAAAGTAGCACCACCTTTCCGCCAGGCAGAGTTTGATATCATCTTCGGAGAAGGAATTTCTAAAGTGGGAGAAATTATTGATATGGGCGTTGAGTTAGGTATTGTACAAAAAAGCGGAAGCTGGTTTAGTTATGATGCAAATAAATTAGGACAAGGAAGAGATTCAGTAAAACAATTATTGTTAGATAATCCGGAAATGGCCAAAGAAATTGAAACAAAAATCAGAGCCAAAATTGTGGAGATGGCGGCCGCGTAATAAAGAAGGTTTTTTTAAGTGGGTTAGTTAGTAATAAACGGCCGCTCCTTTTGGGGCGGCTATTTTTTTTTCGGCACTATAAATGTACCCTCTGAGTTTTTATTATTGCTGCCAATTATACTGCAACTTCCTGAAGCATGAAGCATATACTCGACGCCTAAGGATGAACATTCTTCCATTGAGCTTATGATCTTTTTAAAAGATACTTCGCCTTCACAAAAAATAATTTCTTCGATTGAATACCTCGGTATCAACGAGGGTAACATACTTAAAGAACCAAGTGCTGTTGTATTTCCCGAATTATGTAACCCGATTCTTGCAGAAACATTCAATTTGGCTCCCGCTTTTTTTAACAGGTCAATTATTTTATGGTACTCGTTTTCGTTAGCAACAATTAATCTTTTTTTAGGTTCATTTTTCTTGATAATACCGGAATTTAAAAAAATTGCAGCGGCTATTTTTTTAATACTAGTTTTTATCGCATTGATGGCGATTAAAATCCTGATCAAAAAATAAACGATAGAAGATTGGGTAAAATCATAATGTTTTTTGGAAAATAAATGCATGGCTTTATAAAAATGCTGCAGGTATTTTACGCTTGATTTATTTGTGCTTTCGCCTTTAAAATGAATAATGGTACTATCAGCAAAGTAATAATTTTTAAATCCAGATTTTTGTATGCGATAACTGAGATCAATATCTTCTCCATACATAAAAAAAATTTTATCAAAAGAACCAACAGTATCTAATACCTTTTTAGGCACCATCATAAAAGCTCCCGCCAATACATCAACTTCGTGGTTTCTATTTTCATTAAGATGGCCAAGATAATATCTGGAAAATAATGGGGAAGTCGGAAATACTTTCGCCAACCCACATAATTTATATAAAGAAGCGAACGGTGTGGGAAACCCGCGTTTACTTTCTTTTAAAAAATCACCTGTACCATCGATCATTTTAATTCCAAGTCCGCCACTTTGTATGTTTGATTTAAGAAAATTGATACACTTGCTAAAACAATCTTCCGGTACGATCGTATCGGGGTTTAGAAATAATATATATTTTCCACTACACAATTCAAGCGCTTGATTATTGGCTTTTGCGAAACCAATATTTTCTATGTTCCATATAAATCGCACGGATGAAAATTTATCAGAAAAAAAGTTTTTGCTGTCATCAGTAGAATTATTATCGACAACAAAAATTTCCGCATCAATATTTGCACAGGCTTTTGTTACCGAATAAAGACATTGTTCTAAAAAGTATTGAACGTTGTAATTGACTATGATAATTGATAATTGCAATGACGATAGGTTTGTGCTACGAAATTAACACCTAAAGGCGAGGTTTCTTATCTTTGCAACATGTTAAAATCAACGCTAATTAAAGCGACAGAAGCGGGCGCAAAAGAATTACAACGGTTTTTTAATGGAAATTTTAAAATTTCTAACAAAGAAGGCTTCAACAATTTAGTTACTGAAGCGGATTACGCATCAGAAAAAGTGATTATTGAAACAATCAAAACCGCTTATCCCGATCATTTTATTTTAAGCGAAGAAGCTGGAGAGGTAGTAATGGATAGTGAATATAAATGGATCATAGATCCAATCGACGGTACGGTTAATTTTGCCAATGGTATTCCTATTTGTTGTATCAGCATTGGATTGGAACATAAAGGTAAAATGATAATGGGGGCAGTCTATAATCCGATAATGGGCGAATTTTTCTTTGCAGAAAAAGGTTATGGGGCAACATTAAATGATAAGAAAATTTCCGTAAGTAGCAATGATAATGTTGCAAAAAGTTGCTTGGTTACAGGTTTTCCATATACATATTTAGATATGCCAAATGGTCCATTACAGGTTTTTGAAAGATTGATAAGAAAAGGAATTCCTGTAAGAAGATTAGGCAGTGCGGCTTTAGATCTTTGTTGGGTAGCAGCCGGAAGATTTGATGCGTTTTACGAACACAGTCTAAATGCTTGGGATAGCGCCGCAGGATTTTTAATTGTTGAAGAAGCCGGTGGCATGGTAACAGATTTTGCAGGTAATTATTATTCTCCCTATCAACCACATATTGTGGCAAGCAATGGAAAACTCCATAACCAATTGTTAGATGTGATAAATAATAGAATACAATTGTAATATTTAAAACAGGTTATGTCAGACGGCGATCGTCAGATATATTCGAAATTGGTCTGACGGTTCCCGTCTGAGTAATAATTAACATCAATAGAGAATTATACAACTATACATATGAGTACTGAAAGAACAGAAATAGCATCTTTGGGAGAATTCGGATTAATAGATCATCTGACTCAAAACAATGAAACAAAAAATGCTTCAACAATTTTAAGTGTAGGAGACGATGCCGCAGTGATTGATCATTTTGGCAAACAAACTGTTATTACTACCGATATGTTGATCGAAGGCATTCATTTCGATTTGATGTATACTCCTCTTAAACATTTAGGATACAAAAGTGTAATAGTGAACCTGAGCGATATTTATGCAATGAATGCAACGCCAACACAGATAACAATTAGCATTGCATTTAGTAACCGTTTTAGCTTAGAAGCAATGGATGAATTTTATGAAGGGATTTACGCTGCATGTGACAAATACAATGTTGATCTGATTGGCGGCGATACCACTTCTTCTCAAAAAGGATTTGTAATTTCTGTAACAGCAATTGGAGAAGTAGCACAGGATAAATTTGTAAAAAGAAGTACGGCGAAAAAAGGCGACCTGCTTTGTGTGAGCGGATTTTTAGGCGGCGCATTCTTAGGGTTAACAATTTTAGAAAGAGAGAAAAAAATATTTGCAGAAACAGGTTCACAGCCGGATCTGGAAGACCAATCTTATATCGTTGGTCGCTTACTAAAACCGGAAGCAAGAAAAGATATTATTGAATTTTTTGCTGAAAAAGAAATTCAGCCATCAGCAATGATGGACATCAGCGATGGATTGAGTAGCGAGATCCTTCATATTTGCAAGCAAAGCGAAGTCGGTTGTGTATTGTATGAAGATAAAATTCCTATTTATGAAGATGCAAGGCAATTTGCCTATAAATTGGAGCTGGACCCTACCGCTTGTGCTTTAAGTGGTGGCGAAGATTACGAATTATTGTTTACCGTTCCGCAAAGCGATTATGAAAAAATTGTAAAGAATGACCAGATCAGCATTATTGGTTATATGACAGAAGCCGCAGAGGGCGTAAATCTTTTAACACGTGGCGGGAATAAACATAAATTAGTTGCACAGGGCTGGAACCATTTAGGATAATATTTATTGGGGTATAACAATTAGTTTTTAATTTTAGTTATGGCCAGAGTCTTTTATTTATTTATTGTTATTGCAATTTGCTTTTCTTCATGCAGTACCATTAATAAAAGCTATAATCCGGATAAAAGATATACACGGCAACAATTACAACAAGATTATACTTTACTGAGAAATATCCTTGAAAAAAAACATCCTTCACTTTATTGGTACACACCAAAAGATAGTGTGGATTATTATTTTGATACCTACTATCAGGATATTGAAGACTCAATGACAGAACAGCAATTCGGCTGGCAGGTACTGGCTCCTCTAACTAATAAAATTCATTGTGGACATACCAGCTTTATCATGAGTAAGGATTGGAGTCAATTCATTGCAAAAAAAACAATTCCATCTTTTCCCTTATATATGAAAATATGGGATGATACAATGGTGGTTATAAAGAATCTTAACACAAACGATTCTATTATAAAAAATGGGACACTTATCACATCTATAAACGGCATTACCAATAGGGAAATGATAAAGCAAATGTTTGATTATTTGCCCATGGATGGATATGCTGAAAACGTTAATTATATTCGGTTGAGCGTTAATTTTCCATACTTTCATCGCAACATATATGGCATCTATAAAAATTATCGGGTAGGGTATATTGATACTTCGGGAATAGAAGAAACGACCTTATTGCCGTTATACAATCTTTTGCCGGATAGTGTACAAAGTGAAAAACAATGGGAAGCATCAATAAAGGCATCGAAAAAAATACCAAGAAAAGAATTAAGAAAACAATACATTAATAGTTTTAGATCAATGGCTATTGATAGTTCTATCAATACAGCTATTATTACATTAAATACTTTTAGTAAAGGCGGCGGAAGGCATTTAGGTAAATTTGTCAGAAGTTCATTTAGGAAAATTAAAAAAGACTCGATCAAGAACGTAATACTTGATTTGAGGATCAATGGCGGCGGTGACATTGATATGTATGTTTTATTAACTAAATATTTGCGTAATACTTCTTTCAAAGTTGCAGATAGTACTTACGCTATTGCTCAATCATTAAAACCTTATGGAAAATATATAAGACACAGTTGGATAAATAATATAGGTTTATTATTTCTTACCAGAAAACATGCCGATGGTAAATATCATTACGGGTTTTATAACCGGCATTTTTATCATCCGAAAACGAGGAATCATTTTAATGGCAATTTATATGTGCTGATAAGCGGAACTACTTTTTCTGCCTCAACACTATTTTGTAATGCTGTAAAAGGCCAGTCTAATGTAAAATTAGTAGGAGAAGAAACTGGTGGCGGCTGGTATGGAAATAACGGTATCATGATTCCTGAAATAACATTGCCAAATACTAAACTGCGTGTACGATTACCGTTATTTAGAATGGTTCAATATGATCATGTAGTTAAAGATGGTCATGGCGTTGCGCCGGATATTATTGTTACGCCAACACTTGATAATGTAAGAAAAGGGATTGATAGAAAAATGGTTTATACAAAGGAACTGATCAGGCAATCAATGACAAAATAATTTATAACAAGCCAAATTTATCTGCATCTTTCCAGAACGGAAAATGCGTTCTTACTTTCTCTAATTTTTCTTTTTCTAAAGTAATGGTAAAGGTATCTTCGAGGTCTTTCATATGATATAGTACCTCTCCCAATGGATCGATCACTAAACTATTGCCGCTGTGATAAATATTATTTCCATCTTCACCAACTCTGTTAACGCCGATAACATAACACTGGTTTTCTATTGCTCTTGCACACAATAAAGTTTTCCAGGCATGATTTCTTTTTTCGGGCCAGTTGGCAACATAAATTAATACATCAAATTCAGGTTGTACTTCCGTTGATTGTTGACGAGACCAAACAGGGAACCGCAGATCATAACAAATTTGCAAATTGATTTTCCAGCCTTTTACGGAAGCTATTAGTCTTTTGTTGCCTGCTGTATAGTGTTCATCTTCTTTTCCAAATGCAAAAAGATGACGCTTGTCGTAATAACCGAATTGTCCGTTGGGCAACATCCAGATCAAGCGGTTGAAATATTTGTTCTCT